>JAKPUX010000349.1 GCA_029554865.1 bacterium | reverse complement strand
TGCAGCCGGGCCGGAAGTCGGCAACAGCCAGATGAATCCCCTTTTTGAAGCGGCCGTTGATGCCACCGTTGAGGCGATCTACAACTCTTTGCTGCGCGCCACCACCCAGTCGGGAGCCTATGCCACTGTCGAAGCCCTGCCGATCGACGAGGTCAAGGCGATCCTGGCCCGCCACGGGAACGGCAGCGCTGCCGGAAAGGAGGAAAAATGACCGGCAAACATTCCACCTGGTTCATCTTCATCCTGCTGGCGATCGCCCGCCCGGGCGTAACCCAGGAGGAGCACCCCGCCGTCTGGATGGATTATGTCGCCCCAACCTACACCATCCTCCCCAACCTCACCTATGCCACGGCCAGCAACATGGAGCTCAAGCTCGACCTCTATCTGCCGCTGGAGCGGAGCAAGCCGGTGCCTGTGGTGGTCTACTTTCACGGCGGTGGCTGGGTCGAGGGTATGAAGGAGCGCAATACGCTTTACCTCCTGCCCTGGCTCTCGATGGGTTGGGCGGCGGTCAACGTCGAATACCGGCTGGCGCGCCATGCGCCCGCCCCGGCTGCGGTCGAGGACGGCCGCTGCGCCCTGCGCTGGCTGGCGCTGCATGCCGGCGAATATTCCCTTGATCCCAACCGCATTGTCTTAACCGGCCATTCGGCGGGCGGACATCTCGCGCTGATCACCGCCCTGCTGCCCGAGGGCTCCCCCTTCGACCGGCAGTGCCCCTCGGCGGAGAGCCACCGCTGGGTGGACGGGGTTGAGCCGCCGGTCAAGGCCGCCGCGGTGATCAACTGGTACGGCATCAGTGATGTCAACGATGTGCTCGAGGGGATCAACGCCAAACACTATACGATCGAATGGTTCGGCAGCCTGCCCAACCGCGAGGAGTTGGCTCGCCAGCTCTCGCCCCTGACCCATGTGGCGGCCGGAGCCCCGGCTGTGCTCACTATCCACGGCGATGCCGACAAGGTGGTGCCTTACACCCAGGCGCAGCGCCTGCACGCCGCCCTCGACAAGGCGGGCGTGCCCAACCGGTTGGTGACGGTCAGCGGCGGCGGCCACGGCGGCTTTAACCGGCAGGACCTGCTCGGCTGCTATGCGGCCATCCGCCTATTTCTGCGCAAGAACGGGATCGTACAGGAGTAGCGCCGGAAAGTCATCAACGACTGCATCAGTGGCCGGCTGTTTCTGCAGGTGAAGGGGATAGAGAGGTAGCCGGATGGGGAGGAAGTACAGACGGCCGCCGTCAGCGGCCGTCCCTGGCGAGATCTGCTATTTGAAGAGGGGGCCGGCCGGCTTCTCCGGCCAGGTCAGAAGCCCGCGCGCCACCCCGGCAGCGAGCTTAAAGCCGAGCATCTTGTAGGCCAGACGAGCGGCACAAAAGGCCGAATTGCGATCCGCCTCGTCATAGGAGAGCTCGACGAGGTCGAATCCCACCACATTTTTCCGCATGAAAATCTTTTCCAGCAGTTCCAGCCCCTCATCCCAGGTAAAGCCCCCCGGCTCGGGTGTGCCGGTGCTGTGGATCACGCTCAGATCGAAGGCGTCGAGGTCCACAGTGACGAAGACCGGATCGGGCAAGGCCGCCAGGGCGGCGTCGACGTCAAAGCGCCGCTTGCGGTAGTCGTGCATGGTGCACACCGGCCAGTTGTGGGCGGCGATGGCCTGCGCCTCCTCGATGCACTGGGCGCGGATGCCGAGCTGCAGGGCATGGGGGGTCATCTCGCGAATGCGTGCCATGACGCTGGCGTGGCTGAGCGGGCTGCCCTCGTACTCTTCGCGCAGGTCGGAATGGGCGTCGAGCTGGATGCAGGAGAGGCGGCCGTACTTTTCGAGCAGGGCCCTGAAGAAGCCGCTGGAGATGGAATGATCCCCGCCGAGAACAACGATGAACTTGTCGTCCCTGAGCAGAGCGCTGCTTTTTTCGTAGAGGGTTTTGATCATCCCCTCGGGACTTTTTGGAATAGCCGGTGCGGCAAGGGTGGTGATGCCCATGCGATAGGGTTCGGCCTTGAGGACCTCGTCGTAGAATTCGACATAGGCCGAGGCCTCGAGGATGGCACGGGGGGCGGCTCCGGTGCCGTGGCCGTAGGAGACCCCGCCCTCATAGGGGAAGGGGAGGACGGCCACGGCTGCGGACTCGTAGGCGGTGAATTCCGGCTCGGGAGCGAGAAAGGGGTTGGCATTCAACCTCATCATGCGCCCGCCAGTTTTTCAATCAGGGCCGGCATATGGCCGACAATCTGCTTGTGGGGGCGGTTCGGACACTGGTCGAGGACGAAGGCGGTCAGGATCGGGAAGATGACGGAGTATTCACCCCAGATCTGCACCAGCTTGTCATCGCCGGTGGAGCGGTATTTGCCCCAGGTGACCGCCTCGCTGAAGGTGCAGGAAGAGAGGCTGCCCTCGCGCTCGACGGCGGTGCCGATTTGCAGGCCGCGATCGGCCCCCTCGAACTCGACGCCGAGGATCTGGCTGATGGTGGGCCCGGTCTGCTGGATAAAATTCTTGGGTCCGCCGCCGCCCAGTTCGACAAAACCGGTGCCGTTGGCGCCGTAGCTGATCGCGGCCGAGTCGAAGATGTCCCTCTGGCCGGAGAGCACCACCGGGTAGCCTTCGCGGTCGGTGCGGGCCAGGTTCATGGCGATGGAGTGGTTCGAGAGCGAGTCCCAGAAAATGGGCACCCCGGCACGGGCGGCGACGGCGACGAAGCTCAGCTCGGGATGGGGGGCGGTCTCGGCGACCCAGAGGCCCATTTCGTAGTTGAACTCCCAGCTGCTCAGAGCCTTACCCTTGAGGCGGTCATAGCGCTCGACGATAAAACGGCGGATGAGTTCGTCCTGAGCTTCGAGGGTCTCCTTTTCGCGGATGCCGATATCGTAGATGCGGGTATCCCCGGCGGCGCGCAGCTCGTCGTCATTGGCCAGGGGACTGATGGCCTTGACCGGCAGGCCGAAGGCGAAGTGGAGGTCGTGATAGACCTGGGCGCCGGTTGAGCAGATGATGTCGATGAATCCGGCTTCGAGCAGAGAGATGACCATGCCGCCCATACCGCCAGCGATGCCGGCCCCGGCGATGCCGAGCCAGATGGTGTCGCCGTCATGGACCATGCGCTTGAAGAGGTTGGCGCCGCGATAGACGTTGCGCGCCTCAAATGAGGTGGCTCCCAGGGCCTCAACGAGGTCGGAGATGGTCTGATTGCGCTTGACGCGGGTTGGAATGATGTCGGGCGCGTCATGAAAGTAGGAGGGTCGTTGGAGATGCATAGGCTCCCTTGCAGTTTAGAGATGGTGAGGCCGGTGGCAGTGACGAGAGCGGAAACGAGAATGGCGCGCGCCGGAGGCTGTCCGGTGGAGGCGCCATCAATGGGTAACATCCTGTGCGGGGCACTCTATTCCATGATCAGAACAGCAGCGGCCAGCACGGTGGTCCAGAGGCCGACCTTGTGGCCTTCAGCCGACTGGCAGATGCTGCGGCTGACAAAGTTGTTTTTCTGGTCGACTTTGTACTCCTTTTTACGTTCGTCCCAGGCGACCTCGGGGTCGAGCTCAATGCCGAGGGTGGAGGCGAGCATGGTGGCGGCGAGGTCTTCGGCGA
Organism: bacterium; assembly: GCA_029554865.1. GTDB lineage: Bacteria > Zhuqueibacterota > Zhuqueibacteria > Residuimicrobiales > Residuimicrobiaceae > JAKPUX01. Next base: position 27,618 of record JAKPUX010000349.1, on the reverse strand, counting down.
AATCGGCCGATTTTTTCATGGTTTCGCCAAAGCCATGGTGCTCGCTCAGGTAACCGTACTGATTGGAGTCCTTGGGAGTGGCCAGACCGATGGCGGCCGAGACCAGGCGGTTCGGCTCGCAGGTGGCCTCGCGCGCCATGACGACGAAGGTGATCTGCCCGGGCGAGAGCAGCTTGATGCCCTGGGCGCGGCTGATGATCTTGCAGTCGGGCGGGAAGATAGAAGAGACGGTGACCAGGTTGCAGATTTCGATGTCGGCATCACGCAGGGCAAGCTCAAAGCTCTGCAGCTTGTTCTTGTGATAGCCGACACCCTTGGTGAAAAACATGCGCTTCGGAACCAGAGGATTTGTTTTATTCAATTTAGGTTTCCTCCAAACGGATTGATGTGAAACGGCTACCGCCCCAGCCGAAGACGGCTACGGCCATAACGATGGGAACATTTAACGGCTGCAGCCTAGAGCTCCTTCCCCGCTGTGAATCCGATGCAGCCGTTCCATTTACCCAGAGAGTTTTTAAGCTCATGGTTGAGGGTAAAATTGTATTGAAACCAGGGCTGCAGAGAGAGCCCCGACGTCAGGGTGCGGGAAACCCGTCCGTCCAGGGAGAGCATGTTAATGGTTGCACTCTCGAGCCCGCAGTAGACGGTGTTGAACTTTTTTGATCCCAGCCCGAGTGTAACAGCAGCGAAGGCCGACCAGGCTTCGCTGAATTCCTTCTCCACCTCCAGGGCCGGTTCCGCATAGAGGGCTCCAGGATACTCGACGACATCGCAGAAGAGGGAGAGTTTCGTCCTGACGAGGCCGAAGGGGCGGCTGATGATCAGGGCTGCCTCGCCGGTGTCTGGATCATCCGGTTGATCAATGTATTTATAATAGTTGAAATAGACCTCAAAATCCAGATTTTCAAGGCTGAATTCATGGATAAGCGCGGCCTCGATTTCAGAACGTTTGATATCGTTGGCTGGATTGCTGAGGGTCCAGCTGCTCCAGAGATAGAGTGTCACCCCGTTTAGTGTCAGCCATGCGGCGGGCTGGGATATCGCGCCCTTGTTGACGGAGAGGCCATGCCAAAGGTAGTTGTTGGTCATGGCCATTTCCACACCGCCGCGCCAGGAGGGCTGCTCTTCCCCTGTGGAATCGGCATCCGCGGGGGAAGCCGGGGTGCTCTCCGCTGCAGCGAGCAGGAGGAGCACAATAAGTATGGATACCCATATGCAAGGGTTTGTTCTGATGCGATTAGCTTTCCAATAAAACGGATAAAAAATAGAAATAATTTTAGCCCTATGCAATCTATTTTTATCAGGATTTTACCAGCAAGGGTTTGAGATAGTGCGCTGTGAAGGAGGCTGAGGTGGCCGCAACCTCCTCAGGGGTGCCTCGGGTGACGACATAGCCGCCGGCCTCTCCACCTTCGGGGCCGAGGTCGATAATATAGTCGGCGCATTTGATGACATCGAGGTTGTGTTCGATGACCAGCACCGAGTGGCCTGCAGCGATGAGGGCGTTGAAGCAGTGCAGCAGGGTGGCGACGTCGTCGAAGTGGAGGCCGGTGGTCGGTTCGTCAAAGATGTAGAAGACCTGCTTGCGTTTGGGATCGCCAAGGTGGGCCGCCAGCTTGACGCGCTGGGCCTCGCCCCCGGAGAGGGTTGTGGCCGGCTGGCCGAGTTTGAGATAGCCCAGGCCGACCTCCTTGAGCAGCTTCAGCCTTTTGGTCACCGCGTGTTCGTGGTCGAAGAAATCGAGGGCCTCGTTGACCGTCATGTTGAGAACCTCGGAGATGTTTCTGCCGCGATACTGAATGTCGAGGATATCGCGGCGGTAGCGTTTGCCGCCGCAGCTGTCGCATTCGAGGAGCAGATCGGCGAGGAACTGCATCTCCACCCGAACCACGCCGGCGCCCTCACAGGTTTCGCAGCGTCCGCCGGGCACATTGAAGGAAAAGGCCCCCGATTTCAGGCCGCGGACGCGGGCGCGATGGGTTTCGGCGAAGAGCTGGCGGATGGGATCAAAGGCCTTGACGTAGGTGGCGGGGTTGGAACGCGGGGTGCGGCCGATGGGCGACTGATCGACCATCACCACCTCGTCGATCAGCTCCTCCCCGCTCAGGCTGCGGAAGCGCCCCACCCGCTTTTTCCACCCCCCCTTTTTCTTCATCACTCCGGCGTAGAGGACATCATGGACCAGGGTGCTCTTGCCGGAGCCCGAGACCCCGGTGATCACCACCATGCCCCCGAGGGGAATATCGACATCGATGTTCTTGAGGTTGTGCTCCCTTGCCCCCCTGATCTGCAGCCCGGGTGCACGCAGCGGGCGCCGCCGGTCCGGCAGGGGGATCATGCGGTTGCCGCGCAGATAGGCCCCGGTCAGCGAACGGCCATCGATGCGGATCTCGTCGAAGGAGCCGCTGAAGATGACCTCGCCGCCATTTTCGCCTGCGCCGGGACCGAGGTCGATGATCTGGTCGGCCTGGCGCATCATCTCGCGATCGTGTTCGACCACGACCACAGTGTTGCCGATGTCGCGCAGGGCCTTGAGGATCTCGACCAGTTTGGCGCTGTCGCGCGGATGCAGCCCGATGGTGGGCTCGTCGAGGATGTAAAGGGATCCGACCAGCTGGGCTCCAAGGGCGGTGGCGAGATTGATGCGCTGGAACTCTCCTCCCGAGAGCGTGCCGGTCCGGCGATCGAGGGTCAGATAGCCCATGCCGATGGTATCGATGTAGCTGAGGCGGCTGAGAAGCTCTTTGAGGATCTGGCCGGCGATGGCCGACTCGAACGGGCTCAGCTCGATGGTTCTGAAAAAGTGCAGCACCTCCTGCAGGGATTTGCGGTTGAGGTCGGCGATGGTGGCGTCATTGATGCGGAAGTTGAGGGCCTCGGGCCGCAGCCGAGCTCCCTTGCAGGCGGCGCAGGTGACGTAACCGCGATAGCGGCTGAGGAAAACGCGCACCCCGATCTTGTACTTTTTACTCTCGAGCCAGCCGAAAAAAGCGGCGATGCCGGGAAAGTCATCGACTCCCTTCCAGATGATCTCCCGGGCCTCCGGACTGAGCTCGGCATAGGGGGCGTAAATGTCGATGCCGTGACGGGGGGCGATGTGCATGAGCTGTTCATGGAGTTCGCGGTGGCTGGGGGTGCTCCATGGGGCGATGCACCCCGCGGCGATGCTCTTTTCGGGGTTGGGGACGACCAGCTCCTCATCGATGGTGATAATGTCGCCAAAGCCATTGCAGACCGGGCAGGCGCCGGTGGCGTGGTTGAAGGAGAAGAGGCCGGGCTGCGGTTCGGGCAGGACGATGCCGCAGCGCGCGCATTCATAACCCTCGGAGAAGGGCTGCGGCGGGCCCTCGGAAAAATGAAGGTCGAGATGCCCCTTGCCCATCTCGAAGGCGAGGTGGGCTGAATCGGCGACGCGGCTGCTTATCTCCGCAGCGGTGATGAGCCGGTCGACGATGACGTCGATGCGCTCCCCCTCCGGGGGGGCCTCATCGAAGGCGAGGGTCCGGCCCCCGTCAAGGTAGCGGTGGTAGCCCTTCACCCTCAGGCTCTCCAGACTGGCGGCGTCGGCGGGATGGGGGAAGGTGATGATGCAGCGGGTGCCCGACGGCAGCCCGTGCAAATGCTCGACGACGTCGCTGACCTCTTCCCGCCGCACAGGCTCCCCGCAGGAGGGGCAGAAGGCGCGGCCGATGCGGGCGTAGAGCAGACGCAGATAGTCATGGATTTCGGTGGCAGTGCCGACGGTTGAACGGGAGCTCTGGCTGGTGTTCTTTTGTTCGATGGCGACGGCGGGCGAAATCCCGTAGATCTGGTCGACATCCGGGCGTTCCATCCTCTCCAGGAACTGGCGGGCATAGGCCGAGAGCGACTCGACATAGCGGCGCTGCCCCTCGGCATAGAGGGTGTCGAAGGCCAGGCTCGATTTGCCCGAGCCCGAAACCCCTGTGATCACCACCAGCTGATTGCGGGGAATGGTCACGGAAATATTTTTCAGATTATGGGTGCGCGCCCCGATAATCTCGATGGCGTTGGACATGGATTCCCTTAACCCCGGGCGGATAACAATTGGCTGACCTGAAAAATACGAAAATTAAACCAAACATTCAATAAAATAGCACGCGCCCCCAGCGCTGCTGGCCGTCTTTTGTCTGGGGATGATAATCGGCGCCAGGGCAGGCTGCTGCCGGCAGTGCGGTTTCGCTGCGCATGGTGTGGAGAAGGATGTTCGCCCGGGGCGGGTTCAGGCCGGCATGGCAAGAATGCGCCGGCGGACGAGCAGGGCGTGGAAGAGCAGGGCGAGTGCGCCGCCGATGAGGGCGGTGATGAGCTGGGGAAAGGTGAGCATGGCGATGACCGGCTCGGGCAGGGTCCGGGCGAGGAGCAGGGGCATGATCAGGCGCGCTGCCGCGAAGAGCCAAAGGAACTTGGCGGTCGAGCCGAGCAGCACCCCGAGCCATGCCCGCCACGAGCGCAGGGGCAGGCCGCAGCCCTTTTTACAGAAGAGGCCCAGAAAAAGGACGTAGAGGGCGTTGCCGGCCAGGATGAAGGGGACGAAGGGGGCGAGCAGGGGGGGAAGCTGGCCGCGCATGAGCGCAATCAGGGGGGTGAGGCAGCCGAGGGCGATGCCGCCGGGCGTCCCCGTGATCAGGGTGGTGAGGGCGAGCATGAGATTGACCAGCGGTCCGGTGAAAGGCTGGGGCAGTCCAATCATCTGAACGATCAGGGCGATGGCGATGAGCAGCACCATGCGGGTGAGCCTGGCGGTTTTTCCGTGCATGTGGGGCGTCTATTCCGTGCGGTTAAAGACCAGGGGCAGATTGACGGTGACCGAACCTTCTGTGATTTTTTCAAAACGGAGGCGGCGCAGCAGGCCGAGCAGTTCACGGACGAACTCCTCGCTGCCGATGTTGCTTTCGACGACGGCGATATTGGAGACAGCGCCGTCCGCCTCGATGGTCAGGTCGATGTTGAGCTTGCCGCGCATATCCGGATTGATGCGCAGGTGTTTGTTATAAATGTACATCATGCGGGCCTGCTGGCCATTGATGACCCCCATGACCGATTCCGCCGAACGCTGGACGCGGGCGGTTTCCGAGCCGCGGATCTCGCCCGGGGCCTGGATGTTGACCTGGCCGCGTTTTTCCAGCTTGACGGTTTCGACCCCCTTGGCTTCGGTGATGAGCTGGTCGACATTGCCGAGCGCGGCGACGTTGAACTCATCGAGGACGACCTGATCTTCGGCCTGGTCGGCCGAGCTGCGGCCGCGGCCGGATCCCCGGCCCGATCCCAGACCCAGGCCCCCTTCGCCATATGTTCCGCCGCCGCTGCCGGTGCGCAGTTTGGCCTGGGAGAGCAGGCGGTCAAGGTCCTGGATCGAATTGTCGCTGACCAGAAATTCAATGCCGTTGTTTTTCTTGTCCTTGTCGCTGACCGGCACAATCACACCGAGCACGCCGATGATCCCCGAGGTGCTGCCACCGAGCAGGTTATCGCCACCGGCGGGCTGGTTGAGGTCATCAGCGATGGAAGGGGGCGGCTCGAGCTCGATATATTTGGTGATGCGCACTTTTTTCTCGATCAACTCGGCCGGCTGCAGGTAGACGGTGAGCCAGTAGATGCCGACCCCGCAAAAGGCGATGATGCTGGCGATGCCGAGAGCCCAGGACATGTGTTTCTGGCGGTAGCGCTTGAGTTCAGGAGCGCCGTAGCTCCTGGAGATCTGCTGGGGAGTCGGCTTCGGCGCCGGGGGCAGGTCGTAAACCACCCTGCGTTCCTTCTCCTCCAGGCTGGCGAGCTGGTCGATCTCCGTCTTGAGGCGGGCCATGCCCTCGCCGAGTGGACGCAGCTGGCTGACGATGACCTCGACCTCGCTGCGAGTCACCGAGTCGAAGGGGTGGCTCAGGCACTGCTGGCGGACGGCCGGGTCCTGCAGCTCCGCCCGTTTCCGGATCAAACCGTGGTCGCGATAGAGGGTGAAGAGACGTTCCAGCAGGGCACTCTGGAGTCCGGCCAACTGTGCGCGGGTCTGTTCCAGCTGCCGCCGCTGTTTTTTATAATCAGGCTGCATTACTTCCTCATAGTTGCCTTACCAGGGGAAAACATCCTTGCGTTTGCTAGTGGATGACGGTTTTTGTCTCAGGCCGATGCGTCCGGCGGGTTCCACCACGCGGAAGATCTCCTCGAAGAAGGAGCGCTGGATCTGGATATCGTCAATCTCGGGATCGCTGCCGGGGATGATGAAGATGGCCTGGGGTTTTTCCAGTTTTCCCTCCACCTCGATCTTGTCGAGAAAGAGCTTGAAGGATTCCTCATCCTCCCGCAGCGAGTCCGGCAGGGAGGTGCGCGGCGCCAGCAGCCGCAGGGAATCCTGCGCACCAGTTGAAGAGGCCTCCGAGCTGAGGTCGTTGAACAGCGCTGTGCCGTCCCGGTCCGGATTCTGCTCGCCGGTGCGCGGGGCCGAGAGCACCGCGGTGGTGTCGGTGATATCGAACGGCCGCTCTTGCGCGTCAGCGGTCCCGAAGGAGGCCGCCAGCAGCAGCGCGGGGAGCAGCAGGACTATGGGCAGCGTGGTACGGCGGCTCATGAAGGGGTGGCTCCTTCCTGGTTAGCCGGCGTCGTCTCCTCTGTGTTTGCGGGCGGAGGCGGCTCCGCAGCCGGAGCGACCCCTAGTTCGATCTGCAAGGCCTGCAGGCGCTCGCGGCTCCGGCTCACCCAGTTGTTTTCGATGGCATTGGCCCGGGCCTGTTCGACCATCTTGGCATAGGTTTCCAGGGCGCGCTCCTTGTAGGGTTTGGCCGCCTCAACCAGCTTGTCCTGATACTGCTGGAGGGCCTCCCCCTTCAATCCCCGCGGCGGGGGCGAGGTCATAAAGGCGCGGACGAATTCCTCGAAGGAGGCGCCGATGCGGTAGGAGGCGGCGGTGGACCAGTCGGCGATCTGGAATTCGAGAGTCTCCTTGTAGGCCTCAAAGACCTCGTTGAACTTGGCCACCTTGCGTTTCATGCTGCGCTCGAAGGGGGGCTGAAGAGAGATCTGTTCATATTCGCTGAAGAGCATCTCGCCGAGCATGAACTGGGCCTGGGCCACATAATAGGGGTCGATATCGGCGGCGGCCTGGCCGTTCTCCCGCCAGCTCGCCACGGCTCTGGTATAATAGCGGCGTGCGCCGGCGGAGTCGCCGGTTTTCTGGGCCATCTCACCGGCCTTGGCCAGGCTCTCGACCAGGTCGGTGAGGGAATCCGGATAGGTGAGGGCGAAGCGGCTGTAGAGCCTCTCCGCCTCCGCCCAGTTCTGCAGGTTTTCCTGGCAGATGGCCGCCGATTTCAGGCTGCGCTGGGCGTAATTCGACTCCGGCCAGGTATCACAGAGGAGGAGGTAATCATGCACGGCCAGCTGCCATTCACCCTCGGTCTCGCGCAGTACGGCGGCGCGGTAGAGGGCCTCGTCGGCGAGTTCGGAGGGGGGCTGCTGGGCGGCGAGCTGTTCCAGGGCCTGGGCGGCTTCGCGGTTGTTCTTGAGTTTCTGAAATTGGGCGGCCGCTTCGAAGAGGGCGCGGTCGCGCAGAGCAGTTTCGTTCGCGGCCATGGCCACACTCTGCATGAGGCGGGCGGATTCCTCGCTTCGTCCCCCTGCGGCGAGTTTCTCGGCGATTTTAAACCTGGCGAGAGTGCCGAGGCGGCCAGCCCGGTCGCGATAATGGGCCGAGTCGGGGAACTGCTCCTGCAGGGAGGTGAACCAGCGGTCGGCCTCCTCGAAACGATTGTCGTCGAAATAGCACTGGCCGGCGTTGAGGGCTGCGCTCAGATAGTAGGGACGGTCGGGCCCGAGATCGACCACATGTTTGTAGACCCGCGCGGCCGCAGCATAATGGTGCATCTCGTGGAGGGTCTCGCCAAGCTTCATCAGGACCTGATCGTGGTTTTTGCTTTCCGGGAAGAGGCGGATGAACTCGTTGGCTGCCAGGAGGAGGCCGCTTTCGGAGGGGCGCGAGACGGCCAGGCGCAGGGTGTCGCCGCTGCCGATAAAGTCGGGGATGGCCACAGCCGCGGAATCCCCGCCCTGGTCGCTGCCGAGAAGCTGATAATGGCAGAGGACGCGGTTGTAGGCGGCGTCATGGCGGTAGCGGGTGGTATCGTATTGGGTCAGTACTGCGGTGTAGGCCGTGATCGCAGCGGCATAGTCCGCCCGGCCATAGTTGCATTCAGCCAGAAAATAGTGAATCTCCGCAGCGTCCGCGGCCGCTCCATATTTCTCGAGATAGTCCTCATATTTTTCAATCGCGATCTGATAATCCCGCACCCGGCCGTTACGCTGCGCCTCCGCCTGGTGATGGATGCCCAGACCGCGCAGGGTATTACGGGCGAGGCTGTCGGCCTTGACATGGACGGGACCCGAGGCGTGCTGAAGCAGCCAAAAGCCCCCGGGGGCGAACTGCTGCACGATGCGTTCGCGCGTCAGTAGGGCCTGGGCAGGGCGGCTGTCCGCCTCATAATTGTCGACCATCTGCTGCAGGACCTCGGGCGCATTCTCGTAGAAGGGATAGAGGGTGAGCAGAACCTCCTGGGCGGCGATGGCCTCGGGATAGTAGGCGCGCTTCTGGTAGAGCGCGGCCAGCTGGACGAGGATGGGCAGGGTGTAGGATTTTTCGGTGCGGCTGGCGAAAAAGCTCTGTGCCGCAGCCGGACCGCCGTATTCGGCATAACAGCTGGCGATATACTGGATGGCCTCCGAGCTCAGGTCCGCCCGGGAGCGGTTGAGCTGCTGAGAATCGCTCCTTTCGATCAGCGCCATGTCCTCGAGCAGATAGATAAAGCTGGTGATGGCATGGGGATAATCGCCGAGGGAGTAGTATGACCAGCCGAGCTTGTAGAGAGCCATGTCAAAATAGGGGTTGTCCCATTTCTCGAGCAGAGGTTTGTAGTGCTCGATGGCCGGTTGGTATTCGCGGCGGTCGAAATAGAATTCAGCGATGCGGAAATGGGACTCCAGGGTGATGGCGGAGGTGGGAAATTCACTGATGATCCGCTCCAGGCAGAGCTGCGCCCGCACGCGGTTGCCCTGCTGCAGATAGGCCATGCCAAGCATGTAGAGGGCCTTGTCGCGAAAACTCACCCCGGGATATTTTTCCACCAGCTGCTCGAGCAGGCTGATGCTTTTTTCCATGTTGGTGCGGGGAATTTCGGGCTCGTCGAGAATCTCGTTTTTCTCAAAGGCCTCAAGCTGCTTCTCGTACTGCTCCATTTGCTGCTGAAAGAGGGCCGCAGAGTGACGCTGGTAGAGCTGGGCTAGCTGGAGGAGTACGGTGGGGGTGAAGTCATTGTCCGGATATTTCTGCAGCAGCCCTTCATGCTCGAGGATGATGCGGTTGAGCTTTTCCAGATCCTCGCCGCTCGCCTGGACCACCTTATCGACAATCTGACCGCTGTTCCGGATCTGGCTTCCGACGGCCGGCCCTGTGACCGGCAGGAAAAGAAGGCAGGCCAGCAGCAAAAGGGGCTGCAGGGGCAGACGCCGGCCATGCGGGGCGGAGGCTGCTATCTTCCGTATTGGTATTCTTGCTTTATTTCTCATAGGATGTGCCCATCTGGTCTCCGCCCTACTGCATGCTCTGCATAAAGAGGGCGCGGGATTTGCCGAACTCGGCATAGGCGCGCCAGTCCATGCGCGATTGTTTCCGCCGGGTCATCCGGCGCAGCTCTTCCATTCCGTCGGCGAGTTGGTTGACGCGGTCGCGCTCCTCCTGGATCCGCCGCAGCAGGCCCTGACGGAGATCGAGGAGCTGCTGCCGCTGTTCACGCAGCTCGTCCGGCATCTCCGGCCAGGTGACCTGGAGGGGGAGGGCGTCGATGAGCTCGCTCTCCATGATGAGCAGGTCGGTCTGGAGTTTTTCCACCTCGATGCCCTCATCCAGAAGCGTCATTTGCACCTCCCGGGAGATGACCGGCATCTCCTCCTTGGAGGGGAACATGGAGATGAGATGGTCGTAGACGCGGATGGCGTGATCGTAACGCTGCAGCTTCATGAAGCAGCGGCCGAGAAGGAAGAGACCCTCCTCGTTGCTGGCCGAGCCGGGATAATGGATGAGGAGGGTGGTCAGCGGTTTGATCGCGGTCGAGAGGCGACCCATCTGGACCTGGCACCAGCCGGCGGCCAGCAGGGCCTCGTCGCGATGGAGATGGGTCGGCGAGACGAGCTGGAACTGGTCGTGGGCCTGCTGGTAGCGCTCGAGTTCATAAAAGAGGTAGCCCAGGGTCATGCGGGTGTCGTCAATGAGGGTGCGGATCTGCTCGCTCTCGACCGGCAGGTCGCAGATGGCTCGGAGGGTCATGACGGCGTCCGGGACCTGCTTCATCCGCATCTGCGCCAGGGCGAGGTTGTACTGGGCGAAGGGGTACCAGGGGCTCTTGATCGAGACCCGGACCAGGCTCTGTTTCGAGTTGGGAAAGTCGCGGAGCTGGTAATAGGCCAGGCCGGAGAAGTAGTTGGAGGCATCGGTGACCGCCTGGGGCGAGGCGGAGCGGATGATGATCTGGTGGTATTCGATGCAGCGGTTCCACTCTTTGCGGTCGTACTCGATGCGCTCAAGTCCCAGCAAGGCGTTGGGCTGGAGTGGGCTGCGCAGATACTGGGTGACGAGGTTCTTGTAGAGCCGCTCCGCCCCCTGGGGCAGGCCGATCTGATAGAGGCATTCGGCCAGGGAAAAGACCACCTCGTCGCTTTTTTCAAAGCCGGGATTGAAGTCGAGCAGGATGATCAGATCGCGGGCCGCTTCCCAATAGTTCTCCGAGAGGTAATGGCGCCGGGCCTGGCTGAGCAGCCGTTCCGATGATTTCCGCCATTCGGAGGTGGCCTGTGCCGCGGCCGGGGCGGGCAGGGAAGTGGTCGCCATCAGCGCCAGCAGCAGGACGGTCAAGGCCAGGTGCACGCGCCGGGCCGGAGCCGGCCGGGAGGCGGCTGTCCGGCTTGCGGGGGCAATATGTCGGCGGTCGCGCGGATTCATGGTCATAGTCCTATTGCGGCGGCTGCCCCGGGCTGTTTTCGATCTTTTTGCGCAGCTCCTCCAGTTCACGATTGACCTGTTCGCGCTGTTTGCGGATCTCTTCGTTCTTTTTCTCCTCCTCGGCGCGGCGTTCGGAGCGGACGCGGTCTTGCTCGGTGGCCTGCTCGAAGAGCTGGATGCGGTGGGTGACCCCGAAGAGCACCTTCCAGTCCGCATACCGTTTCAGAAAGGGATTGGCTGCCATCTCGGCCGCGCTCGGGGTGTAATTGCCGAGGCGGACGTCGGCGGCGACGTCAAAGACCAGCTGTGCGGGCCCGAGAAAGCGCAGGCCGCTGGAGAAACGGAGCAGGTTCTGGCGCAGGGAAAGGCTTTCACCCTGGTTGATAAAGATCTCCCCGCTGGTTTCCACATAAAGCAGTGTGGCCCGGATCGGGAACTTGAAGCCGAGGGCGACGAGGAGCTGGTCGTAATCAGCGGAGAAGTAGCGGTCGCTCCAGTCCTGATCCTGATAGCCGATATTGGCGAGGAATTTGACCGGCAGGGCGAGGGAGCTCGAGCGCAGGTCGAGCGAAGCCAGGCCGGTGAGGCCCCAGCTGTAGGCGTCGGCGCTGTACCCCTCGTAGGGGATGTTGTGCATCGGCGCGGTCGGCAGTCTGACGTAGCCGAGGAGGCCGGTCTGGAAGATGCTGCCCCGGTTGGGGAGATGGAACTTGACGCCGATCCGGGTGTCGCCGATCGGGCCGAAGAGGTCGCGCTGGTTGTCCTGGTAGGGCACGGCGTGGAGCATGAGCTCGAAGCTGCGGGAGAGCCCCAGGGTGAAGGCGATATTGAGGGTGTGGTCGACGGCGAGCTCCTCCCTCTCGCCGATGCCCGCGCCGACCGGAACCGGCGTGGTGATTTTTTCGAGATAGAGGCTGTAGAGCCCGTTGATGTAGAGCTGTCCCGTCGGCACTGGGTCGGCATCGAGGGCACGCAGCTGGCCTTTGCCGCCGCTCAGTGTGACCTGCGTCAGTCCCGCAGTAGGGGCGAGCAGGATGACCGGAATGATCGCAAGGAGGAGTATGCTTTTCAGGGGCTGCATGTGCATGATTTACCGCTTTTGGCAAAAAAACAGCCGGTTCAGTTGGTGCAATGACCTGTTCTATTCTCGGGAGCATCCCGGATGCTGTACATTTGTGCCGGTACTGTTCCCTTTACAGTAGCCGCAATACGCCATTGATGCAGAAACTGCGCCGCTACAGCATCCCCTTGCGGCGGCGGAGAAACCACTCCAGGGCGAGCAGCAGCAGGATGGCCGCGAGCAGGGCCCCGCGGTTCCAGAGTTCCACATCATTGGTCAGGGTGCGGTGAAGGCTGGCGCCCTGAATAGCGGCGATGAGTGCGGCCGCCGAATCCGACGGGGCATAGCTCCCACCGCTGAGCTGCCCCAACCGGCGCAGCAGGCTCTCCTTGAGGGCGACGTCACTCAACTCCTCATTGTAACTGCCGACGCTGAAGAGGTGGGTGGCCTCTCCGAGGAGCGCCCCATTGCGCCGGATGCGCGCATGAACCCGATAATCCCCCGCCTTTTCAGGACGAAAGGCGCCGCTGTAGCTGCCCTTGCCGGTCAGGGTAAGGTAGAGGGTGTTCTGCACATCGCCCTTGTCGCCACTGGTGATGCCGAGTTCAACCTCCGCGTCATCGACCGGCTGGAAGCGGGCATCCACGATCTGGGCAACGAGACGGACCTCGTCGCCAAAATGATAGGTGGACTGATCCGTGCGCACCCGGATCAGGTCGCTGCTCTGCTCAATCTGGAGCCAGCGGATCACATTCTGGAAAAAGTGGCGATAAGTCTCATCGGTATTCCCGATGCCGCTCATCATCAGGTGCCAGCGCCACAGTTCGTAGCCCATAACGGCCGCCGATTTTGCGCCGGCGCTGCGCACGAGAATGAAAGGCCATTCCTCCGCACCGCTTCCGGGTGGTGCCAGTCCGGCCGGTCGGGCGTGGGCGAGGATTTCGGCATCGGGCCACCAGCCGCGCAGCTGCTCCCGGCAGTAGACCGGCGGCAGCAGATTCCAGGCGGCTGTGCCGGAGCCGGGGATCTGCATGACCGGATGCTGCTGCCCCGCCGCGGTCAGCAGCGGAGTGACCTCCATCTCGCCCGTTGTGACCACGCTGGCCCGGATGGGCAGGAAAGGTTCGAGCGGCTTGACACGGCTCCAGTCGGTATCGCGGCCGCTGATGAAGAGGAGCGGCCGCGGCCGCCTGGCGAGCGCGGCCTGTAATAGAGAGAGCGTCCGCGGGGAGGAGGTACGCCGCGGAAAGTTGTAGAGCACCAGCAGATCGCTCTCTCCGATGCTGTCCTGCAGCGCCCGGGTCCGGTCGAGCTGCAGATCTCCGTTGTCGCCGAGCTCCGCGAGCAGCTTCAGGTCGAAGCGTTCGTCTGCGGCCAGGTGGCTGCGCAGCAGCGAGAGGTCGGGCGAAAGGCTCCCGGCCAGTACAAAGATCAGGGTTTTCGATCTGAGCACGTCCTGATAGAGCGTGAACCGGTTGTTGGCACGGTTGGCGTCCATGCCCGCGGGCTCGAGGAGCAGCTGGAGCTTTTGCCGGCCAGGAGCGGCCGGTGTATAATTGAGTACAATCGCCGAATCCAGGGGGCCGCGCTGGAGATCGATCCGGGCGGCGCTCTCCCTGCCGGAGGCCCCCTCAAGGCTGAGGCTGATGTTTTCGCGCCGGCTGCTCGTGCTGCGCACGGTGACGCTGATCGGAGTTGACTCCCCGGCGAAGGCGAAGGGATTGGCCTCGACATGGGTGATGCCGATGTCGGCGGGGACCTCGGCGGAGCCGAGTCCGATGGCATGGATCGGCACCCCGATTTCCGCGGCATATCGTCCGGGGTCTCCGCCCTGGGTGTAATTGCCGTCGCTGAGCAGGAGGATCCCGGCGAGATTCTGCTCGACCAGGCTGCTCCGGATTTTCTCGAGGGCCCCGGTGATGTCGGTGGCATCCCCGTTGAAGGTGAGGGAATCGAGCGCATCCGGAGAGAGCTCGCGGGCATGGGCGGCGAAGCCGAAATAGCGGGTGGCCATGCCGCGGTCGAGCTGGGCGGGAAGGGCCTCGCGAAGCAGGCGCATCGTCCTCTCGCTGCGGCTGATTCCCCCTTCGCTCTGCTGCATGCTCGCCGACAGATCGACGGCAACGGCGAGCAGGGGGGGCGTGGTCTGCACCCGCCGGAGCTGCACAGTCCATTCAAAGAGCGCAAGGATAATCAGCAGCAGGGCCAGGCTGCGCAAGGCGGTCAGGACGATGCGCACGGCCGGCTGCACGACCGGATTGGTCCGGCGATAAACAAAGAGGGCGATCGCGACCGCCGCCAGGGCGGCGAGGGCGAGATAAAGGGGGCTGCCTGCGATCATGGCCCGGAAAGAGTCAGGAGAAAAGGACATGGCCGGAACTCATCCGCAATTTATACAATATACTACTCTTTAACATAAAATGCCCACGGATGTTCCACCTCCCTGTGATGCGAAGCACAGTAAATCCAGAAAATAGCCGTCATAGATCGCCCCGGATTTGTTCGACTGGGGGCTAAAGGGAGAGGTTGGGTTCCACATCAAGGGAAAAATCGGAGCGCTCGCCAGCCAGGAGGCGCTGGCGTCCGGCCTGGGCGATCATTGCGGCGTTGTCCGTGCACAGCTCGGGCGCCGGGATGGCCAGCGCGATGCCCAGTTCGCCGCAGCGGGCGGCGAAGATCTTGCGGAGCGGGCCGTTGCGCATCACACCACCGGCCAAAACCAGGGTGCGGCAGCCGCAGGCTTCGAGGGCGCGCCGGCTCTTGATGAAAAGGGTGTCGATGACCGCCATCTGAAAGCTGGCGGCGATATCCGGCAGGCGGGCCGCCCCCTCCACGGGGTCGAGGGACTGGGCGTAATAGAGCACCGCCGTCTTGAGGCCGCTGAAGCTGAAATTGAGGTTGGTGCTCTCTGACAAGGCGCGGGGAAAGGCGATGGCATCCGGATTGCCACCGCGCGCACTTGCCTCCACCGCCGGTCCGCCGGGATAGCCAAGACCGAGGACCTTGGCGACCTTGTCGAAGGCCTCCCCCGCGGCGTCATCCATCGTGCGGCCGACAATCTCGTACCGGCGCGGCTCCTGCACCAGCACGAGCAGGGTGTGACCCCCGGAGGCGACCAGACAGATGTAGGGATAGTCGATCTTGTGCAGCTGGGCCGCAGTCGCCAGTATGTGCCCCTCGATGTGGTTGACGCCGATGAAGGGTTTGCCTAGGGTAAGGGCGATGCCCTTGCAGAGGGAGAGGCCGACCAGAAGTGAACCCGCCAATCCCGGGCCGCAGGTCACGGCCAGGGCGTCGATCCCGGCCAGGCTGGTCCCGGCCTGCTGCAGGGCGAGCCGGACGATGCCGGAGAGTTGGCGCATATGGGCCCGGGAGGCAAACTCGGGCACGACCCCGCCATAGGCCTCGTGGACCTTCTGGGTCGCGATGATGTTGGAGCAAATGCCGCTTTCGTCGACGACGGCCGCACTGGTCTCATCACAGGAGGTCTCAATGCCAAGGACGCGCATCATTCGCGTTCCAGAATGACTTTGAAGCGCTTGGGGGAGATATCGCGATAGCGTACGCCAGGGAGGGGGACAATGTAGGCGGGGGCATTCTGGCCCTCGGTCTCGGGCTGGCGGGCGTAATCGATATAGGCGGAGATCTCCTTTTCGGTCAGAGGGGCGATCAGGCTGACACCGCCCTCGGCGACCAGGCTGAGGGTGGCCGGCAGCACCATGGCGCGAAATCCGGGCGGCAGGTTGCGTACGCTCACCGGAATGCGCTCGATGCGTTTCTCCATCAGTTTCTGAATATCGACCCTGAAGGTGGCCCGGCCAGGCTGGAGCATGATTCTCCTGGGATCCGGGGAGCTCAGCAGGATCTCGCCGGTGAAGGGGCTCTTGACCTTGTCAAAGGTGCGTTCGACGGTGGGGATGGCCGTGAGCTTTTTGATCAGGCTGTTGGGCCCCCGGGCCACGACCTCAGAAGGATCGATGGCTATATCGCCGACGACGGCATAACCCGCCATCGGCTTGACTATCATCCGGTTTCCGATGGGCAGGATACGCGAGGCCAGCTCCTCGATGACCACGGGGATCTCCTGGGGCTCGAGCAGCTGCAGCACCGATATGGCATGGGCGCCGCCGCTGAGGATGACATCCTGGGCGCGGGGATGAAGCACACGCTCGCCCGGACCCCATTCCATGTTCAGCTCCAGCCGCCCTTCGCGGAATAGCCGCAGGGCCAGCAAGGCCATGCCCTGCCCCCGCACCCTGAGGCGGGCCTCGGTCGGAAGCTCACTGGTGATGATGTAATGGGATTGAACCGCCGGAATATCGATGGGTACCCTGATCTCGTGGTCGTAGATGTCGTTTGAAACGACGAGGAACCAGATCAAGACGGCGAAGCCGGTGGCGGCAATGTGGATTTTATAGCGCTGAAAGAAGGGCTGTTTTTCCTGCGCAGAACTCTTTTTCTGCATCTTGTTTATAAGAAAATGAACACCAAAAAAAAGAGGGGCGACCGGTGGTCCCCCTGATAATTCACTTCACTGTGAAGGGTGAGCTATTTGCTCGACTCTCTGATCTCTCTGCCGCGGCTGACCTCGCCGTTATCGATGCGGAGGTTGTACCCGCACTCCGGATTCGAGCACACCCAGGCCTTGTACATGATCGGGGCGCCTTCGCGGCCATAATCCGATAAAGGAATCAACTGTCCAACTTTACACTTCAAACAACTGGGAAAGGAATTTTCCATTGCCCTTACCTCACCTCATAGATCCCACAGTTATGATTGATTAGGTGGCGCCAGTGGGGTTTGCCGGTTTCCAGACATACCACGACCCTGTTGTGCAGGGAAGGGTTCACGGTGTGAAATATACGATATAAGGCAATGAAAATCAACAATTTTTTACAATTCTGCACCCTGCAGTTCCATTTTTTTGAAAAATGCTTTCATAAAAGGCTTCCTTTGCTTAAATTAGCTCCATAATAACGTCCAACGGTTCCAGGAGAGCAAACTGATGCAAGCAGTGATGATGGTGGCGGGCAAGAGCACCCGCACCTACCCCCTGACCCTGACTCGGCCCAAGCCGCTGCTTCCGGTCGCCAACCGTCCCCTGATCTATCACAGCCTCGACCAGATGGCCGGAGTCTTTGACGAGGTCATCCTGATCGTCGGCTACCGCCAGGAGATGATCCGCGCCCTGCTCGGCGACGAGTATCGAGGCATCCACCTGATCTATCAGGAGCAGAAGCAGCAGCTGGGCACCGGTCATGCCATTTTGCAGGCCAAGCCCCATATCCGCGGCCGTTTTGTCGCCTGCAACGGTGATGACCTCTTCGCCCGCGAGGATTTTTTGAAACTGCTGGAGCACCCCTATGCCGCCCTGGTCAAGCCGGTGGCCGATCCCTCTCTCTACGGGGTCGCGGTGGTGGACGAGCAGTACCGGCTGATCCAGATGGTCGAGAAGCCCAAAACCTTTCTCGGCAATCTGGCCAACATCGGCTGCTACATCTTCGAGCCCGACATATTTGCCGATCTGGAGAAAGTGGAGCTGAGTGAGCGCGGCGAGATCGAGATTATCGGGGCGATTATGGCGACCGTCCAGCGCAGCACCTTCAGCATTGTCCCGATCACCGGCTTCTGGCTGCCGACCGGCTTCGCCTGGGATCTGCTCAAGCATCAGGAGTTTATAATGGCCGGCATGAGCTCGAGCCGGATCGAGGGGCGGATCGAGGCGGGGGCGGTCCTTAACGGTGCGGTCCAGGTCGGCGCGGGCACGGTAATCCGCAGCGGCAGCTATATCGAAGGCCCGGTGG
Organism: bacterium; assembly: GCA_029554865.1. Classification (GTDB taxonomy): domain Bacteria; phylum Zhuqueibacterota; class Zhuqueibacteria; order Residuimicrobiales; family Residuimicrobiaceae; genus JAKPUX01. The sequence continues at coordinate 9,755 of JAKPUX010000349.1, read as the reverse complement.
CCATCGGCCGCAACTGCGACATTGGCCCCAACTGCTATGTGCGCAGGTTCACCGCCATCGGCGACAACTGCCGCATCGGCCACGCGGTCGAGATCAAAAACAGCATCATCATGCCCGGCGGCCAGATCGCCCATCTCAGCTATGTCGGCGATTCGGTCGTGGGCGAGAACTGCAACCTCGGCGCCGGCACCATCACCGCCAATGTCCGTCATGACGGCCGTGTCGTAACCTCCCAGGTCAAGGGTAAAAAGGTGGAGAGCGGCCGGCAAAAGCTGGGCGCCATCCTCGCCGACGGAGTCCACACCGGCATCCACACCAGCCTCTATCCGGGCGCCAAGCTCTGGCCGAAGATGACCACCCTGCCCGGCGAGACCGTGCGGGGCGACCTCCTTCCGGAGGGGAGCGGATGGGATTGATCCTCACCGGCGTATGATTTTTCCTCCGCCTCCATTCTCGTCGGCATAATCAAGGCTGTTCATTGTGAACAGCCTTTTTTTTTGCCTTGTGGCACGCTGTTTGATTAATCATCAGGTGAATGAGGATGAAAAAAAATATAAAACTAATAATAACAATAATCTGATATGGGTTGTGAGGGCGAGTGATGAGGCCGTCATGCCACAAAAATGTGATTCAGTGGGTATTGCTCGCCACAAGGCGGGAGGTCGGGATGCATAATGGGAGAGGCTCTGCCGGGTTTTTCCTGGCGATGGTGCTTTTTCTGCTGGCCGGGCCGCTGGCAGCCCAGCAGCTCTGCGATTACGGTGCGGAGGGTCTTCCCGCCGCGGCTCACCTCTACGATCCGGGTGTCTTCATCGGACGTCCCTCCGGCGGTCCCTGGATTGACGGTGAGTCCGTCGCCCGGGATGATTCCGACGGGGAGGGGATCCAGTTCAGCTTTAACGGACGCGAGGTGACCTGTTTCCTCAGCCGGGATGGAGTGATGGCGGGATGGATCGATTTTGACGGCGGGGAGCAGGGCGGGGTTGACTTTTCGCAGGCTGCCGACAATATCATCCCACCCCAGCCGGTGCGGGCCGGTTACAACAGCTTCAGCTTTGCCTGGCCGGAGGGGTACCGTCCCGGCCAGGAGGTTTGGGCTCGTTTCCGCTTCAGCAGCAGTCGGCAGCCCAATGCGGTTCAGAGCCCGGCCGGCTTGAGCGATGCGGCCGGAGAGGTTCAGGATTATCGTTTTGATCTCACCCCGATCGCCCTGGGCTCCTTCGAGGCCCATCCGGAGAATGCGGCGGTGAGGCTCGAGTGGCAAACCCAGGCTGAAAATGACAATCTGGGCTTTCATCTCTTCCGCGCGTGCTCGGAGGAGGGACCCTACAGCCAGATCACCAGAAACATGGTAAGGGGGGCTGGCAGCTCGACTTTTCGCCGTTCCTATGAGTACAGCGACTCGACTGTCGAGCCGGGCAAGAGCTACTACTACAAGCTGGCGGATGTGGATTATCGCGGGCGCATGACCATGCATGGTCCCGTGAGAGTCTCGGCCACAGCGCCGGTCGATTATGTCCTCGAGCAGATCTATCCCAATCCCTTCAATCCCGAGACGCGGATCAATTTCCGCCTCAAGGAGGCGGGCAAGGTGCTGTTATCGATCTTTGATCTGCGCGGCCGGCAGGTGCGCAGGCTGATGGCCGCCGCCCTGCCGGGTGGCACTCATACCGTCTCCTGGAATGGCAAGGACGACAACGGCCTCAACTTGTCCTCGGATACCTATATCTACAAGCTTCAGGTCGATGATTATGAGATCTCGCGCCGGATCAAATTTGTGCGCTGACGACCGCCCGCCGCAGCCCCTCGCGGGGTACGCCGAACAAGCTGTCCAAAACCGCCTCCGCAAGGGGCGGTTTTTTTATGGTGAATCCCGCAGCATAAAAATGCTTGACAAACGCGGCACAAATCAGTAAAATGGTATAAAATTTTTGATGACGTCCGGCCCGGCCGCATGGCCCAAAACCAAAGAGGACCCTGTGATCCTGTACACCAGAAAACGCCTGCTTTCCCCCGCTCTCGTTCTTTTCGCCCTGCTCTTCGCCGGCGGCTGCGCCCATCAGCGCAGCGGCACCCTGACCGTCCTGCATACCAACGACCAACACAGCCAGTTCAGCTCTGCTCCGGCCACCTGGGTGCAGAAAGAGCCCAAACCCCGGATTGGCGGCCTGGTCGCCCTTGAAAACCAGGTCCGCAAGGCCAGGGAGAGTTACAAGGCGACCCTATTGGTCGACGCCGGCGACTTTATGACCGGAACACCGATTGCAAAACTCAGGGTGGAGGGCGCGCTTGGCGGGGCGTATGTCCAGATGCTCAACGACATCGGTTACCAGGCCCTCACTATCGGCAACCACGAATTTGACGAAGGACAGGAGAATCTCGCCGGTCTCATCCGGCTCGCGCGCTACGACATCCTCTCGGCCAATCTTTACCAGGGGGATCGGCTGTTCGCCCCCAAATCCCACGCTATCTATGAGATCGGCGGATTGCGCGTCGGTGTGATCGGTCTGACCCTGACAGATCTCTTTGAGATGACAGCCAAAAAGAATCTCGAAGGCATTCGCGTCCTCGATCCGGCCGAGTCGGCCCAGAAGATCATCGACGAGATCGACGGCCGGACCGACCTTATCATCCTGCTCACACATATGGGAGTGGAGGCCGACCGTGACCTGGCCAAAAAGATTCGCGGCGCCGACATCATCGTCGGCGGCCACAGCCACTCCCGGCTCAACAAGCCGATTATCGAGAACGGGGTGCTCATCGTCCAGGCCGATTCCAAAACCCGCTACCTGGGACGGCTCACCGTCGACGTCGCCGGGGACGCCGTCGTGCGCCACGATTACGCCCTCATCCCCTGCTGGGCCGACAGCGTGACCCGGCCCGATCCCCTCCTCGCCGGGCGTGTCACGGGCATCAAGGAGCAGATCGACGCCGATTACGGCCGGACCATTGGCCAGCTGGAGACCCCCTGGCAGCGCAACAGCCAGGGCGAGTCCAATATCGGCAACTATATCGCCGACGTCATGCGCAAGGCGGCCGCAGCCGATTTCGCCGTCATCAACAGCGGGGGCATCCGCAAGGATATGCCCGCCGGTGTGATTAAAAAGCTGGATATCGTTGAGATTTTACCCTTCACCAACACCCTGGTCACCTTCGCCTGCAGCGGCGAGGAGCTGATGAAGATCATCCAGACCAATGTGCGCGCGGCGGCGAGGGAGGAGCCGGGGGTGCTGCAGATTTCGGGATTGAGCTATCAGTTCCGGGTCACCCCGGGCGGAACTGTCGAGATCGCCAATGCCATGATCAACGGCCAGGCCATTGATCCGCAGACCACCTACCTGGGGGCGACGATCGATTTTATCCTCTTCGGACAGGCGGAGCGCTATTTCGGCTTCGCCCCGTCGGGAAAAACAGAAAACACCAATCAGCTCCTCTCCGATGTGGTCATGTCTTATATTGAAAGCCAGCCGGCTGTCTCCTCTGCTGTCGAGGGCCGGATGGCGCGTTTACCCTGATCGGGATGCCCTTGCAGCAGAATCATCCGCAATGCAGGAAAGGTACCCGCTCAGGTTGTCTAAAATCATGTGGGAGGTAAAATGAAACGTTATGCAAGCTGGATTGCTGTCGTCTCTGCACTTCTGCTCATCGGCTGGCTGATCGCCTGTGCCGTCAATCCGGTGACCGGAAAACGTCAACTGATGCTGCTTTCCGAGGGTGACGAGGTTGCGCTGGGACAGCAGACCGATGCCGAGGTCATCTCCACCTATGGACTCTACGATAACACTGCCTTGACATCCTATGTCAACACCATCGGCCAAAAAATGGCCAAAATATCCCATCGTCCCAATCTGGCCTACTCCTTCAAGGTTCTGGACACCGATGTGGTTAATGCTTTTGCCGTTCCGGGCGGATATATCTATGTGACGCGCGGCATCCTGGCCTACCTTAACGACGAGGCTGAGCTGGCCGGGGTTCTCGGCCACGAACTGGGCCATGTCGCCGCGCGCCATACTGCGGATAACTATACCAAGCAGCAGCTGGCCTCGATCGGGCTTACCCTCGGCTCCGTGCTCTCGGAAAAATTCCGGCAGTACGCCAACATCGCCAGTTTCGGTGTCAGCATGCTCTTTCTCAAATTCAGCCGCGATGACGAGCGCCAGGCGGACGATCTGGGCGTCGAGTATTCAAGCAAGGTCCTCTATGACGCCAACCGGATGGCCACCTTTTTCGAGACCCTCGAGCGCATGCAGGAGGGGAGCTCCAGCAGCGGCCTGCCGGAGTGGTTTTCGACCCACCCCAATCCTGAAAACCGCATCGGGGCGGTGAGGAACAAAACCAGGGAGTGGCAGGCCAAGCTCCCGGGCAACAATTTCATCATCAACCGTCCCCAGTATCTGGCCAGCATCGATGGCCTGGTCTTCGGCGAGGACCCGCGCCAGGGCTATGTTGAGGCCAACACCTTCTATCATCCCGAGCTCAAGTTCCAGTTCGCCGTGCCCCAGGGCTGGGCGCTCAACAACACCCCGGCCCAGGTGCAGATGATTTCCCCCAACCAGGATGCCAACCTGCTCTTCGGGCTGCAAGGCTCCGCCAAGGCCGCAGCGGTGGCCAACGAGTTTGTCACTGAATCCTCCGCCGCGGTGATGCGCTCCGATGCCATCACTATCAACACCTTCCCGACCCAGCGGGTGCAGAGCCGGATCATCTCGCAGACCGACACCCTCGGCGTGCTCTCCTATTTCATCCAGAAGGGCAATGATGTCTACATCTTCCACGGGATTTCCGCACCTAATGCCCTCAGCACCTGGTACAACACCTTTGCGAACTCGGTCGGGCAGTTCAAGGCCCTCACCGATGCCAAGCGCATCAACGTCGCCCCCAAGGTGCTCAAGGTCCAGAACGGCAAAAGCTCGTCGACCCTCTCGACCTTGCTGGCGGCGAACGGCGTCCCCTCGACGGATTTGGAAAAATTCGCTGTCGTCAACGGGATGAAGCTCAACGATCTGGTCCCCGCCAGTGATAAATTCAAGGTGGCCAGATAACCACCACCGCCTTGCAGCAATAAAAAAAGCCCTTTCTCGCAAGAGAGAGGGCTTTTTTTTTACGGACCGGAAGGAGGCGGGGTCAGGGCTCGAGGGCCTGTCCGCCCGGGGTTTCATCGCCTTCAACGCTTCCGGCAAGTTCGCGGGCATCGGTGAACTCGAGGCCGTCGCCTTTCTTGCGCACACGGATGTTGCTGCCGTCGCTGAAATGGCCCTTGAGCAGCTCCTCGGCGATGGCGTCTTCGATGTGGCGCTGGATGGTCCGCTTCAGCGGCCTGGCGCCGTACATCGGATCGAATCCGCGCTCCGCGATGAACTCCTTGGCCCCCTTGGTCAGCTCGATGGAGATATTGCGGTCGGCGACCTTGCCGAGCATTTCCTCGATGACGATGTCGACAATGGCGAGCATATCGCCGCGGCCGAGCTGGCGGAAGACCACAATCTCGTCGACGCGGTTGAGGAATTCGGGATTGAAGATGTGCCGGACTTCTTCAGTCAGGCGGTCGCGCATCGATTCATAATCGGTCTCCTCATCGCTCTTGTTAAAGCCGAGCGAGCCCCCCTTGCTGATCTGGCGGGCGCCGATGTTGCTGGTCAGGATCAACACGGTGTTGCGGAAATCGACCTTGCGTCCGAGGCTGTCGGTGAGGTGGCCCTCATCCAGAATTTGGAGGAGGATGTTGAAGACATCGGGGTGGGCCTTTTCGATCTCGTCGAAGAGGACCACAGAATAGGGATGGTGGCGCACCTTTTCGGTGAGTTGTCCCCCCTCCTCATAGCCGACATAGCCTGGAGGCGCGCCGGTGAGGCGGGAGACGGAGAATTTTTCCATGAACTCCGACATGTCGATGCGGATGAGGGCGTCCTCGCTCTCGAAGAGGTAAGCGGCGAGCTCCTTGGCGAGCTGGGTCTTGCCGACCCCGGTCGGCCCGAGAAAGATGAAAGAGCCGATGGGGCGATTGGGATCCTTGAGTCCGGCCCGGGTGCGCTGGATAGCGCGGCTGAGGATTTCGATGACCGGGTCCTGGCCGACGATGCGTTTTTTGAGGGCGGCGCCCATGGTGAGGAGCCGGTCGGATTCGGATTGGGCGACGCGCTGCACCGGGATACCGGTCATCATCGAGACCACTTCGGAGACATCCTCCTCACCCACTTTGGCATAGGCGGAGTCCTGTTCGTCGTTCCAGCGTTTTTTGCTGGCCTCGAGATCGCGCAGGAGCTGTTTTTCACGGTCGCGCAGGACGGCCGCTTTTTCGAAATTCTGCGAACGCACCACCTGGTCCTTTTCGGCGCGGACGCGCTTGACCTGCTCTTCGAGGTCGATGATGTCGCGCGGGACGACGATATTGGCGAGGTGGACACGCGCTCCGGTCTCATCGAGGACATCGATGGCCTTGTCGGGCTGAAAACGGTCGGTGATATAACGGTCCGAGAGCTTGACGATATCGCGGATCGCCTCGTCGGTGTAGCGGACGCGATGGTGGGCCTCATAGCGGCTCTGCAGGCCCTTGACGATGGCAAAGGTCTCATCAAGGCTGGGGGGATCGACGATCACCTTCTGGAAGCGGCGTTCAAGGGCGCCGTCCTTTTCGATGTACTGGCGGAACTCGTCGAGGGTGGTGGCGCCGATGCACTGGAGCTCGCCGCGTGAGAGGGCCGGCTTGAACATGTTGGAGGCATCGAGGGAGCCGGAGGCCCCGCCCGCGCCGACGATAGTGTGGAGCTCGTCGATGAAGAGGATGACGTCGCGGGTTTTGACCAGCTCGTTCATGATCGCTTTCATGCGCTCTTCAAACTGACCGCGGTACTTGGTGCCGGCGACGATGGCTCCGAGGTCGAGGGTGATGACGCGCTTGTTATGGAGGATGCGCGGCACCTTCTTTTCGATGATGCGCAGGGCCAGTCCCTCAGCGATGGCGGTCTTGCCGACGCCGGGCTCGCCGATGAGGACGGGGTTGTTCTTCTTGCGGCGGCTGAGGATCTGGGCGACGCGCTGGATCTCCTTTTCACGGCCGATGATGGGATCGAGTTCGCCGCGGCGCGCCAGCTCGGTCAGATCACGGCCGAAATGGTCGAGGGCCGGAGTCTGGGATTTCTGCTGCTGGCTTTCGCTCTGGGCGGCGGCATTGGCCGATCCCTGCAGGATGCGCTCGAGCTCTTCGGTCACCGCCTCGTAGGTCACGCCGAAGCTCTTGAGGATCTGGGCGGCCAGGCCCTCTTTCTCCTTGACCAGGGCGAGGAGGAGGTGTTCGGTGCCGATGATGTCGGACTTGTTATGGTCCGCCTCCATGTAGGCGTTCTTGAGGATTTTTTCGGCGCGCTTGGTGAAGGGGATGTTGCCCACGGTCATGGTGTCGCCGGCGATCCGGCCGGCCTCTTCGAGGGCGGCCCGGATCTCCTCGAGGTCGCAGCCGAGGGCGTGCAGGATCTCGACAGCGACGCCCTCGCCCTCGCGGATCAGGCCGAGCAGCAGGTGTTCGGTGCCGATATAGTCATGTCCAAGTCGTAGTGCTTCATCTCGTGCAAACTGGATGACCATTTGTACGCGACTTGAAAAGTTATTCTTCATGGGGGTGACTCCAGCCTCTCTGATGTATCAATTGTTTGTTCTTTCTCCCTCTACTCCTCCAACACAGGAGACCGTGGCATCGATTCCGGTTTTATTGCGAGCGGCCGCGATTGAGACAGCTGTCCGCGATTGATGACAAGATGCGCCCGGCCTGACAAATTGACAAACAATCGAACAATCAATAAAACAGTATCTTATGACAAATGGCAGTCCGGGCTCTTCTCTTCACCGTCCCAATATACAAACCCTGTGCCATCCTTTTTAAAATACGCAACTCGCCCTGAAATATCAAATAGTTTTATTGCCCTGGTTGTTGGTGATGTTCTTGATGCGGCCGTTGTAGAGCTCGATGATGCGGTCGGAGCGCTCAGCCAGGTCGCGATTATGGGTCACCACCACCAGGGTCTGACGGAGCTGCCGGCTCACCTCCCAGAGCATGTCATGCAGGGCGTTGGCCGATTCAGTGTCGAGATTGCCGGAGGGCTCATCAGCCAGAAGGAGGCGGGGCTGATTGATAAGGGCGCGCGCCACCGCCACCCGCTGCTGTTCGCCACCGGAGAGTTCCTTGGGGCGGTGTCTGACGCGTCCGCTGAGCCCGACGCGCTCGAGCAGCGCCAGGGCCCGCTCCTGCAGCACCGGGCGCGTCTGGCCGGCGATCAGTCCCGGCATCATTACATTCTCGAGGGCGGTGAATTCGGGCAGCAGATGGTGGAACTGAAAGACAAAGCCGATGGTGCGGTTGCGGAATTCGGCCAGTCTGGTGTCGTCATAGCCCGAAATGTCCTCCCCGTCGATGAGCACCCGTCCCTGGCTGGGCCGGTCGAGCCCGCCGATGAGATGGAGGAGGGTGGATTTGCCCACACCGGAGGGGCCGATGATGGTGATGATCTCCCCTCCGTCGATGGCCAGATCGATGCCCTTGAGGACCTCCAGACGGTCGGAGCGGCCGCTGGTGTAGATTTTGTGCAGATTCTGGGTTTGCAGGATGGGCTTATTCATAGCGCAGGGCTTCCACAGGGTCCAGTTTGGCCGCGTGGGCCGCGGGATAGACCGACGCGAGAAAGGTGATCACTATGGCCGCAATACTGATCGCAAAAAAATCCCCCCATTTCATCAGCACCGGCAGCCAGCTGATGATATAGACATCGGAGGGGAGGGCGAAGAACTTGTAGGTCTGCTGCGCCCAGCAGAGGCCATAGCCGATGATATTGCCGAGAATGGTGCCGACCACGCCGACGAAGAGCCCCTCGATGGTGAAGATGCGGCGGATGCTGCCGGTGGTCGCCCCCATCGATTTGAGGATGCCGATCTCCTTGGTCTTCTCCATGGTCATCATGATCAGGGTGCTGATGATGTTGAAGGCGGCAACCATGATGATCAGGCTGAGGATGACAAAGGCCGCCCACTTTTCGATCTTCATCCAGGCGAAGAGATTGGGATTCATGTCCTGCCAGGTGACCACCCGATAGGGATAGCCGAGCTTGTCGCTGATGCGCTTGGCGACGAGTTCGGCCTTTTCGTAATCGTCAAGGCGGATCTCCAGGCCGTTGACCTTGTCGCCCATCCTGAAGAGCTTCTGCGCCGACTCGATTGAAATGTAGGCAAAATTGTCATCGATCTCGAAGAGACCGGTCTGGAAATAGCCGGTGACGCGGAACTGCATCATCTGCGGCATCTGGCCGAACTGGGCGACATTGGCGAAGCTGGCGATAGTAATTTTATCGCCGAGGGTGACCACCAGCTTGTCGGCGAGGTTGAAGCCGAGGATCACGCCAGGGAGGGTGGGCTCCCCCTCACTCTCGACCGGCCCGACGTTGAGGACGCCGTAGACCATGTTCTTGCCGATGTCGGTCACCTTGACGGCGCCCTCCGGATCGATGCCGCGCACCAGAATGCCGGTGGTCTGTTCGCGCGACTTGACCAGCCCCTTGTTGAAGACATAGGGCGAGACCGCCTGGATCTCGGGATGGCCGCTGATCTGGCTCTCGATACCCTGCCAGTTTTCCATGCCGCGGTCGTGGAAGGTGCGAACATGGAGGTGGGCATCGACGCCGATGAAACGAGAGCGCACCTCCTTCTCGAATCCGTTCATCACCGAGAGGACGATGATGAGGGCTGCCACGCCGATCATCACCCCGGCGATG
>JAKPUX010000334.1 GCA_029554865.1 bacterium | reverse complement strand
CATACGGTTGGCATGTTCGAGCACGATTTCCCACTGATCGAGCCGGGAGACATCATAACGCAGCCTCTCATTGTAGCGGGTGAAAGGAAAGACGTTCTGGTCCCTTCCTTCGATGTTCATGGTCAGAAGGGAGATGCCGTTAATGCCCTGACGGGCGAGGTAGTTGATGGTGCCGATAACCCCCTTGCCCTTTTCATCCTGCCAGACCGGGTCACCCGGATGCCAGTCCTGGACATGGGCCTCCCAGCCGCGGACGAGGTCGTCGTTGCGGTCGTCGCCGGTGAAATCACCGTCGAAATCGGCGGTGGCGAACAGGTTATCCGCCGAGACGCCGATTTTGATGAAATAATCGCCGCTCTCGGCGAAGCGCCAGTAGCGGCGGCTGTAGTACTCCAGCCTTCCCCGGCCGCGGAAATCGCGGCCGCTCTTGTCGGTGGGGCCGACGACCAGTTTGCCCTGCATGGCGTCAAAATATCCCGCCTTGGGGATAGACTCCGGCTCATAGCTCAGGGCGGCATCCTCGCCCTTGCGGAAGGTGGCGTACCAGCTCCACTCCCCCTCCTCGTCGGGAGAGAAATGGACCCGCCACTTGTTGCCATCCGCTGCCGAGGTGTTGGCTGCATTACCATCCGCGGCAAAATAGCCGGGGACGGTGAAGGCGTGCTGGCCCTTGCGGAAGGTGACGTCGAACCGGTAATCGAGGAAGGGATTGGCGCCCCCCTCCTCGTTGGCATGGGGCCCGGTGAAGGTCAGGGTGATGGTATGCCATTTTTTCAGCTCACCGGTGATGACCGGGGGCTTGCCGCTCTGGCAGGCGACAAGAAGGAGTGTCATGAGGGCGGCGAGCAGTGTCAGACATCTTTGCATGTGTCACCTGTGTTAAATGGTCATGGTTCAGAGCCGCGGCCGGGAATTGCGGCCGGCGGGAGTTTAGAACCCGGCGTTGAAGAGGGGCAGCACCCGCAGATACCGCGGATTCTCCTTGACGATATTGATGATGCCGAGCTGCAGGCCCCTGAGGCGCCAGGTGAAATTGACCAGACCGATGGAGAGGCCGGTCTGTGTGCCCTTGAAGTAGTTGAAAGAACTGGCACTGAAGAGACTCATGCGGCCTTCTTCGGTGACGCGTACAGTGCCCAGGGCGAGCTGCACCCCTTTGAGTTCCTTGCCGCCGACGGCGAGGCCGGCGATGGTGAGGCCGCGCAGGGTTGGGCTGCCGGCGGCGATGCCCGCCACGGTGACGCCGCAGATCTCACTTCCGGCGCCGACAGCGAGGCCGCCTATGGTAATGCCCCGGATGCTCCCTCCGGTGCCGACGCCGAATCCCGCCACGGAGATGCCGGTGATATCCCCGCCAGCCCCGACGCCGAATCCCGCCAGCGAGAGCCCGGTGAGTTTTCCTCCGGCTCCGACGCCGAAGCCTGCCGCCTGGATGCCGGCGACGTCATCGCCGGCGCCGGCGCCGAAACCGGCCACAGTGATGCCGCGCAAATCCCCGCCCGCGCCAAAGCCAAGACCCGCAAAGCTGAATCCGGTGACATCCCCGCCCGAGCCGCCGCCCAGTCCGGCTAAAGTGATGCCGTACAGGCCATCGCCGGCGCCGACGCCCAGCCCGCCGATCTGCACACCGGCGAGCCTGCCGCCCGCGCCGACACCGAGCCCCCCAAAAGTGATGCCTTTAACATCCTCGCCGCCGCCGGCCCCAAGCAGGGCCAGGGAGAGACCGGAGAGTTTGTGATCGGCGGCAATGCCAAGCAAGCCGAGCTGGATCCCGGAGAGCCGCCCGCCGCCGGGCAGCATGCCGAGGGAAAGTCCACTGATGCGGGCCTCCTGGTTGGTCTTGCAGGGCTGCCAGAGGGTAATGTTGACGCCGTTGACATGGTCGACGCCGCAATCGCGATAATTCAGGCGCAGGCCGGTGAAGGTCCGTGAGTTGCCGATGCTGATGCCCCATTTGCTCGAGGGGAGATCAAGGCTCCGGTCTCCGGCCAGGCCTGCCGTCGAAATCAACACAAGCGCACAGGCCATAAAAGTCAGGGCACGAAAAGTGGTCTTACGAGCAGACATGACCATATCCTCCAGGTATAATACACACTCCGGGGCACGCCAGCGGCTCCCCGGCAGGGATTATACCTCATCTACGGAAAATCAGACCACAGGTTCCCATCCTTTTTCGTATTTTCGCCGCCACATCGAACGCGCCCTGCCTTCCGTGCGGATATGGCCGTTTTGGGGATCGAGCTCGAGGGTCTTCTTGACATACCAGGCGATATTGGCGATCTGCAGCATGGCGACGCTCGGGTTGCAGAGGGAGATGGCCGAATTCAGGGGGGTACCCAGGCGGATGCCGTCGATAAAGTTGACAAAGTGGCCGTTGGTCATTGCGTCCCGGCTCTGGAGATCCAG
>JAKPUX010000316.1 GCA_029554865.1 bacterium | reverse complement strand
TGTATCGATCAAATTCACTCTTAATCAGTTCCTGCAAACACCCTTGAACCAAACCGGCTAAAAAATGATGCTCATCCAACAAAGTTGTTTGCAGATTTGCCGAGACTTCTGTATCTTTCCCTTGAGTCATGTGAACATCCTTTCCTTTTAATTAAGGGTTGATGACAAAGGGATGTAAGCATGACTCTTTTTATTTACAAACTCTTTTTACACAAAATTACGGATTTAATCTGTTCGTCCGACGCCTCTGCGCAAGCAGGGAGAGTTTCTTTTGCAATGTTGTGCTTTTTTTGTGTTAACGTACAGGTATTGCTACTGGTATGGCGGCTCGTATTTGAGCAGCTACAGGGGTGTAAATATCGATGGTTGATTCCTGAGTTAATATAGAAACGATCAAGGAATATCTTGCACGTTTATTTATCCGCCCCAGATGTTTTCGTTCCCTCCACCAGCCACCAGCGGGATACATACAGATGAGATTAGAGGCTGCTAATTCTGCTGCCGAACCATTCCAAATATCAGAATGAATTGATCCAACATTTCGTGCATTGCCGATAAGCCAGTGATCTTGTGGTCCCTCTGTTCCGGGATGCCCTTCTTCCTCCCGCGCCTGCAAATTGATCCTCGCCAAAAATTCCCGCTCACTCTCCCCCGGACCATTAGCGGCGAATCGTAATGCATGGGACGGGTAACGGCAGCGATACTGCCAGCCAACTTCGCCTGGTCCGGGTTCAATAAAATAGGAAAGCGTTACCCGCATGGTCACAATGATCTCACCCATATCTCGTAACACATCAGAGGCCCACGGCAATCGATAATAATGCAGGTCATTGGTTACAGCCCGTCCATCTCGAACAGAGTAGGGCTGAAGTTCATTCTGGGAGATAAGGGTCAGGGAATTCGCAGCACAGCGCAGCGCTCGTTCGAGATTGGGTACCCCATAACCACATATTCTCAACAGTCTCTCATACGCCTCTGTACCAGCTGAGTCGGGAAGGAATTGTCTTCTCATGGCATCAGTCCATTCCGCCGTATGGACGATCAGCGCTCTGACCGTCTCAGGCCAGGCTTCAGGATAGCTTGCCTGGATTTGCGCGGCCATCCACGCTGTTTGAGCTGCGGCGGCGCTTGTTTGGCCAAATGGAGCAAACTGAGTTATCTGCGGATCATGATAGGTGGAGATTAGCTGAAGGTCATCTGCAATTACCACTGAATCATTCGGGCCTATCGCTACATCCCCTCCTTCGAATACCACTTCAGGCTTTAGGGGCCATTTTCTCTTTGGCCAAAGCAGGGAAGTTGTGCTGAAAGGTGAAAGTTCGCCTTTATCAGCGACAGGTCGATAATTCTGGAGCATGGTATCTTGAATTTGGATTTTACTGGTAAATGCGCCCACGGTGAGCGCATTCCCGGATTGGCCGGGGTTGTGGACGGATGAAGAGAGGTTTGAATCAGGATATCTCCTATAATCATTCGAGTCAGTGACACAGCCCCTCTTTTGGATCAGATATTGCACACAAAATACATTGTGTGCTATTTTAAACGATTTCTGACACACAAACAATGTTGTGTGTAATCTGCAATGTTCAACCTATTGCACAATATCAAACAACTTATTGAATACAAGAATCTCAGGGCTCCTGCCTTTACCCGCTCGCAACGTAGTTAAAATATTTTCTTTCTTAAGTAGCCTTAAAAGACGTATCGCGCTTTCTTTAGGAATCTTGGAAATCTTGATAAAATCAGAGGTTGAAAAAAGCGGCCGCGCAAATATAGTGTCCAAAACCTTAATCACATATTGCGAATGAGTGAGTTCGGATAATTTGACCTTTTTTCTATCATACAAATCAAGCACTGACTTAGCTTTGAAGCTATTAGCTTTGGCTTGGGTGACAATGGCTTTAAGGAAAAACTCGATCCAGTCATCCCATTTGCTTTCTTCGGATACCGCCAAAAGCCGTGCATAATATTCATCACGATTTGCTTCAAGATATTCACTTATATAAAACATCGGAGAATCGAGCACCTTTTTTTCATAAAGAAACAATGGAATAAGAATTCTTCCAAGTCGCCCATTTCCATCCATAAATGGATGAATTATTTCAAACTGCGCATGAATAATCGCTAGCTGAACTAACCGATCTTTTTCATCGTAATTTATATATTTCTCGAAACTATCAAGACAGCCGGCGAGAATGAGTGGAGACGGCGGGACATATGTAGCTTGCTCAACCGGAGTGCCCGGCTTCCCGATATAATTCTGCCCGGTTCTAAAACTACCGCGAGCCTTATCTTTTCCCCGTACGCTATCAAGCAATATACCATGAATCTGTCGTATCAAATTCAGAGTTATTGGCTTATCTTTGAGCCATTGAACGGCTGAACGCATGGCTTCTCGATAATTAATAATCTCCTGAATGTCATTATACTTTTCTGTCTTTACTTCCGGAGAGGCTTCATATTTCAAAACTTCTTCAAAGGATGCCTGCGTTCCCTCGATTTTTGAAGAGATAACAGCTTCATTCGTGGTTAATGGAGATAAAAGAACAGCAGGATTAATAATTCCCTGCAGAACACCATCATATCGCGCAAGCTCCGCATTCGCTTGCCCGATAAGAGTAATAAACCTGACCCAATCTATCGATCCCAATGGCAAAGACTCTGGTACATAGGATTTTTTCATTTCGACCTCTTTTGTTTTGCCTTGTCCATTTCTTTAAATATAGCTTACTATTGATTTATGGTCAAGCCCTTTATAGAGTACCGGTCTCAGTGCATGAGGCGCCGGTGATTTTGTTCCTTGAGGCGTTTTCAGTAATTTTATAGCATAGGCTATACCCTAAGCTTTAGTTGTCCCGGGAATGGCGTGTGTGCTCCTGGGGTAAAAATGTACCGTCCTCGCAATCCCGAGGCTTCGCCCTTTTATAGAGTGGTGCGTGACCATTTTGACGAGTTCGAGTGGGTTTACGAGGAACGGTTCCAGCCGAAATAGGGCTATTGGCGGTCGGCCATTCGCACCGTCATAGACAAGTATGTAAAGTGCGGAGACCTGCGGGAGGGATTGGTACGGGTTCGCTGTCCGGATTGTGGTAAGGAGTTTTTCGTGGCGTTTTCCTGCCGTCAGCGCTGCTGCTGTCCCTCTTGCGATCAGAAGCGGGCGCTGCTGCTGGGCATGCGGCGGGCGGACGAAGTCTTTGTGACGGTTAGCCACCTGTAATGGGTATTGACCATGCCGAAAGCAATTGCTGCAGTTGATAACCTGATATTCCCCTATTCAATCTCATTCGTTCTGTAAATCCAGGACTCTCTTTTGATTTTACTTTACTTATGCTGGCCGGGCCGACGGGGCTCGAACCCGCGGCCCTGGCGTGCCGGAGATCCGGCTCGCACTCCTGGCAGCCGCGAAGATTGATCAGGGTCAGGCAGCGGACTGAGGGATTACTCTCTTCCTGCACCTATCCCGCTTGCTGATTTCTCAATTTCCGCTTGTTTTTAAGGGACCGGTTGGCTATTTTCCCTATCAGGTACTTTCTTTTCCCGCATTGTGACCCTTGTGAAAGAACGCAGGCATGTATAGAATATCCATTCGCACCAGCCGCCGCTGCGACATCGTCGATATCACCCCGTCCATTCGCACCTATTTGCGCGAAATCGGCGCGGAGAGCGGGACGGTGACGGTTTTTTGTCCCCATACCACGGCCGGCCTCACCGTCAACGAAAATGCCGATCCCGATGTGCGCCGCGATCTCAACGCCTTTCTCAACCGGGCCATACCCCGGGAGGGGGACTATGCCCACAGCGAGGGCAACTCGGATGCCCATATCAAGAGCACCCTCACCAACTCCGCGCAGGTGCTGATCGTGGAGGGAGGAGAGGTGATGCTCGGCACCTGGCAGGGGGTTTTCTTCATGGAGTACGACGGGCCGCGCAACCGTGAGTTCTGGCTTCAGTTCACCGGTGAGCGCACCGCAGCGCCGCGGCGAGAGGGCGAAGGGAGATGAAAGGAGAAGCATTGACGATCAGAAGGGTGGAAGCTACACGCTACGTGACGCCATTGAAGGAGGGCGGCTCACTGCCGGCCATCGTTGAGGCCGATGATGACGGCCTGTATGTATTAAAGTTCCGTGGCGCGGGACAGGGCCCGAAGGCCCTGATCGCCGAGCTGGTCGCCGGAGAGATCGCGCGCGCCGCCGGATTGCCTGTGCCCGAGATCGTCTTTGTCCATCTGGAGGCGGAGCTGGCGCGCACCGAACCCGACCCGGAGATCCATGATCTCATCCGCATGAGTGCAGGACTCAATCTCGCCCTCGATTACCTGCCGGGCTCCATCATGTTCAGTCCGGTGCTGCACCCGGTCTCCGAAACCCTGGCTTCCGAGATCGTCTGGCTGGATGCCTTTGTCACCAACATCGACCGCACACCGCGCAATACCAACATGCTGATGTGGCACAAGCAGCCCTACCTCATCGACCATGGTGCCTCCCTCTATTTTCATCACTCCTGGTACCATTATCTGGAGAGAACCAGCGATCCCTTTCCCCTCATCAAAGACCATGTGCTGCTGCCGTCGGCTGGTGCGCTGCGGCAGGCCGGGGAAAAGTTAAAAGCGGCCATCGGGCCTGATGTGGTCGAGGAGGTGGTGGGGATGATTCCGGATGACTGGTTCGACGGCCACTCGCCTTTTTCGTCTCCAGGAGAGACCCGAAAGGCCTATATCGTCTATCTCAAGAAACGGCTGGAGGAATCGGAATCCTTTGTCGAGGAGGCGATGCGTGCGCGGTCCGTACTTGTATGATTACGCGATAGTGCGCATCGTCCCCCGGGTCGAGCGCGAAGAGTTCGTCAATGTCGGGGTGATTCTCTCCTGCCCGCAAAAAAAGTATCTCGAGGCGCGCATCGAGCTGGATGAAGGCCGTCTCGTCGCGCTCGTTCCAGGCCTGGATCTCGAGCTGCTGAAGAGCCAGTTGGCGATCTATCCCCTGATCTGCCGTGGCGGAGAGGAGGCGGGACCCATCGGCAGGCTGTCACAGCGCGAACGCTTCAACTGGCTCATCGCGCCCAAAAGCACCATCATCCAGACCTCGCCGGTGCACACGGGCTGGTGCGAGCACCCTGACCTGGTGCTGGAGCATCTGCTCAACACCATGGTCAGGCCAGCAGATTACCGCAATGCCGCCAGGGGGTGATCGGCCCCGCAAGTCAGGCAAGCTCCTTTGCGACCGGTATACCTGTTCTATCAGTAGTGTAACTTTCATCAACATGCACGGTTGGGATCAGACCGTCAACAATTCGGGGAATACCCGCGTCGGCCACAATACGCCGGTCAAAAACCTCTATATGGCGGGGGCATGGTCGCGTCCGGGTCACGGCTATGGCGCCGTTATTCCCAGCGGCGTGGAGTGTTTTGCGGAGATCGTCAAAAACCGGTGAAATCAACCGCTTGCGGAGGCCGGTGTTTCCGCCCTTTTACCATTCTGGAGTTCTCAAAATGAGGCACAGTTTTCTGCTTGGCCTGGCCGGCCTGCTGCCGGCCATTTTTGCACCGGTGCTTTTGGCCGCCGATCTGATTCGCATCCAGCCGGTGACGGACAAAATCCTGGTGCTCTATTTTTCCGAAGGGCACATCGATTATTTCGGCATCGGCCAGGAGCGGAGCCGCGGCAATCGCGTCTATTACTCGCGGCTGGACACCGCTGCCGCCGCGGTTCTCTCCAACTATATCATCTCCAGTCCGGACGATATCCGCTATCAGACCGGCCAGGGACCGATCGCTATCGGACGCAAGGCCAAGGGCGAATCCTTCAACGATCTCTACGCCGCGCCGATGCCCAGGGTGCTGATGGCCCACTGGATCTACCTCGAGCTGCCCTTCAGCATGAATCAGGGCGGCACCTACACGGTCAAGCTGAACAACCTCGCCTCGAATGTCAATACCTATACCTTCCTCTTCGACGCCTTTTCCCTGCGCTCGCCCGCAATTCACCTCAACCAGATCGGTATGGTCCCGGGGGCGCCCAAATACGCTTATCTCTCGCAGTGGATGGGCTCCTTCGACACGCCTGACCATCCCGCTGGCGCCCTCAATCTCGATCGCTATTATTACGCCCCCTTTCACCTGGTGCGGAGCTCGGATGGTGCGATCGTTTTTTCCGGCTCGATCGGCCGGCACCGGCATAAAACGGCCGCCGATTTTTCCAGCACTACCTTCAGCAACAAGAATTTCACCCGCGCCGACGTCTGGCAGTGCGATTTCTCCAGTTTTAACACCCCCGGCGAGTACCGCCTCGTCGTCGAAAAAATGGGCTGTTCTTACGCCTTCGAGATCGGCGGCGATGTCTACCGCCAGGCCTATCACCTCACCTCGCGGGCGCTCTTCACCCAGCGGCAGGGGGTCAACAAGGAGATCGAGCCGGGGCTGATCTATCCCCGCGACCACCGCACCGAGGACGGGATCGTGATGAACTATTATCCCGAGCTGAAGACCGAGGGCAACTTTGACCCCAACCAGGGCAAGGGCAGCGTCACCGGGGTCTGGGGCTGGTACCATGACGCCGGCGACTGGGACACCTATCCCGACCACTATGTGGTCCCGATGACCCTGCTGGCGCTTTACGACCTCAAGCCGGAGAATTTCGGCGACGGCGATGTCGGCGGTAAATACCAGGTCGACGCCGGCGAGGCCTGGATCGACGAGGGGCGAAACGGCCTGCCCGATCTGCTCGACGAAGCGCAGTGGCTGATCAAATACTACAAACGGACGCGCGAGGCCCTGATCGCCCAGGGCTACTCCACCGGGGGGATTCCCGGCTATGCCGGGGTCGACGCCGGCGCCGAAAGCGGCACCGCCTCCTGGCAGGACAAGCGTGTTATGGCCATGAAGGGGGCCGATTCGGTGCTGATGGCCTACCGCTATGCCGCCTGTGCCGCTTATCTCTGCACCGGTCTGGACAAGTTCGCCGGGGGCGTGCATCCGGAGAGCCCGGCCTGGATCGGCGAGGCCAAAACCGCCTACGACTGGGCCCATGCCCAAAATCAGGACACCAACGGCGACATCAACCGCGCGCGCATGCTCGCCGCCGCCGCGCTCTACCGCACTACCGGCCTCACCTCCTATCAGGAGGATTTCCGCAGCTGCAAGACGAGAGACGATGGCTGGAAATCATACCTCTGGTACATGATCAATCCCTGGCACCATGCTGCGCTTGTTTTCGGCCGCATCCCGGATGGCCATCCCGGACTCGACCGGGCGCTGCGACATCAGTGCCGGGACGACCTCATCGCCATGGCCGACAAGGAGACGGTGCAGACCACCAACGACCGCGGCTTCCGTTATGGCGCCTCGCGCAGCATCATGCACATGCTCGGCTCACTCAGCACCCCTAAAATATTTCTCGCGGCCGCCGCTTATGAATTCAGCGGCGAGAAAAGGTTCCTCGACGCCTGCTACACC
Organism: bacterium; assembly: GCA_029554865.1. Taxonomy (GTDB): domain Bacteria; phylum Zhuqueibacterota; class Zhuqueibacteria; order Residuimicrobiales; family Residuimicrobiaceae; genus JAKPUX01. The sequence goes on along the minus strand of JAKPUX010000316.1, from coordinate 43,926 downwards.
ACCTGCGACTACTGCCTCGGCGGCAACCAGCTCGATCTGGTCCGGATCAGCGGCCTGGGTGAGAATCCCGAACGGCAGCCCTTCCACTGCGACTCGTGGTATCTGACCGACTATAACAGCATGGTCTACGATAACCCGATCCTGCCGGGCTATGTGATCTACGACATACACTACGATGGCGACTGGATGTCGGGGGAGAACTGGACCTGGATCGGGGACGAGGATTACTCGCGCTCCACAGCTTTCCCGGCGATTGCCGCCTTCCCCGACGCCGAAGCGCGTTTTCCCAACCGCTGGAGCATTGCCGGCAGCGAGTTCACCATCCAGCAGACCCAGTGCCAGGCCATCTTCGCCTATGGCTATCTCTGCGGCCCAAACTCCGGGAGTTTTACTCCAAACCAGCGGCCGGAAGTGGCATTGAATTTGGAGGCGAACAGCACCGTCCGGCTGGACAGCACGCTGATGCTCACGGTCAAAGCCTCGGCGGATGTGCGCCGGGTCGAGTATTACTACGACTATCATTTTATCGGCGAGAGCAGCGACCGGGAGCAAAACTTTGCCTTCGCCTGGAAAATGGCCGATTATCAAATCCTGCGCGGCCGGCGCCTGATCACCGCCAAAGCCTTTGACGACCTCGGGATGGAATCCAGGCCGACGGAGGCGGGGCAGCGCACGATCGTTTGCGACCAGCCCTCTGCGGTCAAAAAGGCGGAAGCCGGGCCCCTGCGCTTCGAACTTAAAAACTGTTACCCCAATCCGGTCAATCCGGCCACGCGTATCGAGTTCACACTGCCCGCAGCGGGAAGGACCCGTCTGTGGGTTATCAATCTGCTGGGGGAGAGGGTCCTGACCCTGCTCGACAGCCCCCTTGCCGCCGGCGAGCACGCGGTTGAGCTGGACGCAGCCAGCCTGCCCACCGGTATCTATTATTATCTCCTGCGCCAGGAGGCCTCCCAGCAGGTTAAAAAAATGGCTGTACTCAGGTAGGATCAGGCCGGCGCTGCTCTCCCGCAAGGGATCAGCCGTGACCCCGAAGCTCAGCCTTTGCGGAATAGTACTTGACTTCCAGCGCCGGATTGGCTAATTTAGTACGGAATTGGATGTGGGGGGAGGTTCAGGCCAGCCGGCCTGAAAAGAGGAGTGCGATTTGAACAGTGGTCTCCGGTCTCCCTCGGCAGACATTGCCCTGGTCTCCTGCAGCGTCCGCAGTACAGATTTCCCCGGTAGTAAAAATCCTGTTGGTCAGCATTTCCCCCGTTCCGCCGGCTCTTCCCTGCGCTCAGGGCATGGGACCCTCTGCGCCTCCCGTCGCATCCCCTTCGTGAACCGGGCTTGATCATCAGAAGAAAGGGTACGCTATGATAACGAAATGCGGCCGCGCCATGGCCCTCCTGGTCTGCCTGCTCCTCACCGGCACCCTCCTCAACGCTCAGGTGGTCGATCCTGAAGAGGTGGTGAAGCGCCAGGCCACAGACAGGACCAACAGCGGCATCGAGCGGGGAGTGGACGAGGGTTTTAACCAGATCGAAAAGGGCCTCGGCAAGCTGCTGGGCAAGAAGAAGCAAAAGGCCGGCGAGCAGAACGAAGAAGAGGCTGAGGCAGAGGCGTCCGCAGAGACGGAATCAGGCGCTGAAGAAGAGAGCCGGCGCCCGCCATCATCAGTCACACCGGCCCGTCAGAAGCTGGAGAGCGCCAGCCGGTACGATTTTGTTCCCGGCGACCAGGTGCTCTTTTTCGAGGATTTCTCGCAGGATGGAATCGGGGATTTTCCTGCCCTCTGGACCTCCAACGGCAGCGGTGAAGTCAAGACCGTCAACATCGCCTCCGGTAAATGGTTCCATATGAACGGTGAGGACGCCGTTTACTGCTTTGCGAAAAAGATCGAGTTTCCGGATAACTTTATCATCGAATTCGACATCATCCCCGATGGGGAGTATACCGATGGCATCACCCTGACCCTCTATGCCGAGAATCCAGAGGAGCCGCAAGAGCTGAACAGTGACCTCTATCCCGGCACTGCCGGCCTGCACATCACCATCAAAAAGGAGGGCTGGGAGACCAAAGGCTACGCCAGCGTGGATGACGCCTGGCTGGAGGGGCAGGCGGTCAGGAATCCGGTCCTGATCGAGCAGGTCAACCATGTCATCATCTGGGTCCAGAAGAGAAGGGTACGGATCTACCACCAGGGTGCCAAGACCCTCGACGTCCCGACCAATATTCATGCGGGAGTGAAATTCGACCGGCTGCGCTTCTCGGGATGGGGCGCCTACAGTTATCCGATGATCTCCAATTTCCAGATCACCACCGCTTCGCCCGACACCCGCAGCAAGCTCCTCACCGAGGGCAAGCTGGTCAGCTATGGAATCTCCTTCGACGTCAACAAGGCTGCGGTCAAACCGGAATCCTACGGCACCCTGAAGAGCATCGCCGATGTGCTCCAGGAGAATCCGGGCATGAATCTCAGCATCATCGGACATACGGACAGTGACGGCGATGACACCGCCAATCTTGACCTCTCGAAGCGGAGGGCGGAATCAGTCAAGAACGAGCTGATCAAGACCTTCGGGATCGAGGCTGCTCGCCTGGAGACCGGGGGCGCCGGGGAGAGCCAGCCGCTTGCCGCCAACGACACTCCCGCCAACAAGGCGAAGAATCGCAGGGTGGAATTCATCAAAAAGTAACCGGATGGCGCTCCCCGCGACGGGGAGCGCCACCCCTATCTATCACCCGTCGGCCGGGTGAAGGATTCGCATGCAAGAAAAATCCCGCAAACTGCTCGGGCTGGCGGTTTTCGCCGCCGCCATGGGTTTTCTCGAAGCCATCGTCGTGGTCTACCTCCGCGCCCTCTACTACCCGGAGGGCTTTTATTTTCCGCTGGCGGCCATGCCCGGGGGGATCTACCTCACCGAGGTGCTGCGTGAAATCTGCACCCTGGTGATGCTCGCGGCCATCGGCTGGCTGGGGAGCCGCACCCCCTTCACCCGCTTCACCTGCTTTCTCTACCTCTTCGGCGTCTGGGACCTCTTTTACTACCTCGCCCTCAAGCTGCTGCTCGATTGGCCCGCCTCCCTGTTGACCTGGGACGTTCTTTTTCTCATCCCCATCACCTGGATCGGGCCCGTGATTGCGCCGGTGCTCTGCGCCCTGGCCATGATCGTCCTCCATCTGGCAGCTGAGCGCTTCCTGGCGAGGGGAGAGAGGAGTGTTTTCAACAGACGGGAATGGCTGCTCCTCCTGGCAGGTGCTCTCTTTGTCTATGTCAGCTTTACCATCGATTATACCCTGCTGATCTTCCGGCACGACCTCACCGGGGGGCTGACAAAAGTACTCCGGGACGAAAATATGGTCCGCACCATCACACAGTTCATCCCCTCCCGCTTCGCCTGGGAGATTTATATCCCGGGCCTGCTGCTCATCCTCGCCGCCCTGCTCTCATTCATCCGCACGGAGAGGGATGGAGCCGCCTGAATCCCTGTATCAGCTGTGGTGCTCAAACTGTGCTGCTGCGTTGCCCCGGATGGAAGGGGTGCGCCCTCCGGTTGGGGAGCAAAACTTCTTGATTATCAGAGCAGTATTTTCTAAATTAATTACTTGTATTTGCATGTTAATCAACATGGATTCATGGAGGTGATATGAGCATGTTTTGCAACCAGTGTCAGGAGACCGTCAAGAATACAGGCTGCACCATCAATGGTGTGTGCGGGAAGAAGGAGGCCACTGCCAATCTGCAGGATGTTCTGATCTACGCCTGCCAGGGGCTCGCTCTTGCCGCGATCGAGGCCCGCAAACAGGGTATCGATACCAGTGTTGAGAGCAGGCACATCACCAACAGCCTCTTTATGACCATCACCAACGCCAATTTTGATGACCAGGCCATCATCCAGGCCATTCGCGACAGCCTGAAGTATCGCGATGCCCTGAAGAACAAGGTGACCCTGAGCGTCCGCCACGATGCCCTCGTCTGGCATGGCGACACCGAGGCCGAATTCCACGCCAAAGCCGCCGATGCCGGCATCCTGGCCTATGACACGGATGACAATGTCCGCGCCCTCAAGCAGTACCTCCTCTTCGGCCTGAAGGGCATGGCCGCCTATACCGAGCACGCCTTTAATCTGGGCTACGAGGAGCAGGAGATTTTCACTTTCATGCAGGAGGCCCTGGCCATGATCACCCGGCCGGCCAGCCTGGAGAGCGCGCTGGAATGGCTGATGCGTACGGGCGAACACGGCGTCAAGGCGATGGCCCTGCTGGACAAGGCCAACACCTCCACCTACGGCCATCCCGAAATTTCCCGGGTCTCCATCGGCGCCGGCAAGAATCCCGGCATCCTGGTCAGCGGACACGACCTCAGGGATCTGGAGCAGCTGCTCATCCAGTCGGAAGGCAAGGGCGTGGACATCTATACCCACTCCGAGATGCTGCCCTCCCATGCCTATCCCCGGCTGAAAAAATACAAACACCTCGCCGGCAACTATGGCAATGCCTGGCATCGCCAGCTGGATGAATTCGAAACCTTCAACGGTCCGATTCTCTTCACCACCAACTGCCTGGTTCCTCCCCGCAAGACCACGACCTACAACGAACGCGTCTTCACCACCGGTGCAGCCGGCATGCCGGGCTGGAAACAGATCGACAAGCGCTTGCCGAACGGGCAGAAGGATTTTTCTGCTGTCATCGAGTTGGCGCGGACATGCCCGCCCCCGACCGAGATCGAAAGCGGGGAGATCACCATCGGTTTCGCCCATAATCAGGTGCTGGCCCTCGCTGACAAGATCCTTGCGGCGGTCAATTCGGGGGCGATCAAGCGGCTGGTGGTCATGTCCGGCTGCGATGCCCGGCAGAAGAGCCGCGAATACTATACCGAGTTCGCCCGACAGCTGCCGAAGGATACCGTGATTCTCACCTCCGGCTGCGCCAAGTACCGCTACAACAAGCTCAATCTCGGCGAGATCAACGGCATCCCGAGGGTGCTGGACGCCGGCCAGTGCAACGACTCCTATTCCTGGGCTTTGGTGGCGCTCAAGCTCAAGGAGATCCTCAAGCTGGAGGACATCAACCAGCTGCCGGTCGTTTTCAATATCGCCTGGTATGAGCAGAAAGCGATCATCGTCCATCTCGCCCTGCTCGCTCTCGGCATCAGGAATACCCACATCGGACCGACCCTGCCGGCTTTTCTGACGCCCGATCTTCTCCGCATCGTCCAGGAGAAATTTGGCGTTCAGACCATCACCACAGTGGAAGAGGACATGAAGATCTTTGGGCTAAACTGAGGATAACCGGTATGAATGATGATGAAATGATCTGCTTCTGCAACGAGGTCACCCGGGGGGAGATCGTCAAGGCGATCAGGGAAAAGGGGCTGAAGAGCGTCGAGGAGGTCGGCGAAGCGACCCTGGCGGGCACGACGTGCGGGGGCTGTCAGGAGGAGATCCAGGCCATCCTTGACGAACTGAACCGTTAACTCTGCATCAGGCGCCGGGGCCTCGTGATCCCTCGTGACAAGGCTCCGGCGGTTTCACTGCTGCCATTCCGCCAGCGCAGAATTGATCTTGCCCTTGATCTCCTTGAACTTGATATAAGAGCCCTCCAACTCCTCATCGGCGCGGCGCCGGGCGGCGAAGCGGGCCGACTGGATGAGCAGCTTGCGGGCGTTCTCATCCCGCTTGAGCTGGCGGTTTAGCCAGGCCAGATGATAGTGGCTCTCTGCGAGAAAGCCGTTGCTGACCGGCTGGCGACGCTGCAGCGTCGCGATCAGCTGCTCCCAGATCTGCAGAGCTTCCTCGAGACGGCCGGTTTTTTCAAGCAGGAGGGCGCGGTGGTAGAGACAGGAGGGGCTGGCAGCATAGTGTTTATAGAGATGATCATTGATGACCAAAGCGCTGTCGTATTGGCCGTTCTCGAGATAGGTCGCCTGCAAAGAATAGCTGGCATTGGTTGACAGATAGCGCCCCTCCTTTTCCACCTTCCTCAGTTTGGCGACCGCCGCTTTCTCCTCTCCACCCAGCAGTCCGAACAGCAGCTTGCTCTTGTTGTACTCATAGACGGCGATGCCGAAGAGGGGATCCGCAAAGCCGGGATCGAGCTGGCGGGCCTTGCGCAGCAGGGAGATGCTGTTTTCCGCGGTCTTGATTGCGCGCAGATAGCTGCCCGAGCCAAAGAGGGCGAGGCAGTAGTAGCCCTGCACGACGCCCGCGATGAAATGGTTTTCCACGGTCGGTTCGCTCTCCAGCAGGGCGGTGGCCTTGACGGAGGCGATGGCGATCATGCTGTCGAATTCGCTTTGCCAGGCCTTGATGCGGAAATCGCGCATCATGGTCTGGTAGGCATCGGCGGCCATGAAGTAGCCGAGCGGGCTGGCGGGATCCTCTCCGATCAGATCCCTGGATAGGGCGAGCACGCTGTCATGCTCACTCCGGTTGATCAGTTCGATCAGGGTTTTTATGCTTCGGGAATCTGCAGAGAGGCCGCCTGCGGGCGGCCGGGGCGAGGCCGCGGCCGGAATCAGTCCGGCGAGAAAAAGCGCGCAGAAAAGGGGAAAGCGGATTGCAAGGAGGCGGTGGAGAAGCCCCCTCAGGCCAGGCAAGTTCTTGCTCGGGTACATGGATGCACTTTCTGTTCAGGACCAGGCGCCGGTCAGGTCGTGAGGGAGAGAGCGGGAGCCGGTTACTCCTTTCTCGGGCGCGAATCGATGTTTAAAGTAACCATTCAGCGGCGTAATAACAAGGAGATTGTCGGCGGCAGGAGACACGGGGCGCAGATACAGTCGGGCGGGTTTTCCCGGATGCCGGCTGCAGCCGAAAGGCGGCTGCGGCGAATAGCCTTGTTTTTGAACGGCTGAATGGCTATTTTCAGGCGGGGGAAATTCGACTGTTTGCATGCTGAAAAAGGGAGAGACGAAAATGATGCATAAATCCGCAGCGGGATCTTGCCTGTGCGCTGCTGTTTCACACCGGGGACATCCGGGCCTGATCCTGCCCTGGCTGGCAGTGCTGGCCCTGCTCGGGAGCACCCTGGCCGTGGCCTTCGCCGGATCGACCGGATGGGTCGGGACCTGGAGCACGGCTCCCCAGCTGGTCGAGACCAACAACAATCCGCCCGCCCCCGGGCTGACCAGCAACACCCTGCGCCAGATCCTCCGCGTCTCGATCGGCGGCGACACCCTGCGCATGCGTTTCAGCAATGAGTTCAGCTCCGCCCCGGTAACCCTGCAAAGGGTTCTGATCGCCGCCTCGGCGGGAGGCGGGGTGATCGATCCAGCCACAGAGCGGCCGCTGCTCTTTCAGGGCGGGAACACGGTGACCATCCCGCCGGGCTTGGCGGCCACCTCGGATCCCTTCCCATTTCCCCTGCAGCCGCGGATGGAACTCGCCGTCACCATCCATTTCGGCAGCACCCCCTCCGGCCTGACCGGCCATCCCGGCTCCAGGACCACCTCCTATCTGCTCGCCGGCGACCAGACCGGCAGGGCCGATTTCGCGGGCGCTGTGCGGACCGACCATTGGTACATCATCCATACCATCGACGTCCAGGCCCCCGCTCCCGCGGCGGCGGTGGCCGTGCTGGGCAATTCCATCACCGACGGACGCGGATCGGGCACCAACAAACAGAACCGCTGGCCGGATGAACTGGCCCGGCGGCTCCAGGAGAATCCGGAGACGCAGCACGTCGCCGTTCTCAATCAGGGGATCGGCGGCAACTGCGTGCTCGGGACCTGCCTGGGGCCCTCCGCTTTGAGCCGCTTCAACCGCGATGTGCTGGAACAGAGCGGAGTGCGCTGGCTGGTCATCCTCGAGGGCATCAACGATATCGGCAACGGAGGCAGCGGGGTCGGCGAGCGCCTCATCGATGCCTTTTCCCAGATGATCCGCAGCGCCCACTCCCGCGGCATCTATGTCTATGGAGCCACCCTGCTCCCCATGTCTGGTAACTCCTACTATTCGCCCATCCACGAGGCGGAGAGACAAAAGGTCAATCAGTGGATCCGGCATGGCGGGCTTTTTGACGGGGTCATCGATTTCGATCTTGCCCTGCGCAATCCGGCCGACACCCTCAGCCTCCTTCCGGAGGCGGATACCGGGGATCATCTTCATCCCAATGAGACCGGCCACCGCCTGATGGGCGAGGCTGTGGATCTGAGCCTTTTCACCGGCAGGGAACCCTATGTCTCGAAAGAACGGAGCGAGTCGCGTTTCCATGAGCCCGAGTGCGCGACAGTGGGTGGAAACTGGCGGATCGGCACCGATTCCCAGGCCTCGGGGGGAGTCTATGTGATGGTTGAGGCGGGAATGCAGAGCCTGAGCGCCGCCCCGGCCGGCGGCGAAAATTGGATCCAGCTCCCCTTTACGGTCGACAGCTCCGCAACCTTTTCTCTCTTCGCCCGGCTCAACTGTCCGAGCGCCGATGATGATTCCTACTGGATCAAGATGGATGGCGGGGGATTCCAGATGTTCAATGGATTGGGGACGAACGGATGGGAGTGGAAAAAGCTCGGCGACTATGCCCTCACCGCCGGGGCGCACACCCTCGTCATCGGCTATCGCGAGGACGGCGCCAAACTCGACAAGATCTGTCTCTCCAACGCCGGTTTTGCGCCGACGGGGGTGGGGGAGGAAGCTGAAAACAGCTGTACCACGACCGGCGCACAAGCCCCCGCCGAGATCCCGACCGGCTGCACCTTGGGGCAGAACTATCCGAATCCCCTCAACCCCGCCACTCTTATCCGCTATCAGCTGCCCGGACGGACCGGCGTGCGCATGGAGGTATGGGATGCCGCCGGCAGACGGGTCAGCACGCTGATCGATCGCGTTCAGGAGAGCGGCGAACACACCATCCGCTTTGACGGCTCGGGCCTTGCCAGCGGCGTCTATTTCTACCGGCTCACCACCTCAACGGGTTTCAGCCAGAGCAGACGCATGCTGCTGCTCAGGTGAGGGCGCCTGCTGGGCGGGGCCGGCCTGTGCTCAGCGGCCTTGCCGGCTGCCCCGGCTATTGCACCGGCTGGAAAATGGAGAGCTGCTGAAAGCGGGCGATGGCCCGGTCCGCCAGCACCTGGGTGGCGCTCACCACCGGCACGCCGGAGCGCTCGGGATTGAAGGCGAGAGGGATCTCGGTGCAGCCGAGCACCACCACCTCGGCCCCGCTCTTCTCGAGCTCCTTGCCGGCCAGGTAAAGCCACTCTTCGCACTGTTTTTTGTCGCCGTGCGCCTTGATCAGGTAGACCGCTTTCATGACATAGTTTTCCAGGATGCTGGCGGAGGGTTTGATCATCTCGATGCCGCGCGCGGCGAATTCCTTCTCATAGATGCCGGTGGAGATGGTCCCCGTCGTCGCCAGCAGTCCCACCTTTTTGACCCCGGGATATTTGACCGCCACCTCCTCTGCAGCCTCGCGGATCATGTTGATGATGGGGATTTTCACCGCACCCTGCATGTGATCATAGAAATAGTGGGCGGTGTTGCAGGGGATGACGATATACGAGGCCCCGGATTTTTCCAGTCGGGTCACCCCTTCGGCCAGATAGGGGAGGATGGAGGGGTCGCCGCTGAAGATGGAGGCGGTGCGGTCGGGCACCGTCGGCAGGCTGTAGATGAGGGTGGGGATGTGCTCCTGGTCCCTGGTCGCCGGGGTGCGCTCGACGATGAGCTGATAGAGGCTGGCCGTGGCTTCGGGCCCCATGCCGCCGAAAATGCCGAGGATGACCTTCGGCCGGGGATCGATGGCGGTTGGGCCGCCCTTTTTCAGAGCCGGGGAACAGCCGGGCCCCGCACTGATGATGACCGCCACAAGCATCCAGGACAGCAGCCTGCAGATTCTCGTACGCCTCATTTTTCCTCTCCTTGATTGAACGAAAGAGCCTCTGTTGGTCCGCCGGGGCCGGCCCCTTGCAGGATTACTCCACCTGGCCGACGATGACGGTGTAGTTTTTGCCGTATTTCTTTGCGCATTTCGGGCAGGTAGTATACCACATAAACCATTTCTTGACCTCCAACCCCTGCTCTCCAGCCTTTGCGCTGAAATCCGCGCACCATTTTCCGGTATCCTGGAAGGGTCCTTCGTAGACCCTGGTCAGAAATTTCCCGCTCAGGGTGGTGTTTTCCGCACCCGGAATCTCGCGATCCACGGCGAGATAGACGTCCATGTTCCAACGGGAGGTGTGATCGGAAAGGCAGAGCCCGCCGGCGAAGGTGCCGCCCGCAGCCGTCACCCTGGCATCCAGCCGCTTCATGACGGAGCCGAAATTGAGCGACATGAAAAAGAGGGTGCGGACCTTGTCCTTGATGAATTGCTTGTCCGACCATTCGAACAGCTTGTCATCCCAGGGCGCCGGATCGAACTCCGGGCAGCAGGTATTCTCATCCATGGCTTCCTCCATAAGTCAGTAATCACTGAAAAAGTTGCGGTCTTTTGACAGCAAGAGGCCCTGTTTCCTTGCGGTGCAGGCGCGGCATTCCGCCGGCTTTGCGCTGGCAGCTGACCGGGGAACTCTGCTATTTTTGGCTGAAGAGATGCGCCGCTCTCATCTCTTCGAGGCTGCGGAGGATGTATTCCCAGAGGGCTCTGGACCCCTCGGAGACCAGCGCAGCATTCAGCGCCACCACCCGGTCGAAGGAGATGTGGTTTTTGTTCCAGGTTTCCCCTTTGTGATGCAAATTCTGCAGGATCGGCTCCGCACGGTCGATGGCATTTGCGTAACGGGCCTCGGGGGTTGCGCGGGCCTCGAATTCGTTCACAAGGGTGTTATACTCCTCCTGGCGGAGCGGACCCAGCATGGCGAAGAAATCATGCGCCGCCTCCAGCTCTCTGCGCTTGTGGTCATCGTTTTTGGCGTAGACGATGGTGTCTCCGCAAAAGATCTCCCCCAGATCGTGGAGGATGAGCATTTTCAGCACCCTGGCGATGTCGACCGCCTCGTTGGCCCAGGGCTGGAGGGTGATGGCCATGAGGCAGATGTGCCAGGAATGCTCGGCATCGTTTTCGTAGCGCTCGTTGGAAAAATTTCGCGTCTTGCGGACGATATTCTTGAGTTTGTCCGCCTCCCTGATAAAGGCGATTGCATCATCCATCCGGGTCACACTCTCCTTCGCTTGCCGCATACCGCGCAGGACGGCCTAGTTCATCATGGTGACAATAAAATTGATGATCTCACCCTGGCGGACCAGGGCGATCCCGGCGCGTCCGGCGAGGTGTTCCCAGCTCTCCACCGGGCTGCGGAACTCCCATAATTCGTCCCCCTCCTCCATCTGCGCCAGCATGGCGCGCCAGCGCTCGTTCTTGAAGCCAAAGGGCACAGGATCGGGCCCCAACCGGTCGTCCTTGACCATGTGTGCGGCCTCCACCTCGGCGGCCGTCACCATCTTTTGCAGCCATTCTTTTCTCACATTCCACCTCGACGAAGGGTTAATTTCTCGTTGATACTCTTTATGTACGTTACAAAAAAGAGAGGTTTCATGCAAGACAAAACAATCCCTGCGCTGCGGTGGAGCATGGCAGATTGGCTGCGGCCGGCATGAAGAGGGGGGACGCGGCACCAGGCAGGAGCCTGATTTCGGGGGCTGCACTGCCGCAAAACTCCTTGATTTTGGATGCGCGATTGGGTAATTTGGAAAGGATTCAGTTGTATTTATGCCGAGGCTGCCTGTGATGAATAACATGACCCGCATTTCCGCCCTGATCATACTCATTTTGGTGACAATTGCAGCCGTGCGCGCTGAGGATGGCAGCCGGCTCTGGCTGCGCTATGACCGGATCGACGATCCGGTTCTCCTAACCGCCTGTCAAAAAAATCTCACCGGCTGGTTCATCGAGGGCGACTCGCCCGTGCTGCGGGCTGCCGCCGGTGAGCTGGAGCGCGGCTTGAGCGGGCTCCTGGGCCGGGCCATCCCGGAGGCGCGTTCCGCCAGACGCCATGGCACGGTCGTGGCCGGCACGCCGGCATCCGGCAAGGTGATCGCCTCCCTCGGGCTGGAGCAGAAGCTCGCCGGCCTTGGCGAGGAAGGCTATCTGATCGTCAGCACCCTTTACAGGGGAAAAAGGATCACCGCCATCGCCGCCAGCCACGACCACGGCGTACTCTATGGCGTCTTTCATTTCCTTCGCCTTCTGCAGACGGGGCAGGAGATCACCGGCCTGGAGATTAAAAGCCGGCCCAGGATCGGGGTGAGACTCCTCAACCACTGGGATAACCTCGACCGCACCGTCGAACGCGGCTATGCGGGCCGCTCCCTCTGGGATTGGGAGGAGCTGCCCGACCGCCTCGATCCGCGCTACATCGAATACGCCCGGGCCAACGCCTCGATCGGGATCAACGGGACAGTCCTGACCAACGTCAATGCCAACTCGCAGGTGCTGACCGATGGCTATCTGCGCAAGGTGGCCGCGCTGGCGGATCTTTTCCGTCCCTATGGAATCCGGGTCTACTTGACCGCGCGATTCAGCGCCCCGGTCGAGATCGGCGGGCTGGTGACCGCCGATCCCCTCGCGCCGGCTGTCATCGCCTGGTGGCAGGCGAAGGCGGAGGAGATCTACCGGCTGATTCCCGATTTCGGCGGTTTTCTCGTCAAGGCCAACTCCGAGGGGCAGCCGGGTCCCCAGAATTACGGCCGCAGCCACGCCGACGGCGCCAACCTGCTCGCCGATGCCCTGGCGCCCCACAGCGGGATCGTGATGTGGCGGGCCTTCGTCTATGACAACAACGTCCCCGACGACCGCGCCAAACAGGCCTGGAATGAGTTCGTCCCCCTCGACGGCCGCTTCCGTGAAAATGCCCTCATCCAGGTCAAGAACGGGCCGATCGATTTCCAGCCGCGCGAACCCTTTCATCCCCTCTTCGGGGCGATGCCCCGCACGGCGATGATGCCCGAATTCCAGATCACCCAGGAGTATCTTGGCGCCTCCGTCCATCTGGTCTACCTGGCGCCGCTTTATGAGGAGTGTTTGCGCTCGGACACCCATGCCGCCGGCGAGGGCTCGACCGTGGCGCGGGTGGTCGATGGTTCACTCGGTGGTCACACCCTCACGGCTATGGCGGGAGTCTCTAACATCGGGGATGTACGCAACTGGACCGGCCATCCCTTCGGTCAGGCCAACTGGTACGCCTTCGGGCGGCTCGCCTGGGACCCCGGCCTCTCCTCGGCGACGATCGCCGGGGAATGGGTGAGGATGACCTTCACCCGGGACGAGGAGGCCGCCCACACCATCAGCGGCATGATGATGGCCTCGCGCGAGATCGCGGTTAATTATATGACACCCCTGGGGCTGCATCATATCATGTACTACGGCCACCACTACGGCCCGGGCCCCTGGGTCGACAGCGGCAGGGCGGACTGGACCTCGGTTTATTACCATCGCGCCGACAGCGCCGGGATCGGCTTCGAGCGCACTCCCGCGGGCAGCAACGCCCTCGAGCAGTACCGCCCGCCGCTGCGTGAGCTCTACGGCCGCGTCGAGAGCTGCCCCGAGGAGCTGCTGCTCTGGTTTCACCATCTCCCCTGGGAACACCGCATGAAATCGGGGCGGATACTCTGGGAAGAACTTTGCTATCGCTATGACGCCGGCGTCAGGTCGGTCGGCCGCCTGCGGTCGGAGTGGGCGAGTCTTCAGGAGCACATCGATGCCGAACGCTTTTCCGAGGTCAGCACTCTGCTTGCCAAACAGGAGCGGGACGCCCGCATCTGGCGCGACGCCTGCACCCTCTATTTTCAGACCTTTTCCGGTAAACCCTTCCCGGCGGATTTTGACCCGCCGCAGCACGATCTGCAGTGGTACAAGGCGCACACCTATGAGGATATCCCCGGCATCGAGTGAAACCGGGGCCTGTTGTCACCCGAACCGCCGGCTGAACAGGCGCGGAGAGCAGTCATGAGCAGAAGGATTTTGCTGGTCCTGATCCTTGGAATTTTTACCGCCGTCGGGGCCCAAACCGATTCCCTGGTCATTCAGGAGCAGGAGCTGGGTTTGTGCACCTGGAACGGGACCATCGTCACCTCGTCGGGGAGCATCAGCGGCTGGACCGGCCCAGGCTTTATCGATGTCGAGAACGGCATCGGCAAGGCGGTGAGCTGGGAAATCTACGTCCAGGCCGAAGGCACCTTTCTTTTCACCTGGCGCTGTGCCTTTGGCGGGACCGCGACCAATCTGCGCGATGCCCGGCTCCTCATTGACGGTAATTCGGCCGTCGACTCGCTGCTTTTTCCCTATACCACCACCTGGTCGAACTGGGCGGAGATCACACCGGTTCCGGTCCATCTCTCCGCCGGCGACCACAAGATCCGCCTGGAGGCGCTCTGCAGCGGCGGCCTCGCCAATCTCGACTATCTCAAGATCCTCGGCAGCGGCCTCAGCGCCTGGGAGTGCTCCCCGCAGTACACCCTCACGGTCGGCAGTAACGATACCTCGCGCGGCTCGGTGAGCTATGGCCCGGTGCAGGCCCTTTACGACAAGGGGACGATGATCACCCTGCGCGCCCGGGCCCGGCCCGGCTTCTTTTTCCAGAGCTGGACGGGCGACGAGCCCGGGGCCGACAGCCTGCATTCCTTCGCGATCAGGCGCGACGTCACCGCGGTGGCGCGCTTTTTACCGGAGGCGGTGTTGAGCCGGATCGATACCACCATCCTCGGCTATGCCACCGTTCAGGATGACCGGGGGACGCCCTGGCTGGTCACCGGCGGGGCCGAGGGAGAGACGCTGGCGGCGACGACCCTGGAGGAGCTGCGCGCGGGGCTTGAATCCCCGGGCCCCTGTACGGTCCAGTTCAGCGGCGAGATCGCCGGCAGCACAGTCATTGCCATCCAGTCCGACAAGACCCTGCTCGGCGTGGGCAAGGCGGCGCACCTGCGCGGCATCGAACTGGCCATCAACGGAGCGCGCAATGTCATCATCCGCAATGTGATTCTCTCCCATGTCCCCGATGCCGGAGAGACCAATGATGCCATGAGCATAAACGGCGGTTCGCAAAATATCGTCATCGACCGCTGCGAGTTTTTCTCCGACCGCGACCATGGCAAGGATTATTATGACGGCCTGCTCGACATCAAGAACCGTTCCTCCTTTATCACCGTCTCCAACTGCGCCTTTCATGACCACTGGAAAGCGATCCTGATCAGCTCCGGAGACACCCAGTATGCCGATTCCCTGATCCGCATCACCCTGCACCACAACCATTTCTACAACATCGGCTCGCGCCTGCCCCTTATCCGCTTCGGCAAGGCCCATATTTTCAACAATTTTTACCAGAACTGCGACGATGCCA
Organism: bacterium; assembly: GCA_029554865.1. Classification (GTDB taxonomy): domain Bacteria; phylum Zhuqueibacterota; class Zhuqueibacteria; order Residuimicrobiales; family Residuimicrobiaceae; genus JAKPUX01. Next base: position 28,679 of record JAKPUX010000316.1, on the reverse strand, counting down.
TCAACACCCGCATGGGGGCCTGCGTGCGGGTGGAGCGCAACTATTTCGAAAATGTCGGCAAGGGACTTTTTTCTGACTATTCCGCAGCGGAGGGTTTTATACAGCTGGTGGACAACCACTTCGGCGGCGCCAGCTATATCACCGCCCCCCTTTGCTCGTTCGATCCGCCCTATGCCTATGCCGACAGGATGCATAAGGTGGAGCTGCTGCCCGCCCTCGTCCCGGCGCGCGCAGGAACCCTGGTCCCGGCTGATAAAGTTGTCGCCGCCCCGGGGCGGCTGAGCCTGTCGCAGAATTATCCCAATCCCTTCAATCCTGTCACCCTGTTGCGTTATTATGTGCCGGGCAGCTCTTCAGTCACCATTACGGTCTACGACCGCCTGGGCAAAGAGGTGGCGACCCTGGTGGATGGCCTCCGGTCGGGTGAAAACCGCGTCGAATTCCGGGGGGATGAGCTGCCCACCGGAATCTATTTTATCACCCTGCGGGCCGGGGTCCAGGTTGTGACCCGCAAGATCCTGCTGCTCAGGTGACCTGTCATCCTATCCGGCGGGGAGGCGATCCGGAAGAGCGGGGCAAGCGGGAATTTCACTTACAGAGAGGATTCATGAGAGCACGAATGATGCGGCATCTGCCGCTGCTGGTGGCGGTCTCGCTCTATCTGGCCGTGGGGTTTCTCCTCCTGCCCTATTACCGTTACCAGATCAATCCGGATGGCATCAGCTATATTAATAACGCTCGCCTGCTCCTGCAGGGAGAGCTGCTGCGGACCGTGAATAACCACTGGAATCCCCTGATCTCGTGGCTGCTGGCTCCCTTTTTGCTCTTCATGAACGATGCCCATCTCGCCTTCAAGTTGATGAATCTGCTCATCGGCGCGGCCGGGTTTTTCCTTCTGAACTGCTGGCTGGAACGGCTGCGCATCAATGGATGGCTGCGCTGGCTGGTGCTGTTTATTCTGGCGCCGGTGCTGCTCTGGATGGCGATCTCCGTGAACAGCCCTGATCTGCTGGTCTCCCTCTGCCTGCTCTTTTATCTGACACTGCTCTACCGCCCGGGCTATTTCGAAAGATGGGGAAATGCTGTTGGGTTAGGCTTGGCAGCGGGTCTGGCCTATCTGGCCAAATACTACGCCCTGCCCTTTATCGCCGTCCACCTGCTCGCCTGGCATGCGCTGGAATACCGCCGTCAGCGGAGGGCCGGCCGCCGCAAGGTGCTGCGCAGCTACCTTATCGTCATGCTGATCTTTATCGGCGTGGTACTGAGCTGGATGGGCCTGCAGGCCCTCAAGTATGGCCAGTTCGGCAGGGGGCATCACACCAGCGGCTGGATTTTCTCCTTCATCGATCCGCACGAGAAGGAATACCCGCTCGAACGCAGCGGTCTGGTGGCACCGCCTTATCCGGGAGCAACGAGCATCTGGGATGATCCCCATTCCCTGCGGGTCAAGCCCTGGTCGCCCTGGAGTTCACCGGCCGATATGGCAGCCTATGCCGGGATTGTGCGGGGCTTTTTTTCCTATTTTCTCCTGCTGTTGGGCCAGTTTTCCCCCTTTGCAGCAGGGCTTTTGCTCATCTTTTTCTGGTTTGGACTGAAGAAGGGGGCCTCGCCCCTCTCCCGCCGGGAGGCCTGGCAGTGGCTGCTGCCGGCCGGGATCTATGTATCGGGATACCTGCTGATCTGGGTTGAGGAGCGCTACCTCTGGTTTCTTCATCTCCTGCTGATCGTGATTAGTCTGTACCTGGTCAGGGCATGGCCGGTGCTGCGGAAAAGCTGGGCCGGCCGGACGGTTTTGCTCCTGCTTCTGCTCTCCTTCGCCTACTACCCGGTGGAAAAACTGGTCAATTATCTCGGGCGCGGCCGCAATTATCACGAAATGGCGGTGCAGCTGCAGGCAGCGCATCTCCCGACGCTGGCGCGGATCGCCTCCAATGCCTACTGGAACGAGAGCCTCTATCTCTGTTATTATCGCGGCGGGCTCTACTACGGCAGCTGCACACCCTACCGTGATGAGGCCGCGGTGCGCGCTGCCCTGCAGAAGCACAAAATCGATTATTTTCTGCATTGGGGCCGTCAGCCTGCCTCCCGGTTTTCATTTCTGAACGCCTGTCCCGAGTTGACCGGGGGCGGCATCGAAGGGCTGCGACTCTATGATCTGCGCGGCCTGTCCGAAGAGGCTGCTCCTGCGCCAGAGCCGTGAGCCCGGCAGGCGGCGGAGAGCGCCGATGCGCGATTTTTCTTGATTTTACGCTCCTGATTGGCTAATTTTGCCGGCGGAAGCAGATCTAAACCAGTACCTCCTCCTTATCCAATAAACCCGGAGCTGCCATGAACTACGGCTATTTCGACGACGAGAAGCGTGAATATGTCATCACCCGGCCTGATACCCCCCTGCCCTGGATCAACTATCTCGGCTGTGAAGAGTATTTTGGCATCATCTCCAACACCGCCGGCGGCTACTCCTTTTACCGCGACGCCCGCTTGCGCAGGCTGACGCGCTACCGCTACAACAATGTCCCCTTCGATCTGGGCGGACGGCTTGTCTACCTGCGCGACAACGACAGCGGCGCCTTCTGGTCGCCCTCGTGGCAGCCGAGCCGGCAGGAAGTCGGGGAGTATTTCTGCCGCCACGGCATGGGCTACAGCATCATCGGCTCCACCTCTGCCGGCATCCGGGCCGAGACCCTTTTCTTTGTTCCCCTGGGAGAGAATCTGGAAATCTGGCGGGTGAAGGTTACCAACGAGCGCAAGGAACCGGCCAGGCTCTCGCTCTTTTCGGCGGTGGAATTCTGCCTCTGGGATGCCCAGGATGACGCGACCAATTTCCAGCGCAACTTCAGCACCGGCGAGGTGGAGGTCGAGCAGGGGGTGATCTACCACAAGACCGAATACCGTGAGCGCCGCAATCATTTTGCCTGGTTCGCCTGTTCTCCCAAGCCGGCCGGTTTCGACACCCAGCGCGACATCTTTCTCGGCCGCAGCCGCGGTTGGGAACGGCCGGCGGCCGTCGAGCGCGGCCGCTCATTCAATTCCATCGCTCACGGCTGGTCGCCGATCGGCTCCCATCATCTCAAGCTCAATCTCAATCCCGGCGAAACCAGGCAGGTGATCATCCTGCTGGGCTATCAGGAGAACCCGAAAGAGGATAAATTCGATCCCCCGGGCTCGCAGATCATCAACAAGAAAAGAGTCAAGCCGGTCATCGCCAAATATCTCAAGCCCAGGGAGGTGGAGAAGGCCTTCTCGGCCCTGCGCGCCTATTGGGACGGTATCCTCGGCCTCTACCAGGTCAAGACCCCCGACAAGCATACCAACCGCATGGTCAATATCTGGAATGCTTACCAGTGCATGGCCACCTTTAATATGTCGCGCTCGGCCTCGTTCTATGAATCGGGCATCGGCCGCGGCCTCGGTTTCCGCGACTCCAACCAGGATCTTCTCGGCTTCGTACATATGGTGCCGGCGCGCGCGCGGGAGCGGGTGCTTGATCTGGCGGCGACCCAGCTGCCCAGCGGGGGGGCTTATCATCAGTACCAGCCCCTCACCAAGCGCGGCAACAACGATATCGGCAGCAATTTCAACGACGATCCCCTCTGGCTGATCCTCGGCACCTGCGCCTATCTCAAGGAAACCGGGGATTGGTCGATCCTCGATGAGATGGTTCCCTACGACAATGCACCCGGCAGTGAAACCCCGCTCTATGAACACCTCCAGCGCAGCCTGACCTACACCCTCGACCGCATCGGCCCCCACAATCTGCCGCTGATCGGCCGCGCTGACTGGAACGACTGCCTCAACCTCAACTGCTTCTCCGACACGCCCGGGCAATCCTTTCAGACCACCACCAACAAGGAGGGCAAGGTGGCGGAGTCGGTCTTCATCGCCGGGCTCTTTGTGCTGGCGGCCAACGAGATGGCCGACCTCGCCGAAAAGCGCGGCCGCAAGCCGGAGGCAGTGCGATACAGCCAGGCCGCCGAGCTGATGGAGGCTGTGGTGAAAAAACACGGCTGGGATGGCAGCTGGTTTCTACGCGCCTATGATGATTTTGGTCACAAGGTGGGGTCGAAGGAGTGCAAGGAGGGCAAAATCTTCATCGAACCGCAGGGGATGTGTGTAATGGCGGGGATCGGGGTCGGGGAGGGATTGGCCAAAAAGGCGCTGGATTCAACCCACAAACTGCTCGGCACGGAGCACGGGATCATGCTGCAGCAGCCGGCCTATTCCCGGTACTATCTGGAGCTGGGGGAAATCTCTTCCTATCCTCCCGGCTACAAGGAGAACGCCGGCATCTTTTGTCACAACAATCCCTGGATCATGATCGCCGAGACGGTGATCGGGCGTGGGGACAAGGCCCTCGAGGCCTATCTCCGTATCAATCCCTCCGCCCGTGAAAAGCTGGCGGAGCTGCACCGCTGCGAGCCCTATGTCTACGCCCAGATGATCGCCGGGCGGGATGCGCCAAGTCATGGCGAGGCCAAGAACTCCTGGCTGACCGGCACGGCGGCGTGGAACTATGTCGCGATCACCCAGCATATTCTCGGGATCCGTCCCACCTATGATGGGCTCATGGTGGCTCCGGTCATCCCGGAGTCCTGGAAAGGATTCAGGGCGAGCCGGGTTTTTCAGGGTGTGCTTTATGACATCGAGGTCAAACGCATCGGCCGCGGCAATGCCGTGCTGCTGACGGTGGATGGCGAGGCGGTTGAGGGCAGCATCATCCCCAGGCCGGAGGATGGCCGCAGGCAGGTGACGGTGCGGGTGCGGCTGGGGGGGTGAGCCCGGCCGCCGCCGGTTTATTTAAAGATATCGATGTAGCTTAGCAGCCACCAGAGGATTAAAAAGATCAGGATGGTGGAGAAACATCCCCGCCCCAGTTTTTTGGCTCCCCAGCCTGCTGCGAGTCCCCGCAAGAATTTGCTCATTTCAATTCTCCTTTTATTCTAGCCATCTCTATTGACAAATCATCTCCGTCACTATTTCCTTCCATGCCCGCTTTCGCGGCGGGCAATTCCTTCAGCTCATGAAGAGGTAGCGGCTTGCGAATCCCGGATCGCAGGTCAGATTGAGGCCGAGCTTGCGCATACCCGCCTCGTCGCCCGGGGCCGGGATATGGGTGGTATGGACGTCGCAGCCGCGGAGTTCCTTGAGTTTTTCGACCGCGGCCTGGGCGGCGGGATTGGCGGCGGCGCTGATGCTGAGGGCGATGAGCGCCTCCTCGAGGTCGAGGCTGAGGCGCTTGCCTTCCAGCACGTCGCGCTTGAAAAAGGTAAGGGCCTCGATGATGCTTTTGGGCAGCAGATCGATGGCGGGGGGGATCCCGGCCAGGTGTTTGGCGGCGTTGAGGATCAGGGCAGCCGAGGAGTGCATCATCGTCGAGTTCATGCCGGTGATGATGGTTCCGTCGGCGAGCTCGAGGGCGGCGCCGCAAAAGATTCCCTCGTTGCCCTTGCCGCGGCGCTCGGCCTCCACAGCCGCCCGGCGGGCGGGCAGGACGACCGGGCGGTCTTCCGGTTTGGCGCCGATTTCGACCATGAGCAGCTCCGCCCGTTCCACCGTCCCCTGGTCGATGAGACCGAGGGCGTATTCGGTGGCGTAGCGGAAATAGCGGCGGATGATCTCCTGAATGGCAGCGGCCTGGACAGCCTCATCATCGACAATGCCAAAGCCGGCCCGGTTAACCCCCATATCTGTGGGCGACTTGTAGGGCGAGGGTTCGCCGGTGATTTTTTCGATGATCCTGCGCAGCAGGGGAAATGCTTCGACATCACGATTATAGTTGACAGTTTTTTCGTTGTAGGCATCGAGGTGGTGTGAGTCGATCATGTTGAAATCACGCAGGTCGGCGGTCGCAGCTTCATAGGCGACATTGACCGGATGCTTGAGCGGCAGGTTCCAGATCGGGAAGGTCTCAAATTTGGCATAGCCGGCGCGGACGCCCCGCTGGCGTTCGTGATAGAGCTGGGAGAGGGCGGTGGCGAGCTTGCCGCTCCCCGGCCCGGGGCCGGTGACGACCACGATCGGCCTGGTGGTCGCGATATATGGGTTGGCCCCGTAGCCCTCTTCGCTGACGATCATCTCGATATTGTTGGGATAGCCCCTGGTCGTCTTGTGGGTATAGACGGTGAAGCCCCGGCGTTCAAGCTTGTTCCTGAACTGGATGGCGGAGGGCTGTTCCTCGAAGCGGGTGATCACCACCGCGGTCACATCGATTCCCCATTCGCGCAGGTCGTCGATGAGTTTCAGGGCGTCGGCGTCGTAGGAGATGCCGAAATCCGCGCGGATTTTCTTGTGCTCGATGGCCCCTGCGTAGATGCAGAGAATGATATCGACCTTATCGGCCAGTTTCTGCAGCAGGCGCATCTTGACGTTGGGATCATAGCCGGGCAGAACCCTGGCGGCGTGATAGTCATAGATCAGCTTGCCGCCGAATTCGAGAAAGAGCTTGTCGCCGAACTGCTCGATGCGGTTGAGAATTTCCGCCGATTGTTCCGCGAGGTATTTTTCGTTGTCAAAGCCGATCCTGGCCGGCATGGTCCTCTTTCTCCCGGATATTGCAGTCTGGTGATGGTCCGGTTTCCTGGACACGGGGAAGGAATCCACCCCCCATGAATAATCATTCATTATAGAAAAAACCGGCCTGAAAAGCAAGTGGAATTGCTGCCGGGTACCCCCGAAATCTGGCTCCCACCTGACGCCTGGCGCCGCGTACTCCAATCCCTCCATACCATTTCCAGCCTACTCACAGCCTGTGCCCTCTTCATGAGGCCATTTATTTTACAAGGTATTTATGGCAGATAACATTCTATTTATTAATTAAATATCTTTGGGTGGGAACGAGATTTCGGGGGGTAGCCTGGAATTGCTGCCGGCAGGTGCGGGATTTATCTCCCGCTGGGTGAGGGCGTACAAAAAAATGGCTGACGGCGATGTGCCACTGTCAGCCATTTTTATCAATTGTCAGGAAAGAGGGAATGGCAGAAGGAGCCTGTTATTGCGGCATCACTTGACAAGCAGCATGCGTCTGGTTTCCACATGGTTGCCCACCTTGAGCCGGTAAAAATAGATGCCGGAAGAGGCATTCTCGCCGCCATCCGTTTTCCCGTCCCATGGCGTCAAATAGATCCCTGCATTCAGCCGCTCCTGGATCAGGCTGCGAACCTTGCGTCCGAGAAGATCATGGATCACCAGGCTGACTTTCTCCTGGACGCCAAGCCGGAAGCGGATCACCGTGCTCATGTTGAAGGGATTGGGATAGTTCTGCGCCAGCTCGAAACCTGCGGGGTGTAACGGCTCTTCTGCTGCCAGTCCGGTGATGAGCTCGGAGGAGAGCTTGTAGACGCCATATTGTTCATCGCAGGCATAGATATAGCCGCCGGCCACAGCCACATCGACGAAAGAGCAGCCGCTGATGTAAAAATTCGCCAGCTGGCGGATGTTGGCGGGATCGCTGATATCGAGAATGTAGACCCCGGAGTAGGAGGCCGCGACGATGGCATAAGGGCCGTACAGCTCGACGGAGAGGATCTCTGCGTAGGTGATTTCGTGCGAGGCGATCTCGCGGGGATGGGCGGGATCGGCGATGTTCAGAATCCGCAGCGAGCTGCGATCGTCGGCGACATAGGCGAGGCTGTCGCGAATGCAAAGATTATGGGCGAAGCCGGGGGTGTCGAGACTGCCCGTCAGAGTGGGATGGGCCGGATCGCGGAGATCGAGGATCTTGACGCCGACATTGCCGTCGCAGTAATAGAGATACTGACCGGCCAGGGCGCCGCCCTGGCAGCTCCAGCCGGCGCCATATTTGGCCAATTCGGCTGGTTGCGCGGGTTGATGAATATCGAGAATCGTGATGTTATAGACACCACCCAGCAGGCAGGCGAGTCCTCCACTGACGGTGATGGCCTCGACCGAACCGTTGGTGGCCGGATAGTAATGGCCGACGGCCCGAGGATGGGCGGGATCGGCGATCTCCACCACATGCATGCCGCCGGATTCCACGGCGAGGTAGGCATATTCGCCCTGCAGGGCCACATCCTCGACCTTGCCGTGGGTGTGCCACTCCCCGACCTGCTGCTGAGCCGCGCCGGACATACCGATCATGCGCAGCCCGCCCGGTCCATTCGCCGTAAAGGCCAGCGCCTCCCGCACCGCCAAACCGCGGTTCTTGCCCAGAGGCGCCAGCCGTCCCACCGGCACAGGATTGAGGGGATGCTCCAGATCATAGAGGGTCACCTTCCATTCCATGATGATCTTCAGCAGCGCCAGGCGGCCGCTGACCAGGGCAGGAGGGGCGAATTGAGAGGAGACCTCGACAAAACCCCGCAAGGCTGGGTCGTAGGGATCGGTGAAATCGAAGACATTCAAACCGAGGAAGGCGGAGCAATAGCCCAGTGTGCCCACCATGAGCGGCCGGGCTGAGAGGTTGGCATCCTCATGCGTGGCGTGCAGCACCGGATGAAAGGGATCGGAGAGGTCATAAATGGAGAGACGGTCGTGCATGTCGGTCACATAGCCGGTCTGACCGAGCAGCCAGAAGGAAGCCACGGAATCGGGAAGCATGGGCGCCGGTTCCTTAAGCGGGTGATCCGGATCGGTGACATCGATGCGGAAAAGCTGCTGGTGACGGTCCAGGGCCAGGAGGGCATTACCCACACCCTCGATATGAGTAAATCCAGGCTCATGGACGATCATCTCCTTGACTACAGGGGCTGCAGGCGTGGAAATATCGACCACATCGCAGCCATAAGTGCCGCTGTAGAGCCCGCCGTAGGCGTAGAGCCGGTTGTTGTGAAGGGTGAGCATCTCCTGGCTGACCCGCAAAGTGGCTTGCGCGATCTGCACAGGCTGCCAGGGCGTGGAGATGTCCAGAATGTAGAGGCGAGCGGCGGTCAGCACGTACGCAAGGGAGCTATTGAAAACCATGTCATCGGGGTACCAATCAGCTTTGCCGCGATCGACGGGCGCCTGGGGGTCGGTCAGATCATAGATCCTCATCCCGCCGCCGTAAATCGGAAAATAGAGGGTTGAACCCTGTGTGAACATTTTCAAGGCATTGAAATCGAGCTCGATATGGGTCGTCGCGCTGCTGAGGCTGCCCTCCTGTCGGTGGTAAAAGGAAACCCCTTCCCATTCATCCACGGCGGCCAGGGCGGTTCCGCTCAGGGCGAAATCCAGGAGGATGCCAATTTCATGCTTTTCCCGTTCCACCGGATGGAGGGGATCGCTGAGGTCGAGGACGTTTATCCCGTTAGTGTAGGTGTTGGCGAACATCCTTGTGCCGGAGAGGATCATTTGATAATAGCTAAAGGTGGAGCTGAAGGGTGGAAGCAGCTGGGGGGCGGTGGGTGTCGCAAGATCAAAAATATCGAGACCTTCGTTGTATTCAAAACTGGCGTAGAGGTAACGGCCCTGGAGGCAGAGATGAAAGATGCTTTTGGAGGCAGGGAGTGTAACCAGCTCCTTCAGCGCCGCTGGGTCCTGCTGGTCAATGACCGTCAGGCCCCGCGAACTGCCGGCGCAGTAGAGGTAGCGGCCCGAGACCGCCACATCATAGACCACCGGGGTGATATTGAGGGCGCCGAGCAGGAGCGGCTGCCGCGGTGTGGCGAGGTCGAAGAGGGCGACTCCGCTGCCGTAGGCCGCGACATAGAGGCGTCCGTCAGCAATGATCAATTTCCACGCGAATCCCGGCAGGGTGGTGAGCAGCTTCATCCGGGCTGGATCTGAAAAATCGACCACCAGGATGCCGGTTTTGGCTGCCGCTATATAAGCGATCTCTCCATAGACGACAATGTCGCGGACCGCATCCGGCAGCTCGAGGGTGGAGATCAGCTGGTAGTCCGCCAGATGGACGATGTGAAGGAACCCACCAAAGGCAGCCAGGGCGTAATCATCGGTCAATGCGACCGCCTGGCAGTTGCCGCCCGGCCAGTGGGCGGTGGCGTTTATTTGGCCGGAAGAACGCGTAGCCCATCCGGCCAGCAAAACCAGCAACAGAACGGCGGCGGTTCTCTTCATACAGGTCCCCTGGCAATATGAAATGGCGATTGGATCGGTTGGTGAGAGTGATGGTAAAACAGTATGGCGAGCGAAATCCCCTTGGGTGTGCACTCCCCCGTGAGCCTCTCTTTCAGTATAAAGAATCAACTTAAAAATAGCAAGTAAAAACAACTATTTCTGGCGGTGGATGGGCAGGGCTGCTCGAGCGTGGTGAGATCGAATGGTAGGGCCATTGGCAACTTTTTGACTATTTTGCCGGCGGGCATGCGGAGGCCGACAGCTGGATTCAGGGAATCCTTTGCCTTTCAATAGCTGTTTGACTATATTACCGAAAAAGAACGTATTCGATCCAGCCGGGATCGGCAGTGACCAGGATATACGAGACCATGAGCAATTCGCTTGATTTCTGTTGCAGTGGGCCCGAATAGCTACATTGTATGTCTGTTTTACAGGTTGTTTGCATTCTTTCATCCGCATTAACAAATGCAGGTAAATTGGTCATGAGCGCTGTCCCGTTATCCATTCCTTTAGACGGCTTTCCCATTTAGCCGGCTGCAGGGGCGACCTCGGCGCAGAAATCCCCGAGGACGTGGTCAGGCTGATCGCGCAGCATTGGATCCAGTATGCTGCAGAAGAATGGTGGCAGGATGAGGCTGCATATCTTGAGTGACCTACACATCGAATTCGGTGAGTATGATCCAGCCCAGACGGATGCGGACGTAGTCATTCTGGCCGGTGACATCCACCTCCGGCAGCGAGGCGTCGAGTGGGCCATGTCCCGATTCGACGGCAAGCGGGTTATCTACGTGCCTGGCAACCACGAATACTACGGTGAGGCGCTGCCAAGGAATGCAGAAAAAATGAAGGAGCTGGCGCGAGGCTCCAACCTTTGTGTGCTTGAAAAGGACGCCGTCATGATCGGCGATTGGAAATTCCTGGGGTGCACACTATGGACTGATTTCAGGCTCCACGGCGATCCAAGAATTGCGGGCTACGAGGCGACACAAAAGATGACCGACTATAAAAAAATCCGTATCAGCCCCGAATACCGCAAGATGAGTTCGCGCGACACAGCCAGTTTGCATGCAAGATCGGTTGAATGGCTCAAGAGAGAACTTTCGGATCAGAATGCGAAGACCGTTGTGATTACTCACCATGCGCCAAGCGCGAGGTCTTTGCCCGAGAAGTTCCGAGCGGATCTGTTGGGGGCAGCGTATGCGTCGCACCTCGACGAGGTGGTCGAGGCATCTCATGCGAAGTATTGGGTACATGGCCACATGCATTCAAGCAGCGACTACCGGATCGGAGAGACAAGGGTGATCTGCAATCCCCGTGGCTACCCCGATGAGTTGAATTCCAACTTTCTGGCTGACCTTCTCGTCGAGATATGATAGGCCGGGAAAGCATATGTCGAAACCTTGCTCCCCTCCTGGAACGAAGCCAGGGAGCAGTTGCTGGCGCCCATCCTGACGGCGAATCCCGACTATTTCGATTTGTACTGGCGCGCCTGGGAGCTCGCCTTCGCGCATCTGCGCCAGCCGACGCATCGACAGCTTGATGTGGAACGATAAGGATGGCCTCTATTATGATCTCGATGACTCTGGCGAACAGCTGAAATGCAAAACTCTTGCTTGTTTCTGGCTGTTGGTGGCCGGGTTAGCCGATGAGGCTAAAGCACAAAATCTGCTGGCCAACCTCAAAAATCCCGAAACCTTTTGGTGCCCAACCCCTTTTCCCTCCCTGGCGGCGCATGAACCGATTTATAAAGCGGATGGCCAGTATTGGCAAGACGGAGTCTGGGCGCCAACCAACGTGATGATCATCAAGGGCCTCGGCCGCTTCGGCTGGCCGGCTTGTGACGAACAGCGCGTGTCGTCCTTACGCGGCAGCCAGGGGGCGATCTGCTTCAGCACGCCGGGTCCGAAGGGGATGCGACCTGCGGTGGCGAATTCGAAATTCATTCACCCCGGCTATTTTTCCTCGATACGGTGGAGTTCCTGCTCCAGCCGGCTCACTTTTTTGGCCAGGCGCAGCAGGAAGAGAAAAAGGGCGAACCAGATCAGGGAATAGGCGGCAAAGAGAAAGGTGATGTTCTGCATTAGCTCCCTCAGGATTTATTTTTCAGTGCCTGGATTTTGTCTTCCACGCTGCGGATGCGCAGGGAGAGCAGCAGCAGGGTGATGTAGAGCACGGTGAAGGCGAACAAAGAGAAGAAAAGAGCCTGTTTCATCTCCGGGGCCAGTCCGCCCCCGCCTCCGATGACCGGAGCAGGATGGAGGGTGCGCCACCAGCGGATCGACATGTAGACGATGGGAACATCGAGAAAGCCGATGATGCCGAAGACCGCGGCAAATTTGGCGCCGCGCTCGGGGTCGCTGGTATATCTGCGCACCATCATATAAGCGATGTAGATAAGCCAGAGGATCAGGGATGTGGTCAGCCGGGCATCCCATGTCCAGTAGACATTCCAGACCGGCTTGGCCCACAATGGCCCGGTCAGCAGCACCAGGGTGATGAAGAGGATGCCGATTTCGGCCGAGCTGGCAGCGAGGCGGTCCCACTGCGCCTTGCCAGTGCGCAGAAAGGCGATGCTGGCGATGCAGACGATGAAAAAGGCGAGGAAGGAGACCCAGGCCGATGGGACGTGAAAATAAAAAATGCGCTGTACGTCCCCCATGGTGCGCTCGGTCGGGGCCTGGAGAAGGGCCATGTAGAGCGCTCCCTCGATGAGGAGGAAGGTCAGCACTGCCAGCGCGAGATAGAGGGGTTTGATCGATTTCATCCGGAATCCTTTAACCGATGTATCATTTCAGACTTGTAGTCGTCACTTTTGGCGCCCAGCCGAATCCGGGTGGGCACGAGATGGCCCGGCCGGGGGGGTGCGAGAGTTCGTCATTATTCTTCCACTACATACTCATAGAGCAGGAAGCAGACGAAGAAATAGAGCACATCGAAGCCGATGAGCAGGCGCAGCCAGGGCCAGATATCGGCGGTTTCGCGGCCGGCCAGAAGATAGGAGGTGCTCTTGATGGCCGCGAGGATGATCGGCACGGTAACCGGGAAAAGCATGATCGGCAGCATCACCTCGCGCGAGCGGGTGTTGGCCGAAATCGCCGAAAAGATGGTCCCGACGGTGGCGAAGCCCGCCGTGCCGAGGAAGAGAATGGCGAGCAGCAGGGGCCAGGCGCGGCCAACGGCAAGGTCGAAGAAGATGATCATCACCGGCAGGGTGATGATCTCGACCAGGCCGATGAAGAGGATGTTGCCGATGACCTTGGCTGTGAAGAGAAGGCTGCGGTCGACGGGACAGAGCAGCAGCCCCTGCATCATGCTGTTCTCCTGCTCGCGTGCGAAGGCGCGGCTGAGGCCGAGATTGCCGGCAAAGATAAAGGCCACCCAGAGGATGCCGGGGGCGGTGGTGCGCATCTCCGCCGAGCCCGGATCGAAGACAAAGTTAAAGATCACCACCACGGTGAGGGAGAAAACCAGCATGGCGGTGATGATCTCCTTGCTGCGCAGCTCCTGCAGGAGGTCCTTGTGGAGAATGGTGTAGAACTGGGTCAGGGTCTGCATGGGCTCACTTCTCCCTGAAGAAGGGGAGGATATCCCCTTTGCGCACCTGCTCCGAGGGCTGGTCAATGACCAGGCGGCCCTGGTGGAGCACGAAGAGGCGCCGGCTGTGGGCCAGGGCGTAATCGGGATCGTGCAGGGTCATCAGCACCGTCACCCTGCCGGCGCTTGCCTCCTCGATGAAGCTGGTGAGCAGGTCGATGGCATGGAGGTCGAGCCCGGTGAAGGGCTCGTCGAGGAGCAGCACGGTCGGCTGGTGCAGCATGGCGCGGGCCAGGGCGAGGCGCTGCTGCATGCCGCGGGAGAAGGTCCGCACCAGATCCGTCCGGCGCGGCCACAGCTCCATCATCGCCAATAGCTCGTCGCTGCGCTCCTGGAGGCCGGCCACGCTGTACATGCGACCGTAAAAGTGCAGGTTCTCCTCCGCCGAAAGATCCTCGTAGAGGAAGGTCTGATGACTGACCACGCCGATGCGCCGGCGCACCTCCTGCGGCTGCCGGCGCACATCGAACCCCGCCACCTCGGCGCTGCCGGAGGAAGGGCGGCTGAGTCCGGAGATTAGGCGCAGGAGGGTGGATTTTCCCGCCCCGTTGGCGCCCAGCAGGGCGGCCAGCTCGCCTTCAGCCATGGCGAAGGAGAGGCCGGCCAGGGCCTGCACCGGTCCGAAGGATTTGCGGAGGTCGCGGGTGAGGATCACTTGCGCGCGGTTTCCTTTTTGGCGTTTTTAAGCTGCGCCAGGGCAACGCCCAGCAGCAGGAGCGAAGCGGTGGCCGCCAGGGTCACCCAGGGGGAAAGGGCGTTCCTGTCCTGCGGCTGCCGCGCCACCTGCAGCTGCACGCGGGCGCCGGGACGGACGTTCTCGATGCCGTAGCGCTGATAGACGGTGCCGCGGATGGTGAAGGGACCGTGGCTGGTCAACCCCTCGCCCTCCAGACGCAGCCCTTCCTGGCCGATGAAGAGGTCGAGGGAGCGGGTGGGCTGCTCCACCTCGATCACCAGGGTGGCGCGGTCGCGCTGCCAGGGCAGTTCATAAGTGAAGGAGATCTGGCGGTTGCCCGGTTCGAAGACCCCGGCGTCATAAAGGTCGGTGCCATGGAGATGGAGGTCCTTGCCGAAGCGGCCGGCGATGGGGGTGATGTTTTGCGCCCAGGGCGGCAGTCCGATCCTGAGGATGGCGCCGGTCTCATGGCCGTCGGCGACCGCATCGATGATGGTCCTGGCGGTCGGATTATGGAGAACGCGGGTTTCGCGCAGGGCAAGGACCTCGCCGAGGTCCTGAACGAAGAGATGGTGCATCAGCACGATGATCTCGCGGCTGCTCCGGGTGGAGTCGAAGCGGACGATGTCATGGCGCGCCATTTCAGACCCCGCGAAGGAGGCCTGGTCGCTGTAATAGCGCACTCCCTGGTGTTCGACCATGGCCAGATAGGCTGCGCCGGTGTCTGGGGCGGCGATTCTGAAGGAGAAAGCGCCGCCGGCGCCGGTGCGTTGGGTATCGACCTCGCGCGGGGGATGGCCGTCATCGCGCAGGAGTTGCAAGGCCACAGCCGAGTTTGCCACGCCGGTGCTGTCGCGGCTGCCGTCGAGAAGGCGGCCGGAGAAGAGCACCTCCCGGGCCGATGCGGGAATGGCGGGGGTCATCAGCAGGAGTAAAAGCCCCGCCGTCAGGCCTCTTGCAGTGGACTTTTTCTGGGATTTCGTCCGGGCCGGCCCGGCCTCCAGACGGGCATCGATGGCGGCGATGAGCTTCTCCTGCTCCGCCACAAGCGCGGCATGGTCCGCGCTGCTCAACTTGCCGGTTTGAAAGTCGAAATGAAGATCATTGATGATGCCTGTCGCCACCTGTTTGCGGTAGAGCAGCTCCCCGGAGGAGGCCGAGGCCTCGGCCGGGGAGTGAACCGCGGTGGATGGGTCACGGAAGAGCGGCGCCACCACCCAGGCGACGGCGGCGATCATGATCAGCAATGCCAGTACTATGCTCATAATGCCTCAATTTGTTCCAGTTCAGGCGGCTTCCGGACCGTCGGCGGCCCGATCCCTTTTCCGGCCCGCTCCCTGCGGCGAGATCGCCAGCAGAGTGCCCAGGGTCATGACGATGCCGCCGATCCACATCCAGAGGATGAGGGGATTGATCAGCACGCTCACCGTCGCGATCTGGCTGCTCAGGTCATAGCTGGCGAGGATGACGTAGAGGTCCTCGCGCAGATTGGAGCGGATCGCCACCTCGGTGGCGGGCTGAAAATTGGGATGAAGATGCTTCTCCGCCTCCATCCGGCCGGCGGGTTTGCCGTTGATGAAGAGGT
The DNA here is from genome assembly GCA_029554865.1 of bacterium. Taxonomy (GTDB): domain Bacteria; phylum Zhuqueibacterota; class Zhuqueibacteria; order Residuimicrobiales; family Residuimicrobiaceae; genus JAKPUX01. Next base: position 12,810 of record JAKPUX010000316.1, on the reverse strand, counting down.
CGAAGCGGGCGGCATCGACGCGGCGGTCGGGCCGCTCATTGCTGACCATTCCCTGATAGAGCAGGCGGTAGCGGCCGATTTCGAGGCTCTCTCCCTTGCGCAGGGTGGCCTCTTTTTCCAGGCTGAAGGCCGAGGAACCGATGATGCCGAGGAAGAGCAGAAGCACTCCAAGGTGGACGATATAGCCGCCGTAACGGCGCTTGTTCCTGCGCGCCAGGCTGACCAGTGCGCCGGGGTAGCCGGTGGCCTCGTTCTTTTTACGCACCCGGGCTCCGCGCACAAACTCAAGCAGGGTGGCGCTGATTGAAAAGATGGCGATGGCCAGGGCGAAGAGCGGCAGCGGGCCGCGTACCCCGAGGAGCACGATTAAAAGGATGATGGCCAGGGTGATGAGCAGCGGCGCGCGCAGACTCCGGAGCAGGTTTTGTTTGGTGGTGCGGTTCCAGGCGAGCAGGGCGCAGAGGCCGGTGAGGGCGAAGACGGCGAGGCCGATGGGGGTGGCCATGCGGTTGAACCACTCTGGCCCCACGGTGATCTTTTGCTGGCTCACCGCCTCGGTGACCGTCGGCCAGATCGTGCCGAGCAGGACTGCAAGGGTCAGGGCGAGAAAGAGGATATTGTTGAGAAGAAAGCTCCACTCCTTGGAGCTCCAGCTGCCGATATGGCCCCTGCTCTGCAGCAGGGAGCTGCGGCTGATGATGAGGCCGGCCGAGCCGGCGATGATCAGACCAAGAAAGGCGAGAAAGGCGGGGCCGAGATTGGAGACGCCGAAGGCGTGCACCGAGGAAATGACGCCGCTGCGGGTGACAAAGGTGCCGAAGATGGTCAGGGCGAAGGTGAGGGTCACCAGGACCATGTTCCAGATCTTGAGCATGCCCTTGCGTTCCTGAACGATGACGGAATGGAGAAAGGCCGTGCCCGTCAGCCAGGGCAGGAAGGAGGCGTTCTCGACAGGGTCCCATCCCCAGTAACCGCCCCAGCCCAGTTCGACATAGGCCCACTGCATGCCGAGGATATTGCCGATGGTCAGGAAGAGCCAGGCGAAGAGGGTCCAGCGCCGGATGCTTTTAATCCAGCGCTCATCCAGGCTTTTGTTGATCAGGGCGGCGATGGCGAAGGCGAAGGGGACGGTGAATGCGACGAAGCCGATGTAGAGGCTGGGGGGATGAAAGACCATGCCGGGATTCTGCAGCAAGGGATTGAGGCCATTGCCGTCTTCGGGCACGAAGGGCAGCCGGGCGAAGGGATTGGTCTTGAAGGTGGCCAGATAGAGAAAAAAGAGGGTGGTGAACTGGATGACCGCCATGGCGGCCGGCAGCAGCTCCGGGTGGCGTTTCTTGTTGGTTACGAGAACAATGACGCCGAAGATGGCCAGCAGCCAGGTCCAGAAGAGCAGAGAGCCGTCCTGGCCGGCCCAAAAGGCGGCGAGGGTATAAAACCACGAGAGCGAGCGGTTCGAGTACTGGGCGACATACTGAAGCTGAAAATCGCGCGTGAGAAAGGCATGGATCAGCGCGGCCGAGGCCAGGGTGACAAGCAGGAGAGTAGTGACGACGGCGCGGTGGGCGCTTTCGAGGTAGAGGGCAGCGCTCTTGCGGGCCGCACCGGTATAGATGATCACGGCGTAGAGGGAGAGCGCCAGGGCGATGAGCAGTGCTTGATAACCGAGATCTGCCAAGCGATGGTCCTGTCTGAATGGAATGAGTTTGCCAGTTAAATGAAACAGAAATATATCGAATATAGAGCTTAACCGCAATAAAAAAAGCCGGCGGGAGCCGGCTTGCACGCACCTTGTCGAAAATGTCGGGCCGCAGCTTTCCCTGAAGCCGCGGCTCGAAACAGCCTCGCCTACTTCCGCCCGGGATAGAGGGCCTTGAGGGCGTTGGTCCGATAGACGCGTTTGAGGACCTTGTCGCTCAGTCCCAGACCGTAGAGCGGCCAGTGATAATTGAAATGATCGATTTCATAAAAGTGCTCATCGGTCGACTCGAGGATGCGGAAGGTGATCGCGTACATGGCGGGATCCATCCCCATGTCGGTGCCGTAGAGAAGGCGTTTTGAGTATTTCTCATAAAAGGCGCGAGTGGCGCGCGGGACGGGCGCGGTCTCGGCATAGCGGGCGGAAATGTCGCACCAGAGATTGGGGTAAAGGTCGAGCAGCCTGCCCACCTTGGCGAGATCATAATCGCAGTTGGCGAAATGACAGGCGATGAAGGTGGTGCGGGGATGGCGCTTGACAGCTCGTTCCAGGTTCTGGACCATGCCGGCGAGGTCGATGATGCCCGGCTTGTTGTCGAGGCGCCAGCTGAAGCCGTTCATGAGTCCGTCGTTGGTCGAATCCATCGGCTGGTACATCCAGATCGGTTCACCGACATGGATGTTGATCGGCATACCGAGGTCGGCGCACTTTTCGAGCAGGGGGTCCATGCGCGGATCATCGAGGTGCATGCCCGGCGCCGGGACCCTGCCGTAGACCAGCCCCTCCCCCTTGTCGCCAAGCTCACCGACGCCGCGCGCGCCTACCTTGTAGCAGCGCTCCAGTTCGGCGACGGCAGCCGGGCCGTATCCTGGCTGGTTGTAGCCCGAGAAATCAAGACCGCACCACACCTCGAAGCGGCCGGGATAAGCGGTGTAGACCGCGTAGATCGAATCGAACTCGGCGCCGACGGCATAGGAGAGAATGATGGTTTTTTCAATCCCGGCCCGGTCCATGGTCTTCACCCAGGCATCGACTTCAGCGGGAGACTGGGCGTAGGCATGGGAATGGGCATCGATGACCGGAAATTTGGCGCGCTCGATGTGATGGGACGGCACCTTGTAGATGGACCGCGGCCGGTAGTCCTTCAGCAGCAGCTGGTCAGGAGCAGTTTGCGCCAGCACGGCCCCGGCGAGTGCGGCGTTGAGCAGGATGACGAGTCGATGCAGCTTCATTTTTCCACTCCTTTCGGTTCCTCCGTCCCCTCCTCGATGGCCATGAGAAAGACCGCGGCCATGGCCATCACCATACCAGTGATGATCAGGGGATGGGGAATGACGCGATAGAGGGTGAGGGAGAGGATGATGGTGATGACCGGGGCGACGGCATTGGTCAGGGGGCTGACGATGAGGGCCTTGCCGTGACGGAAGGCATAGACCAGGGTGAGGGCTCCGATGGCGTTGAGGATCTGAATGGCGGCGGCCAGCCAGGGCCCCTTCAAGCCCCAGTTGATCGGCTGGCTGAAATCGGTCATCCAGAGGGCGAAGGGGATGAGCAGCAGTCCGGTGACGGTCATGTAGAAAAAGATGCTCTCTGCCTTCATGGTCTCGTTGGCGAACTTAATCACAAAGGCCTGAATGCCCCAGGCGAGGAAGACCAGCAGGGCGAGGACAATCCAGAGGCCGCCCTGAATCGGGCTGTTGGCGGGCTGGTAGGAGAGCAGGGGCATGGCCACCATGGCCAGGAGGATGCCGGCCCAGCCGCGTTTGCTGGCGCGCTCCTTGAGCATGAGATAGGACATGAGAATGGTCAGCACCGGCGACAGCGAGATGAAGGGAAAGACCAAATAAGCCGGGCCGCTGCGCAGGGCCTGGAAAAGGATGAGCTGACCTCCGGCCCCGAGAAAGCCCGCGGCCGAACCAAGCCAGACCGAGCGGCGGTCGAATTCGACCTTCCAGCCAATGTTGTTCATGGCGACCAGGACCGGGACCAGCATGGTCAGGGCCCAGACCACATAACCAAGGGTGGCTGGAAATCCCGCTTTCTCTGGCAGTTCAATCAGGGCACCCCAGACACCCCAGAACAGGGTGGTGACCAGGGCGTAAACCAGCCATAATTTTTTATTCACTGCAGTTCTCCTTGTATGGATTCATGTGAGGGCTGCCTTTTCAGGCATGGGTACGGAGGCCGGGATTGAGGTTGTGCAGATCCGGCACTGCGGACCAGGATTTCTCTTCGCTCAAGGTCGGCGCCGAAAGATCGAGCTTGACGACCGCAGTGAGATTATTGGGGCGGTCGGGATTCTGATTGCAGTGCAGGGCATTGTAATAGCCGAGCAGCTGCAGGACCGGCATGTAGAGGAGGGCATTGGCGAAATCGCCACCCGGGCCGGGGATGCAGAGATCGAAATCGACCTCGCCGGGTAAACAGTTCAGGCTGCTGTCGTGCAGCAGCAGGATCCGCGCCCCGAGTTTCTTCATGTCCGCTGCCATCTGCAGCTCATACTCCACTCCTTTTTTTGAAGCGAGGAGGGTGATCAGGGTCTCAGCGGTGGTCGTCGACATCGGACCATGGCGGTACTCGAGGGCGTGAAAACTGCGGGAGGCGGAGAGGGACATTTCATTCATCTTGAGGGCCGCCTCATTGGCCAGACCATAAAAGGGGCCCTGGGCGAGAAAGACGAACTGGTTGAAGGAGTGGGCGACGATCGCGGGCAGCATCTCGTCAGCCAGGGCGAGGACAGCCCCGGCTGCATCGGGCAGTTGATCGAGAACGGCCGCCTGCTCCGTCATTTTACGGCCCTGCAGGGTTGCCTGCATCAGGCTGAGGAGCATGGTGGTGAATGACCCGGTCATGACCACGCTCTCTTCGGCCGGGAAGGGGAAGGTGACCGTGTGCAGGCCGGCGCGTGCCAGCGGCGATTGGGGATCGCACGAGACGCAGAGGACGGGGATGCCGAGTTCGTTTCTGGCCTTTTCGACCGCCCGCACGATTTCAGTCGTGGTGCCGGAGCGCGAAAAGGCGACCGCCACGGTGCGTTCGTAGGGGTTGAAGACCAGTTCGGGATAGATGAGGATTTCGGAAGCCGGCACGGCCTTGCTGCGCAAGCCGGTGAGCCCCGTGAACAGCGCTGCGGCGGTTTGGGCCAGATAATAGGAGGTGCCGCAGCCGGTGAAGACCCAGAGATGGTTCTGGTAGCGCTGCAGCAGTACATGGTGTTCTTCCCGGGCAGCGGCGAGCGCGGCGGTGGCGCCGCGCCAGATCTCCGCCTGCCGGTGGATCTCGTTATAGGTGAGTTTGCCGTTCATAGCGTTCTTTCGTTTCAGTTATGCGGAATTCCCGGAGCCTGCTGGCTACATGATCACCAGGAACTTGCCCTGTGTCCGGCCCAGCGACGACTCGATATAGTAAAAATAGAGGCCCGCGGCGACCAGCTGCTGGTCCTCGTTCTTCAGGTCCCAGATGGCGATGCTCGGCGCGAGTGCGCTGGGCGCGTTGTGCTGGATGGTGCGCACCTTTTCACCGGCCGAATTGAAGATCCGGATGGTGGCCTCGCCGGGAAGATAAGTGAACTGCAACTGCTTGTCGGAGCCGACCTCCCAGCCGGAAGCGACCACGTAGGGATTGGGCACCACTCTGACCTGGTCGAGGAGTGAACGGGCGACCGGGGCGTGCGGCACGACCGTAACCGTGTTGGAGCCGGTTCTCGGCTGTGAGGCGGCGGTGTTTTCCAACGGCCCGGTGATGCCGTTGCCGGTGTCGTAGGCCGCGATGTAATAACGGTAATTGAGGCCGTTGATGAGCTGGTCGTCAATGTAGACGTGCACGGTGTCGCCGCGCTTGAAGTAGCTCAGGGTGTCGGCTTCGATCACCCGGGGGAGCGGCAGACCGCTCTCGCTGCCGAGATTAAACCAGGCGAATTCCGGCAGTGTGCGGTAATTGCCCTTGATGCCGTCGATGCGGTCAAAGTGGGCCAGCGGAATATATTTGGTAGTGCCGGAGAAATCCGTAAAGGTTTCAGTGCCCCAGGTGACCCCGTCGTCGGTCGAACGGTAGATTTTGTAACCTTCGAACTCGGGATCGCGTTCGCTTTCGGTGCTCCATAGCAGGGTGTTGCGGCCGTTGCCGGGGATGATCTCCAGACGCGGAGCGGGCGGAGCCTGGACCACTTTCCAGCCGGATTCGTAGAGCGTCAGGGCGCTGGCAGCGTTTTTGAGCAGCTGGGCTTTGGACATGCCGAAGACGGTGGCGAAGACCATGGTATCGACCTGACCGGGGGCGAGGTCGAAGGGCTGCGAGCCCATCACCTGCAGTCCGTCCGCGCCCAGGCCGAGGTAATAGCTCTGGCCGCTCTCGAGGTCATCGGCGATGCCGTTATGGTCGAAATCATCATCAATGCCGTCTTTGTTGCTGTCTTCAGGATCGCCCTGGTTGGCGAGATTGTAGCGGAAATAGAGCTCCTTGCTGGCGCCGTTGCCGCTGGGGGTGGTCGCCTCCATCCAGAAATTAAAGGCATCGTAGGTGGCCACCTTTTTGGAAGGCCCGGGCATACGCAGCGCCATGGTGCCGCCCCAGGCGATCTGGTTGGCCCCCAGGCTGCCGCCTTCGGGGTGGTCTTCGTAGGCATTGTCGTCGGTCCCGTAGGCGAACTGCAGTTTGGGATCGTAGAAATGCCGGTCGGTGTCCCCCGTGCTGGTCGGGGAGAAGGCAAGGGGCAGGTAGCTAAAGTCGGAATGGACGCCGACGCGCATGCCGCGGATGGGGGCGGTGCCGATGTTGCGCACCACGAAAATCCAGACGATGAAATCCTGATAGAGCTCTCCGGACCAGGCAAGGCCGCGCATTTCGACCTGGGTATTGAGCCAGCGTCGTTCGCTGGTGCCGAGGTCGGTGCCGCGCCATGCGTACATGACCGAATAGGTCTCCTGATCGGCGATGCGTTCGCCCCGGCGGCCCGCCCCGGGCCAGCCTTCGCTGCCCACATGCAGGGAGTCGCTGGTTCCCGGGATGAAGGTGGGCCAGCCGCGGTTGGGCCCGCTCTTCGGCCAGGTGGAGGGATCGGTGCTAAGGGGCGCCAGGGCGCTGCCGACGACCTCGGGGTAGGGGGCGTAATGCTCCTCATCCCAGAAGGCGGCCGGGCCTTCATCCATCGAACCGTCGAGGTACTCGAGGTTCTCCGAATTGGCGCCGCTCACCGCGCCGGGATCCTGGGCGGCCGGCGCGCCGATGACAAAACCGACGCAGGTGCCGTAATTGATCCCGCTGCCGGTGGGGTACTCGAAGGAAGGCTTGCGCGCCAGGGGGATGTTCTGCTCATTGCCGTCAGCGAGCATGCCCGTGTTATTGAACTGGGTGCTCAGACGGTTGATGTTCATCGTATTCCAGCGCTGGTACAGCATTGGATCGCTCTGGGCGGAAAGCAGCGAGCTCAACAGCAAGAGGCCCAGGGCCGTCAACAAGAGTGTGCGTTTGATCATAGTCCTGCTCGTTTATAGGGTGAACTTGACGGGATTGACGACGACGGACTCGATGCCGCTGCTGGCGAGGGGCACTTCGGAGAGCAGCGAGAGGCTGCGGGCATCGAGGATGGCCATCGAGGTCGCCAGGGTCACAAAGAGCACATCGCCGGTGGGCGCCGCCGTAACCGATTTGCAGGCTGTGGCGAAAGCGGTTGAAGCAATGGGGCTGCCTGTGGCGGCGTCATATTTGTAAAGAGACTTGCCGGCGGCGATAAAATGATATTGAGCGGAAAAGGCGATGTCAATGGGCTCGCTGCCGGCCGGAAAGGTGTAAATGGTCTGCGGGGCTGCACCGCCGGCATCGCTCCGCTTCACCTTCAACCCCTTGGCATCGCAGATATAGAGGGCGCCGCTGAAGGGATCGGTGCGGATCTCACCCAGTATCAGCTTGTCGACGACCGCGGGCAGGGTCTTGATGATGGCGCCGGTGGCGGTATTGATGAGCACCAGATCGCGTTTGAGCTGGTCCATGGTGTAGAGTACGGAGCCGTCCGGGTTCAGAGCCAGTTTGCCGGGGAAAAAGCTGGTGGTGAATTTGGCGTCGATCGCCTTGGTCTGCAGGTTGATTTTGGATATTGTCTTGCCGTTGACGCTGATGACGTAGAGATAATCCCCGGCCACCTCGACCTGCGAGGGAGTGGCTGCGACTGTTATCTTGTTATCCAGGGCGAGGGAGGAGGCATCGACAAAGGCCACCTCGTTCTTGCCGGTATTGGCCACAACGATATAACGGCCGTCCGGCGTCACTACGGCATCCTCTGGCGCCGTAAAGCCGCTGACGCTTCCGGTAAGGCTGTCCAGACGGGTGAAGCGGCGGAGGGAGCCCTCCTTGCGGTCGCGCAGATAGAGGGGATTGAATCCGCCGATGGAATAATCGCCGGCCGAGAAGAACCAGGTCGAAGTTACGACCACGGTATCCGAAAAGGCCCCGGTGCTGTTGACTTCGATGGTGTTCATCCGGGCGTCACGGATGCCGCCGCGCAGCTCGACGGTGTAGAGCGTGGCCTTGTCCAGGGGTGCGTCGGGCTTGAAAAAGACCGTCGAGTCCACCTGGCTGCAGCTTCCCGGCAGAGGCGAGCCGCCGAGGCTCTGCAGCAAGATCCTGCCGGTGAAGGAGGGCAGGCTCATGGGCTCGGTGAACTGGAACTGGATGGAGGCGTCCAGAGGCACCGCCAGGGTGCCGGCCGCTGGGATGACCGCTTTCTCTTTCGGGCGGGTGATCTCGATGGGGGCCACCGGCTCGCGATTGGGGCAGCCCGCCTGGAGCATCGCGAAGACTGCCAGAGGGAGGAGCATCCGCATGTGGTTTCTTTTCATAGTTGCTCTCGTTCGACAGAGTTAAAAATTCACGGCCATGGAGAACTGATGGATGTTGGAGAACTGGCCGAAATCGGTATAGGCGTAATCGATGTGGAGCTGGCCGAGAAAGTTGGCCGGAACCAGCAGACCGCCGCCGGCGGAAAAGGAGACCTCGTCGTAATTGATGCGGTATCCGGCGCGCAGGGTGAGCATCTTTTTCAGGGTCAGGGCGGTGCCAAGATTGTGCCGCGTCGTAAAGTCGCGGGCGTCGTTGATGGCATAGCTGCCGGACCAGACGATATCGCCGCGCTCGATGAAGTCGGTGGCGACGCCCAGCCGGAAGGTCATCGGCATGTCCCACTCCTTGGTCTCGAGCACGGCGGGGACCTGCTTGTTGGTCGGGCTTCCCGAGACCACATGGGTCACGAGCAGGTCGTTGCCGTTGAACTGCATGGCCCCGCCAAAGTTGGTGAGGGCGATGCCGATCTTCATGTTGTTGAAAAAGGAGGTCTCGAAGACGCTGCCGATGTCGAAGGCGAATGCGCCTGCAGAGACCTGGGCGAGCTGCTCGCGAATGTATTTGAATTTTCCGCCCACCGAGAAGCGGTCGGTGAGGTTGCGCGCCACCGCAGCGCCGATGGCGAGATCGCTGGCGCTGACGACGCGGCCGGTACCGTCCTGCTTGAGCAGGGTGGTCTCCTGGATGTCGCCGGAACCGAAATAGGTGAGGTCCATGCCGACGGTGAAGCCGCCGAGCGGCAGGGCGATCGCCGCATTGATGAAACTGGTCTCCACCAGCCAGCTGGAGTGGCTAAAGACCGCACTCGATTTGGGGATGCGGCTGATCGCCCCGGGATTGTACCAAAGGCTGGAGGCGTCCTTGGCCAGGGTCAGGTCCGATTCTCCTCCCGCCACATAGGCGGCGCCCATGGCCACTTTGAGAAAGTTCGCCGCCGACGTCCCCTTGTAGCTGACGCCCTGGGCGAGCGCCGATCCGGACAGGACCATCAGGGCCGTCCCAAGCGGCAAAAGCAGATTCAGGATGGATCTTTTCATGCATCCTCTCCTTGGATCAATCAAGATTAAAGTTCAGGCCAATCTGGTAGCGCCGGCCCGGGCCCCACATGGCGGGATTATTGGTATAGTCATCAGAGGTGATCTCGCTGGTATCCACTCCCGGCTGGCCGGAATCGGCATAAACCCACCAGACATTTTTATGGTTGAGCAGATTGTTGACCTGTCCGTAAAGCCTGGCTGTGATCTTGGAGTAGGTGAACTCCTTGAAGAGCATGGCATCGAGGTAGCTCTGGGTGGGCGAACGTTCTGCATTGGGCATGAGGACATTAAAGGTATAGGGGAAACCGCTGCTCATGCCGCCCATGAGTGAATAGCCCCAGTGGGCGGGGAATTCCATGGTCACGCCGAAGGAGAGGACATGGGACTGATCCCAGTCCGCCGGGAAGGTGCGCGCCAGATCCTGGGCTTGCGAAAAGATCAGCGAACTGCTCACCAGGGCCTTCGAATAGGTATAGTTGAGAAAACCGGTGAAATTATCGCTCATACGCTTGGTCATGGAGAACTCGACACCCTTGACAGTGGCGAAGTTGATGTTGTCGAAGATCGGATATTTCTGGGCCTTGATAATGTCTCCGGAGGTCAGATAGCCCTCGGCAATGACAATACCGATGAGGTTGGAGGTTTTGCGGTAAAAGCCGGTGATATCGGCCGAGAGCTTGGGGGCCAACTGCATCTGGACGCCGAACTCATAGTTGATGGTCTTTTCTTCCTGAATATCCCCCTTGGCGATGGCGCCCTGAACCGAATTGACATTGGGGGCCGGATACATCGAATACTCGCGATTGCTCCCCTGGAAGGCCTTGTAGAAATCGGGGTACTGATAGTAATGGCCGTAGCCGAAGCGGAACGCCGCGGCATCGGAGATCGGGTAGCTGATGCCGAAACGGGGGCTGATGTACTGGCGCGGTTTGACCTTGCCGATCTTGCCGTCCGGGGACTTGATGTCCTCGACAAAATCGCGGTTGGGATCGATATAGTCATAGCGCAGGCCGAGGTTGATGACCATGCCGATGTCGTCGAATTCCATCTTGTCGTTGACATAGGCGTAGAGCTTTTTCGGCTTGAAGAAATAGTCCTCATAGGCATCGCCGCCATTGGGATTGCGGCGCTGCAGAGAGGTTTTGATGGTGGAAAGCGAAAGTCCGCTGGTGAGGTAGTGCTGCTGGGAGACCTGGCTGTTGAAAGAGCCCTGCGCCTCGATCTTGTCATAATAGCTGTCGAAGTAGACCCAGTTTTCGCCGGCGACTGAAAACTCGGCGGTGAGGATCTCCGACCGGACCTGATAGAGGGAGAGGTCCGAGAAGACCCGCGAGCTGTAGCCGCGGCGGTACTTGGAGATAGCAAAGTCGGCAAAAGTGCTGGGCGAAAAAACATGGGTCAGCTTGAAATAGCCGAGATAGTCGTTGAGGGTGACGCGCGGGGTGCCGTAGGGATTGTACTTGAAAAAGTGGTCATATACCCCCTGTTTGGTCTCCGCGGCATAATAGCCGAGGCGGAGCTTGAGGGGCTTGCTCACCTGCCAGATCGCCTTGCCGAAGGCCATGCGGGTGTCGCGGTAGGTCATGGGCACCACTTCAGGGGAGCCGCTCTTGTCGGCGCCGCGCGAATCGACCCAGTTCGGGTAGAGATAACCGTTTATATAGCCGTCCGAGGAGTAGGCGCGTGCCGAGGAGGCCAGGGTGAGATTCTTCACACCAGGCACGGGGCCGCTGACCGCAGCCTCGACGTTGTACTCATTGTGGCTGCCCGATTTTTCACCCAGATTATCGGTCAGGAGCGCCGCCTGGGCCTTCCAGCGGGTGGCGATGTTGTCGACAGGCTGCATGAGGATGACACCGGACATGGCCTCGCCATATTGGGGGCCGAAGGTGCCGGTGAGGGTCTGCAGGGACTGGAGGGTGTACTGGCCGAGGACGTCGAGGTTGTAGCCGCCCCAGAGGCCGTCGTTGACGGTGATGCCGTCGAAGAGATAGAGGGTTTCATTGGTGCGGCCGCCGCGGAAATGGAGGCCGTCGTTGGGGATGGTCGCGAACTGGCCGAAGACCGGCTGGGAGTTGACCGGGGTGGTGCTGATATCCCGGGTGATACCCGCCTGTTTGGTGAAGAGGTCGCGGATGGACATCTGGGTAGGCATCAGCTCGATGTCGCTGAGGTCCAGACCCTGCATCTTGGAGGTCAGGTCTTTCTGGACGGCCGGCCGGGTGTACTGGATCACCACCTCGGGCATCTCGATCATGGTGGACTGCAGGGTGAAATTGACCCTGGTGGTCAGCCCCGCCTCGACCTTGACCTTGTCGACCCTTTTCGGGCCATAGCCGACAGCGCTGGCCTTGAGGTTGTAGGTGCCGGGCGGTATATTGATGATGAAATACTCGCCCTCGACGCTGGCGGCTGCGCCCATGGCAGTACCGTCGATCATGATGTTGGCGCCGATGACCGGTTCCTTTTTTTCATCGATGATCTTGCCGGAGATCTTGCCCGTGGTCTGGGCGAGGAGGAATCCCGGCAAAATGCAGAGGAATAGAAGCAGTCTGGGTTTCACAGGAGCGCACTCCTTTTTCGCTAGGTGTTACAATCAGCCGTGAACCGGAAGAAGCCGCCGGGCTGGAAGCGGCGTATAAAAGCCTGCACCGCTTCCAGTCCGAACGGATTGATTCATTTGAGAAGCATCATGCGTTTGACGGCGGCATGGTTCTCCGTCGCCAGCCGGTAGAGATAGAGGCCGCTGGGCATGCCGGCCGCATTCCACTGCGCCTTGTGGAGGCCGGCGGGCAGTGCACCGTCGATCAGGGTCGCCACCTCCTCGCCCAGCATGTTGTACACCCTGAGGGTGATCCGCTGCGCGGCGGGGAGGCTGAAGTGGATGGTCGTCGCCGGATTAAAGGGATTGGGCGTATTCTGAGCCAGGGAGAACTCCACCGGCAGACTATTCGGCGCGGCGCAGTTCACGCCGGTCGTCACCGGCCACCAGCGGTCATCGCCCAGATAGATCGGCGCGCCATCGTCGTCGAAGAGGATGGCGGGCGAATCGAGGGCATAATGAAAATCGCCGTTTTGCGGATCGGCGAAATGGGGATCCATCTGGATGGCGATGTTGACAAGCTGGAAATCGGTCGCACTGCTCCCCAGGTCGATATCCCGGGTGTTGAAATAGAGCAGGTTTTCGACGATGGAGTGGGTGCCGTAGACCCTCGTCGGGGCGTAGGCGGTTGTGGGCTC
>JAKPUX010000314.1 GCA_029554865.1 bacterium | reverse complement strand
TAATCAGAAACCGCCTATTTTGCAAGCAAAAGTTTGTTCATTGCGGAGGAGGGCCGGTGCGGGGACAGAAATAAAAAACCCCGGTCCGTTGGGACCGGGGTTCAAGTTCGTCCGCGTCAAGCTTAGAGCTTGGTGACGTTGCTGGCCTGGAGGCCTTTCTGGCCCTGGGTGACTTCGAACTCGACCTGATCACCCTCATCCAGGGATTTGTAACCGGTGCCCTGAATGGCATTGAAATGCACAAACACGTCGCCGCCCTGTTCTCTGGTGATGAAACCGTAGCCTTTGGAGGCGTTGAACCACTTGACAGTTCCTTTTTCCATCTTTGAAACCCCTGCAAATAGGTAACTACAACCTAGTACCACTTTTATCGTCTTGCCACGGGTTGACCTCTTGCAGAGGTTGACAACCAAACACCTAAAGGCGGATGAAAAAGTGTACTTTAATTATCAGTCATATTACAATTTATTTCAATAAAATGCAAGAGAAATATTGCTAAATACTGTTTTTACATAGCGTGTCTGCGGCAGCGCCTCCGGCAGGCGCCCGGCCCCGGGAAGGGGGGCCGGGAACCCAGGGGGGGCGTCGCGGCCTCAGCGCTGAACGCGGGCTGAGCCGCCCTTGGCGAAGGCTTCCACCTCCGGCAGCCGCGCCATGGTGACGTCGCCCGGAAAGGTGGTGAGCAGGGCGCCGTGGGCCCAGCCAAGGCACAGGGCCTCCTCAGGAACGCGGCCGTTGATGAGGCCGTAAATCAGCCCAGAGGCGAAGCCGTCGCCGCCGCCGATGCGGTCGAGCACATCGAGGGTGCAGCTGGGGGAGAGGTAGCGGTCGCCCTTGAGCCAGAGCACGGCGCCCCAGTCGTGGCGGTTGCTGGACTGCACCTCGCGCAGGGTGGTGGCCACGGCCTTGATATTGGGGAACTCCTTGACCACCTTTTCGATCATGGCGAAAAAGGCATCGCTCTTGATCCCGGATCTGTCCGTCGTCTCCGGACCGGGGATGCCGAGGCCGAGCTGCATATCCTCTTCGTTGCCGACCAGGACATCGATTTCGGAGACGATGCTGCGCAGCACCTGCTGGGCTTTCTTGAGTCCCCCGATGGGGGCCCAGAGCTTGGCCCGGTAGTTGAGGTCGAAGGAGTTGATCGCGCCGTGGGCGCGGGCGGTCCGCATGCCCTCGAGGATCAGCTCCGAGGTGGTTTCGGAGAGGGCGGCGAAGATGCCGCCGGAGTGGAACCAGCGCACGCCGCCGGCGAAGATGCTCTTCCAGTCGATGTCGCCCGGCTTGAGCAGGGCGCCAGCCTCGTTGGAGCGATTGTAAAAAACCACTGGCGGGCGCACCCCCATGCCGAGGTCGCTGTAGACGGTGGCCATATTGGGGCCGCGCACTCCATCGTGGTCAAACCATTTGTAATAGGGTCGGACCCCCATCTCGCGCACGCGGGCCTGGATCATCTCGCCGATGGGGTATTTGACCATGGCGGTGGCGATGCCGGTGGTGAGGCCGAAGCAGTCGGCGAGATTGGCGGCGACATTGTATTCGCCGCCCGAGACGTGTACGTTGAAGCTGCGCGCCTTGCGGAAGGGGATTACCCCGGGGTCGAGGCGGTGGACCAATGCGCCGACCGAGAGGAAATCGAGGTCGCAGGCGTCTTGACGGATATCGAGTTTTTGCATGGTGTCTCCTTTGTCTCAATAAGCAGTGCGTCCGGGCGGGGCCAGCCCGCCCGGACGTCCTGATTTTCTACAGCCATTCGGTGTGAAAGAACTGGCCCCTTGGGGCATCGATGCGTTCGTAGGTATGGGCGCCGAAATAGTCGCGCTGGGCCTGGAGCAGATTGGCGGGCAGGCGGCCGCTGCGGTAGCCGTCATAATAGGCCAGGGCGCTGGAGAAGGCGGGGATGGAGATGCCCAGTTCGACTGCCTTGCTCACCACGGCGCGCCAGGCGATGTGATGGCTGGCCATGGCCGTGCGGAAGTAGGGCGCGAGGAGGAGATTGGGGAGGTCGGGCTGGTCATCGAAGGCCTTTTTGATCTTGTCGAGGAACTGGGCGCGGATGATGCAGCCGCCGCGCCAGAGCAAGGCGATCTGGCCGAAATTGAGGCCGTAGTTGAATTCCCTGGAGGCGGCAGCCATAAGCTGGAAGCCCTGGGCATAGGAGCAGATCTTGGCCGCATAGAGGGCCTGGCGGATCTGTTCGATGAAGGCCGTCTTGTCGCCGTTAAAGTGCACCTCCGGTCCCGGCAGCACTTTTTCGGCGGCGACGCGCTCCTCCTTGATGGCGCTGAGGGTGCGGGCGAAAACCGCCTCGGCGATGGTCATCGCCGGGACGCCGAGATCGAGGGCGACCTGGCTGGTCCATTTGCCGGTCCCCTTCTGGCCGGCGGTGTCGAGGATGACATCGATCATCGGCCGGCCGGTGCGCTCGTCCTTTTTGGTCATGATGGCGGCGGTGATCTCGATAAGATAGCTGTTGAGGTCACCCTGGTTCCAGGTGTGAAAGACCTCGCCCATTTGGGCGGCGGAGAGGCCGAGCACCCGTTCCATCAGGTAATAGGCCTCGCAGATCATCTGCATATCCCCATATTCGATGCCGTTATGGACCATCTTGACGAAATGGCCGGCCCCGCCGTTGCCGACCCATTCGCAGCAGGGGGTGCCGTCGGCCACTTTGGCGGCGATGGCCTGCAGGATGGGCTTGACGTGGGGCCAGGCGGCCGGCGCGCCGCCAGGCATGATCGAGGGGCCCCAGAGGGCGCCCTCCTCGCCGCCGCTCACCCCGGTGCCGATGTAATGGAAGCCTTTGGCAGTGAGCTCTCGGGTGCGGCGCTCGGTGTCGGGGAAGTAGGTGTTGCCGCCGTCGATGAGGATGTCGCCCGGGGCGAGATGGGGGATCAGCTCCTGGATGACGGCATCGACCGGCTTGCCGGCCGGGACCATCATGAGGATTTTCTTGGGGCTCTCCAGGAGGCTGACAAATTCGGTGAGGGTGGGGCAGACGGTCATCTTTTTGCCGGTGAATTTTTCCGCTGCGGAGGTGCGCTGCTTTTCGTCGAGGTCAAAACCGGCGACCGGGTAGCCGTTGCGTTCGATATTGAGAGCCAGGTTGCGGCCCATGACCCCGAGGCCGATAACCCCGATGGAATAGGAATTCATCTTCGTTCTCCTCCGGCTCGGTTAGATGGTCATGGCGGTAAAGCCGCCGTCGACGCGGATGATGGCCCCGGTGACGAAGGAGGCCGCCTTGGGAGAGGACATCCAGATCACGGCGCCGACCAGCTCCTCGGCATCTCCGAAGCGGGCCATGGGGGTATGACGCATGATATCGGCGGTGCGTTCGGGGGTGAGGATCTTGCGGTTCTGCTCGGCCGGGAAAAAGCCCGGGGCGAGGGCATTGACGCGCACTTTGAAGGGAGCCCATTCGCGGGCCAGATTCTGGGTCAGGTTGTTGACTCCGGCCTTGGTGATGCTGTAGGTGAAGACCTTGGAGAGGGGAGGCGCAGAGGAGGCGGAGGAGATGTTGATGATGCTGCCGCCCTCGCCCTGATCGATCATGATCTTGCCGAAGATCTGGCAGGCGAGGAAGATGCTCTTGAGGTTGACGCGCATGATTTTATCGTACTCCTCCTCCTCGATGTCGAGAAAGGGGGTGGAAGAGTTAATGCCCGGGGCGTTGATGAGGATATCAACCCGCCCGAGCTTGGCGAGAATGGTGTCTGCGGCTGCGCGCAGCTCCTCCTTGCTGGAGGCGTCGACCTTGACCGCCAGGGTTTTGACTCCGGCCTTCCTGCACTCATCGGCCTGTTTTTGCGCATTATCGGGATTGAGGTCGAGGATCGCGATATCGGCTCCGGCGCGGGCGAGGCCTTCAGCCATCTTGCCGGCGAGGACGCCCCCCCCGCCGATGGCCACAGCGGTCTTGCCTTTCAAAGCGAAGAGTTCTTCAACATAGCTCATGATGTACTCCTTTTGGTTTTTTGATAATATATATTTTCGCGCAGAGAGCGCAGAGAAAACAATACTCTCACCAAGCCGCCAAGCCACAAAGAAATAAAAAGATAGCTATTCTTTGTGTCTTGTGCTTCCGTGAGAGATATTTTTTCTCTGCCTCTCCGCGTCTTGGCGCGAGTTATTCAAGACCTCACAGAAAAATCCGGCGCAGATGGCGCTCGTAGATATTGGCGGTGACATTTCTGGCGATGGTCGGACGGAACCTTTTAAGGGCATCCAGGTAGCGCTCGCCCATCTCCGCGGCCACCTTGTAGCCGACGTGGATCAGCTGACGGAAGTGGGGGTTGTAGAGCGGCTGGCTCTGGTCGTGGCGCAGCACGGCGGCGTAGTGGCGGGCCTCCCAACCGTCAACCTCGTCAGGCGCGGGCAGCCGTGCCGGATCGATGTCGATCACCGTTGCATAGGGCTTGCAGAGCTCCTCGTAGCGGGAATGGGCGTGACGGTAGATCGCCCTGGCCATGGCCAGTCCCTCTCCCCCGGCCTCGGCCAGTCCGATGACCTCCTCGAGCCAGGTGGTGCCGGCAGTCTTGAGATGGAGCCCGGCGTTGAATTTTTTTAGGGCGGCGTTGATCGGGCCATAGAGGGCGAATTTGTCGCTGCCGGAGTGGACGCTCAGTTTGAGCTGCGCGGGCAGCTTGAAGAGCTCGACGGCGTAGGCGATCACCGCCAGGTCCTCCTCGAACTCGCGGGTGAACTGGCGGACGTCGCCAACGTAATCGACCCCCTTGTTGAAGCGGCCGGTGAATTTGGGGGCAAGGGTATCAACCGGAATTCCCTTCCAGGCGATGGCGGCGAGGATGAAGAAGAGCTCGACCGGAGTCTGCGGGGCGTTGGTCTCATCCATCGAGATTTCGACGACGAAGGGCTGGCCCTTTTTCTCTGCGGCGATGTGGCGATAGATGCGCCCGGCCTCCTCGACCGCGAAGAGATATTTGGCACCGATCTCCTCAATCTGTTCGAGGGCGACCGTCAGGGGTTCAGGGATCCGGGGGATGCGCAGATCCCCAGCGAAAAGCAGATTGCGGTCGACAAATTCCTGGAGAGCCTCTTTCTCGGCGCTCTGGCCGATAAAGTCGGCGACATCGATGGTGAAAAAATCACTGGCGGCGATAAAATGGTCCACAGTCTTCATGCCGACATGGTCGGCATCGACGAAATAGGGTTCCTGCCAGCCCAGGGCCCGGACAGCGGCGTCGGCCTCGACGCGGGTGTCGGCCGGCCGACTGTTGATGATCGAGTGTTCGCGATAGGATTTGTTCCAGACGGGAGTGACCGCAACGCCCTCCTGTTTGAGCAGGCGGAGGGCCTCGAGTTGGGCTTCACCCTGATGACCGAAGCGGTCGCCGATGCCGATCGAATATTTTCCAAGTTTCATGGGGGCCTCCCGGGCTTAAAGTTTATAGGTTTGTTTGACCAGTTCGTAGGCGAGGGCGCGGCTGACACGGCGCGCGTCGCTCAGGTCGATGATGTGGCGGGCGACGAGGCCGGCGAGGAAATTGGCGTCGATGCGCCGGGCGAGATCGTGGCGGGCCGGGATCGAGGGGAAGGCGCGGGTGTCGTCGACAAAGCCGGTGGTGTTGTAAAAGCCGGCAGTCTCGGTCACTTGCTGGCGGAAGCGGGTCATGCCCTCGATGCTGTCGTGGAACCACCAGGAGGGCCCCAGCTTCATCGCCGGATAGTGGCCGGCCAGGGGGGCGAGCTCGCGCGCATAGCTGGTCTCGTCGAGGGTGAAGACGACCAGGCTCAGACGGGGGTCGTTGCCGTACTTGTTGAGCAGGGGCTGGAGGTTGCGGGTGTACTCGGTCTGGATCGGGATGTCGCAGCCCTTGTCAGGTCCGAAGCGGTGGTAGATGGCCTGGTTGTGATTGCGCAGGGCGCCGGGGTGGAGCTGCATGACCAGGCCGTCCTCGATGCTCATGCGGGCCATCTCCATGATCATGTGGGCGGTGAAGCGGTCGGCCTCAGGCTTGCCGACCTGGCCCTTGCGGGCGAGCTGGAAGATCTTTTCAGCCTCGACCGGGGAGAGTTCCTGGGTCCAGGGCGATTCGACCCCCTGGTCGGTGGAGAGGGCGCCCATCTGCTTGAAGAAGGCGCGGCGCTGTTCGAGGGCGGTGATGAAACGGGCGTAGGAGTCGATCTCAAAGCCGCAGATCGCCCCGAGCTCCTCGATGGCCTTCTGCCAGCCGGGATTGGCGAGGTTGGTGACCGCGTCGGGGCGGAAGGCGGGAAGGACGCGGCCTTTCCAGCCTGAATCGCGCATGGCCTGATGCTCGGCGAGGGTGTCGGCAGCGCCGTCGGTGGTGGTGAGCACCTCGATATTCATGCGTTCGAAGAGGGCGCGCGGCAGGAACTCCGGCGAGAGCAGTTTTTCTGACAGCATGTCGTAGATGCGCATGGCGGAGTCGCCGTTGAGCTTTTCTCCGATGCCGAAAATGACGGAGAGCTCGTGGTTGAGCCAGACCCCGGTCGGGGTGCCGGCGAAGAGATAATAGTTTTCCGCAAAGATCTGCCAGATGCGGCGGTGGTCCGTGGCCACCGGGGTGCCGTCGATGGTGGGGATGCCGAGGCTTTCCAGCTTTATGCCCTGGGAGTAGAGCATGCGGAAGATGTAGTGGTCGGGGATGAGGATCAGCTCCGCCGGATCGGGAAAGGGGCGGTTCTGGGAGAAGAGTTTGGGGTCGACATGCCCGTGGGGGCTGACGATCGGCAGATCCTTGACCCCCTGGTAGAGGTCGCGCGCGATGCGCCGGATCGCCGGATCGGAATCGAAAAAGCGGTTTTCATCCAGAATCAGGGGTTCATTCATGGGACTCTTCCTCAGCTAGGGTGGGTAGGGCCGGTGCGCAGGATTGACGTGCGACCAGCCTTGCTTCATAGAGAATGATCTGCGGGTTGGCGCTGTTTTCCTCTTCGAGATCATGGATGACCATCTCGGCGGCCGCCCGGCCGATCTCGTAGGCCGGGACGTGGATAGTGGTGAGGGGAATGCGAAAGTAGCGGGAGACCTCGAGGTCGTCGCAGCCGATGACCGAGACCTGGCCGGGGACGGCGATGCCGAGATCGGCGAGGGCGTTGATGAGGCCGATGGCGACGAGGTCGTTGTAGCAAAAGAGCGCGGTTGGATGGATGCCGGGCTCGGAAAAGAGCTTGAGGCCCGCCTGATAGCCGAGTTCACGGCTGGAGCCGGCCTGGAGGATGAGCTCAGGGTGGGCCGGCAGTCCATGAGCCATGAGGGCCTGCTGGTAGCCCTGCAGGCGGTCGTCGCTATGGCTGGAGTAGGAGGGGCCGGCGAAGTAGGCGATATCGCGGTGGCCGAGCCCGATGAGGTATTCGACGGCCTGGCGGGCTGCCTGGACGTTGTCGATGTCGACCACGGTGGTGTGGTAGTTTTTGACCTGGCCGAGCATGACCAGGGGATAGTGGTCGCGGAGCAGGTCGGCGAGCCAGGTAAAATCGACCTCGCTGCCCTGGAGGGGGGAGATGATGAGGCCGCCGACGCGCTGGCTGGAGAGGGCCTCGATGCTCTGGCGTTCCTGGGCGGGGGAGAGTTCGGAGCTGCCAAGCAGGACGGTATAGGCGTGTTGGCGGCAGACGTCGAAGACGCCCTTCATGATGCGGGCGAAGTAGGGGTTGTCGATCTCCTTGATGACCAGTCCGATGGTGCGGGTTTTACGGCTGGAGAGGGAGCGGGCGATTTCGTTAGGGCGGTAGTTGAGTTTTTTGATGAGTTCGAGGACACGGGTGCGGGTTTTGGGGGAGATGCCCGGCCGGTTGTTGAGGACGGCCGAGACCGTGGCCTTGGAGACGTGGGCGAGCTGGGCGATATCGGCGATGGTAGCGCGCATGATGTAAACCGATTATCTATTCCATAAATCAAATTAAATTAATTTTCTGTGCTAATATATCTGAACCGGTTCAGTGTCTTCAATTTAGCAGATTTGCCGCCAATGTCAAGGATTATTTAAAAAAACCGCCGGCTGCGCCATCACCGGATGGGAAAAAGAAAAGTATTTCGGTTACATTTATTATGAGGCAACGAGGCTGCGCCGGCGCGGCACGGGGATAAGAAACGGCAAATTGTGACGCCGCTCATACCGGCAGGGATAATTTTCTCCAATTCATTGAATTTTCTGTATTATATTAAGGAGAAGAATAGGGACGTGCTACCCGGCCCGATGCCGGGTTGAACGAAGGTATGACCTTTTTATGGCAGGGAATGAAATGAATCATATGCGGCGGTATATTTTCACAACGGCGGCGATCCTGGGTTTGCTCCTCGGCTGGGAGGTGCGGGAGGCGGCTGCAGGCACCAATGTATTGAAGGTGCGGGATGTTTTTTATATGACCGGCCAGACCGTTACGGTCTATATCGATGTGACCAATGAGGATCCGATCAGGGACTTTCAATTCTATTTGAGATTTCCTGCCGGATTGACATTTGACGGCACTTCCTTTCTCAAAACCGGACGGATTCTTGATCACTCGGTTAACTGTTCATATCAAACCGAAGGTCCTTATGTAGGATCTTTTATGTTTCTTGGCATGAATCTGAACGGGACTCCCTTCTCCGGCAACAGCGGCGCCATTCTTGCCCTGACCTGTACGGTCACGGGCGGAGTGGGGAGCTATGCTGTGACGGTGCCCTGGTCCAAGCTGACCGGGTTTTCCGGCCTCAGCTCAACAGCCTGCTCGGACGGCATGGTCACCATCTTCGATCCCGCCACGGCGGCCCGGCTGCGGGTCCGTACCCGGCTGGAGGGCTTTAATATCACCGCGGTCATGCGCAACGAGCTGGCCTTGAGCGGCTACATCCCCCTGACCTCGCCCTACGCCGAGGCCCCGCGCACGGCCTCCTCCATCCCCACCAATGTGGCCGACTGGATCCTGCTCGAGCTGCGCACGACACCGGGGGGATCGCCGGTCTACCGGCAGTCCTATCTGCTCAGGGCGGACGGGGAGGTGGTCGAGCTCAACGGCACTACCATTAATCTCGGCCTCACCCTGCCCTCCGGGAGCTACTGGATCGTGCTGCGTCACCGCAACCACGCCGCGGTGATGAGCGCAGCCGCCTTTGCCCTCAACTCGACCGAATACCGCCTCTACGATTTCACCCTTGCGGCAAGCCAGTATTATGGCAGTGGAGGAGTCCTGAGCTCCAGCCGCTACAGCATGCCGGCCGGTGAGATCAACCAGGACGGCCGTCTCACCAGCCGGGATTATGTCTCCTGGTACAACAAGTTTTTTACAAATCCCGGCGCCGGCTATCATGCCGAGGATCTGAACGGGGACGCCCTGGTTAATAACCTTGATTTTTACCTCTGGCAGAACAACGCGCGTTTGGGGATGGACTCCCGGGTGCCGTGAGCGGATTTATAGTTCCACCCCGTAGCTGCCGGTGATATATTTTTCCAGCTCCTGGATGGTGAATTCGTGGTCGGCGATGACCGCCTTGACCACATCCCCGATCGAAATTACCCCCACCAGTTCTTCCTTTTCAATGACGGGCAGATGGCGGATGCGTTTGGCCGTCATCAGGGCCATGACGTCGTTGATGGTCTGGGCGGGCTCGGCGTAGTAGACCCGCCGCGTCATCAGCTCGCCGACCTGGCAGGCCATGGCCGTCTTGCCGCGCAGGCTCACCTTGCGCGCATAGTCCCGTTCCGAAAAAATCCCCACCACCCGTTTGCCCTCGGTCACGATCAGGGCACCGATATCGGCCTGGGCCATCTTTTGCAGGGCTTCAAAGGCGCTCTCCTGCGATGAAATGGTCACAATCCCCGCGGCTTTGCCCGCCAGCAGCTGTCTTACAGTCATCATATACCCTCCTTGAGCGAATCCCTTTTCCGCTATAACCACAAAGGCAGGAATCGGGATTCCTGCCTTCGGGATTGAAACGGACTCTATTTTGCGCACTGCGGCGATTTGCGGCTCAGAGCTGGTAGAGATACTCCTCGATTTGGCCGCCCAGGTCGAGAAACTCCCGGCTGCGCTTGGTCTCGCGGGTGCGCGGAAAGCCGATCGGCACCTTGAAGTGCTGGACGATCCTGGCCGGCTTGCCCCCCATGATGTAGATATCGCTGCCGAGAAAAATGGCCTGGTCGATGTTGTGGGTGACGAGGATGACCGTGGACTGGAGTTTCTGCCAAAGGTCGGCGATGAGCAGGTCGATCTGCAGGGCGGTCTCGTTGTCGAGCCCGCGGTTGGGCTCATCCATGAGGATGATGCCGGGATTGGCGATGAGGCTGCGGGCGATGACCACGCGCTGCACCTGTCCACCCGAGAGCTTGCCGAACTTGGCGTATTTGTGCTCGTGGCCGTCCAGCCCGACCGCCTTGATCATGGTCATGGCCCGGTCGGCGGCCTCGCGCTCAGGCACCCCCTTGTAGAGCAGGGGGAGCATGACGTTCTTGAGCACGGTATAGTGCTCGAGGGCGGAGGGCTCCTGGAAGATGACGCTGATGGGGACCGAGCGGTCGCGCTCGCGCCCGCGGATGAGGACCTGGCCGGAGGTGGGCTCCTTCAATCCCGCAATGTATTTGAGGATGGTGGTCTTGCCGCATCCCGATTTGCCGAGGATGACGATGAACTCGCCCTTGTCAGGGATGTCCTCGATGAGCAGGTTGAAATCCTTGATGATATAGCTCTGGCCCTTGTCGTAGCTGGTGCTGATATCCTTCAATTCGATGATATCGGCCAGATTGGTATTGGTAAAGTCTGGAGTCATACGGGATCGCCTTATACGTACTTATGTGGAAATGCCTTGCGGTCGATGAAACGCAGCAGCAGATCGAAACAAAAGCCGACACCGACCATGATCAGGATGAGCATATAGAGCTTGTCCACTTCGTTCTGGCGGAAATAGAGGTTCTGGATGAGGGCGCCGATGCCGCCCTCCTGTTTGTTGATCAGTTCGACATAGACGGCGTAGGTCCAGCTGATGGCGACAATGTTGATGAAATCGGTAAAGACCCGCGAAAGGACATGCGGGATGAAGACGCTTTTGATCGTCTGCCAGCGGTTCGCCCCCAGGGTTTTGACCGCGTCGACATAGACCTGCGGGGTCTCCTGTACGCGGGAGACGACGGCGGTGATGAGGTAGACGAGGATGGCAAAGGTGAGGAACTGGACTTTCATGAACATATAGATGCCGAACGCCGCCATGAAGAGGACGATGGTGGCGGTGAGGGGGATATAGCGCGTGGCGGTGACATAGCCCCCGAAGAGGGCGTTGATGAGGGGAAAGAGGCCGATGGCAAAGCCGATGGGCAGGGCGATCGCCGCGCCTTCGATCCAGCTGACGACGTTCATAAAAACGGTCAGACCGAGGTGTTTGAAGAGTTCGTCCCGGCTGATCAGCTCGGGGATGGAGCCGATGATGGCGATGGGGGAGGGGACGATGTTGGGGTTGACGAGGCCCAGTTTGACGATCAGCCACCAGAGCAGGATGATGACCACGGCGCCAAGCAGGCCGATCTGGATCTTCTGGCTCTTGGGCAGCTCACCGCGCAGTTCGAAAAGGGGGGAAGACATGATGCCTCCGGAGTGGATATGGAAAGGCGCCGGTATGGAAGAGGGCGCCAGTGAAACCATGCCGGCCCGCCGCTCATGACGAGCCGGCATGTCGAACAAGGGATTAAAGCAGAGAGCACTCGGCGCGGCGGTTGAGCGCCATGCCCTCCTCGGTTGAGTTGGTGGCGATGGGCTGGTCGGGGCCCTTGCCGTCATAAATGAACTGGTTGCGGCTCAGGCCATAGGTCTCGACGAAGAACTCGACGATGGCCTTGGCGCGGCGGCGCGAGAGTTCGATGTTGTATTCGCGGCCGCCGACGTTGTCGGTGTGGCCGATGATGCGGAAGCGCGAATTGGCATTCATGGCGACAATCTGGCCGTATTCATTCTTGAGCTTGAGGGCCTCGAGGGGCTCGAGCACGGCCGAGTTGAAACCAAAGTTGACGCGCACGTTCTTGGTGGCCAAGGCGGGTTTGGTGTACATATCCGAGGTCGGCGGAGAAAAGGTGGCCGGGGCCTGGGCCATATGGGCCGTGCCGCTGAGGCGGGCGGCGTTGACGAGGCTGGCATCCGAGACGTTGCGCCAGCTCGGCAGGTTGGGGGAGGCGAAGCCGATGGCCGAATAGGCCTTGCGGGCCTCGTCGTAGATCATCTCCGCAGTCACCCCCTTGAAGCCGGGGGTGAGTCCGAAAAATCCGGCGTTGTCGCCGTAGGTGCCCAGGCGGACATTGTTGAAAGTTTCGAGCCAGTACTCCTCGTTGGTGCCGCTGTAGCCTGCGGTCATGATTTGGGCTGCCTTGCGGCGGGCGTTCTGGTCGGTGTTGAGTTCGGCGGCCCCCTTCAACCAGCCTTCGACAAAGTGTTCAAAGTCGACGTGGCGCTTGTCGATCACCTCCTGGCTGGCGAACATGATGCCGAAGAGCATTTCGGAGGATTCCTTGGTGCTCTTGAGGACATGGGCGCCGGGCGTGCGTTCGCGGGTGGTGATATCGTCCGGTGACCAGCCGAGCGCGGCGTCGAGCTGGCCGGTCTCGAAGGCCTTGAAGACCTGGGGCACCTCGTTGAATTCGATTCCCTGGATGTCGCTCATGGTCATGTTGGCCGCTTTGAGGATGTTGAGCAGGAACCACTGCGACGGCGTGCCAGGGGTGTAGCCCACCTTGCGGCCGGCGAGATCGGCGACCGATTTGACCGCGGCGGAGGCGAGAATGACGTCGGCGCCCTGGGATTTGTCCGTGAGCAAAAAGATGCGCGGCTTGAAGGTGAGCAGTTCCTCGAGGCCGATGGGATAGGAATCGACGGTGAGGACAGCCGCATCAATCTGGCCGGTCTTCCAGGCCTGGAGGGCATCGGGGATGACGTCGATGACGGTGAACTTGACGTTGAGCCCGTACTCCTTTTTAAAGCGCGATTCGGGATTGGGGCTCATGCCGTTATTGAAATAGGGGCCCGGCGTCATGCCAGGATAGGTGATGAGGTGGACGCGCAGGGGATCCTTGCTGCCGCCCTCGGGCAGAAACTTCCAGGCGGCGAAGCCAACGGCGCCGATGATGAGCAGGCCGATGAGAACCTTTGAAAAAAGGGTGAGGCCTCCCTTGCTGCCTCCGCCTGCGTACGCTTGATCTGCCATATCTTGCTCCTTGATTGGGTTGATCGATGGCTCCCGCTGCGCCGGCCCCTTTGCGAGCAAGAGCGTTCGCTCGCCGGTGCGGCGGTGGAGCTTTCCTTACCAGCTGTACTTTTTCTTCTCTTCTTCGCCCGTGGTTTTGGCCGGCATGATCGGCACCAGTTCGCGCTTGTCGCCGGCGGTGACGATGGCCACTGCCTGGTTGGGATCGCCGGTTGAAAGCGCCTGGCCGGCTTTGCCGATATCCTCAGCCTGCTGGAGCATCTGGTCGCTCGCGGTGTCCCACTGCTCAAGGGTTTTCATCATGGCATCCTCGCTGACCATGTCGTTGAGCTCCGGTTCGGCGAGGAACTGGGGAGCGACCTGCATGAAGCGGTCGACCTGTCCGGTGAAGAGGGCGATTTGGCCCTGAACGTACTTGACCGACATTTCGTAGATATCGCTGTGAGCGTCGCCGCCGAGGACGCTGGAGGTGGCCTGGGTGGCTTTGGCCATGGCCTGGGCTTCGTTATAATCGGCGGCCAGGGTATCGGCGAAGAACTTGGTCTTGTCGCGGTAGAACTCGAAGGCCTGCTGCATTTTTTTCATAATCTGGCAATACTTCTCGGCGCGTTCGAAGCGCTTCTGCGATTTTTCGAGGTTCGACTGGAGCATGCCGGCTTCACTGCTGATCTTCTGAAACTGGAAGCGTTTCTCCTCATCGACCCAGGCGCCCTTCTCGAAAAAGCGGTCCTTGAGGGCGTCCGCCTGTTTGATGCGCTCCTTGATCTGGCTCTGATAGTTATCGATATTGGTCTTGATCCCGTTGCGGATGCCGTAGACATTATCAGCGGCACTCTGGATGGTTTCGAGTTTTTCGCCCAGGTATTCATTGACATAAGCATAGATGACGTCGAGGGGTCCGCTCTTGATAAGCAGGCCGGTGAACCAGCGGTAGAACTTGGCGCGCCAGAAATACATGATGGAACGGAAGCGCTTGCTGGAAAAGACCCACCAGAGCAGGGCGGCGAGGGCCATGAGGCCGCCGAGGACGATGGCCTTGCTGGTGACGGCGATGGCGTTGGTCAACAGGGTGATGAGAAAGGGGGAGATGGCATAAAAGCCGAGGGCCAGGCCGATGATCAGCAGGATCATGCCGAAGCTTCCCACAGTTTTCTCTTTTTTGGATACGAAGGCTGATACTTTGTCAGCGCCCGGCAGTGAGGGCATCTCGCTCATGGAATCCTCCGCTTGCTATTTCAGTTTTTGCAGATTGGACGCCAGCCGTTCGCGCAGGGCGGTGAAATTCTGCTGATGGGCCAGCAGGGCACTGCGAAAATCGGCTTCTCGTTCGCGTTTCTTCTGCTCGATTTGATTGATTTCGTTTTCTGTTACGAGTTGATCGGAGAGGAGCTGGGATTTTTCATGTTCCAGCCTCTTCTTTTCTTCATTGCGGGCGGCAATGAAGGCGTCGAGTTCATTTTGGATCTCGACCAGACGGTTTTCGCGGGCGGAGATGCCCTGCTTCAGTTCGCCGATCTTCTGGCGTACGCCGGCCAGTTTCTGTCTAAAGCCCTCCTCGTTCTGGGTGTTGAATTCCGACTCTTCGCGGGAGAGGGACTTGATCACCGTGTCGAGGGCCTGCAGCACATGGTTGACGTTCAGATCCTGCTGGCGCGCCTTGAGGGCGGTCTGGGCGGCGTGGAAGGCAAGCTGGTCGCGGGTGGTCTGGTCGAGGGCAGGGAATTTTTCGCCGATGGCCGCCGCCTGGCTGTTGAACTCGGCGAAAGCGACGGGCATCTGTTTCAGCAGTTCCTGCTCGAGGGCCTTGTAAAAGGGGTTATCCCCAGGAGCCGGGCTGGCCTGAGTGATGGGCGCGGTCGTGGCTGGTGTGGTGTAGGGCGTTGTCGGCCCGAGGTTGGGTCCCGGATCGGATCTGAGGGTGGGTCCGAGATCCGGCCCCAGGTTCGGCCCCAGCTCCTCCGGCGGTGGTTCCTTATCACGCCAGAATACCGAGATGGCCTTTTTGCCGATTTTTTTCAAGTCCGCCATGGTCTGTCTGTTCCCCGGGTTGGGATAGGATTCGATATGTAGTAACAATTATAAGGAATTTACAGCAGAAAGGCAACGAATTCGTTGCCTTTTTTAACATTTTGCCATGAGCATTTTTGGCCTGATTACCATTGAATACGCAGGGGGTGGGGGAATGTTCCGGGAAATCGGCAGCAGCGGGGCGGCTTTTTCCCGCACCGGCCGCCCGGCCGGCGCGGGAATTCCGCAGTAGCAGGGCCTCAGGAGGCCTTTTTCTTGATCAGCTCGGCCTGAATGAGGAGCTTGACCTCATTGCTGACGACCACGCCGCCGTTATCGAGGTTGTTGTTCCAGGAGACGCCGAAATCCTGGCGATTGATGACGCCGCGGGCTTCGAGGCCGACGCGCTCGTTGCCCCAGGGATCGGTGATTTTGCCGGTGATCTCGAAATCGAGGGCGATCTCTTTGGTGACGCCGCGCATGGTCAGGTCGCCATAGGCCACAAAGCCATCGCCTTTCTTCTCCACTCTTTTAGTCTTGAAGAGGATTTCGGGGTGGTTGGCGGCATCGAAGAAATCGGAGTTGCGCAGATGATCATCGCGCTTGCTGTTGCCGGTGTTGATGCTGGCGGTCTTGATCACTCCTTCGACAGAGGAGTTGCCGATCTCGTTCTCATCATAAAAAACCTTGCCGGAGAACTCGGTGAAATTGCCGCGTACGGTGGCGACGACCATATGCTTTACGGAAAATCCGACCTCACTGTGAGCGGCATCGATGGTATATTCCTGGGTGGCGTGGGCTCCAAAGGCGAGGAGTCCGATCATTAAAACGAATATTTCTTTCTTCATTGGATAATTTCTCCCTTGAGTTCAATGTGTAGGTGTGCTGTTCCTTGGCGTTGCACAAGAGAGAACGTTTCGTATATACAAATTATTCCTGAGGTGGAGGGGGTAAAGAGAGGGAAATGGGAGCGGGAGAAAGTCCGGGTGGGTGAAGCGTGGAGGTCATTCTGGTTCAAAGCCGGGGCAGGTGCGCTGCAGGTTGTGGCCGCACCTGGCCCAGTGTTTGCACTCTTTACAGATCGAGACCTCGTAGGATTCGCGGAACCAGGGGCCATTGTTCTGGATCCAGTCAAGGACGTAGGTCGGGCCGGGGTCGGCCTGCAGGCGGCAGCCTTCACACCATTTGTCGACCTGGATCTTGTGGATCTGGATCTTCATGAAATTGTCTTGCATTCTGCGAACTCGACTCATAAAAATGAACCGTTTCAGGACGATAATAATATACAACTATTTTTCAAAAAAGAAAGGAAAAAGTGCAGCCGCCGGCGAAAAATCAGCGCGCCGGTTGGGGACCGCGCAGAATGCGGGCAGGCAGTCCAAAGAGGGCGCGCAGAAAATCGAGCAGCCCCTCCACGGCGATGCCGAGGATGCGGAAAGGCAGCAGGAGCAGCCAGACGAGGGGATAGAGGATCAGCGCCAGCAGGGCGAGCGGCCAGCAGCAGAATAAAACAAGCAGCCAGAGCAACAATTTTATCATGTGGAAACCTCCCGGTTCGTTCTGTTTGTTATTACGAAAAACACGACCGGATGTTCCTGGTCAGCTCCTTTTTCCTCTTTTTTCTTGTAGAGAGGGTCTGAAATTTGTATGTTTTACCGGTACAGGCCCTGAATCCGGCATGCACAGAACCTTTGAGGGAGGCGAATATGGGCGTTCATCCGCTGGCCGGCAAACCGGCTCCGCAAGAATTGCTGATCAATATTCCCCGACTGGTGTCCGCCTATTACACCCGTCACCCGGACCCGGCCCAGCCCGGGCAGCGGGTCAGCTTCGGCACCTCGGGCCACCGCGGCGTTTCCAGCGCGGGGACCTTCAATGAGGAGCATCTGCTGGCCATCAGCCAGGCGATCTGCGACTACCGCCGGCGGCAGGGTATTGACGGCCCGCTTTTTCTGGGCATGGACACCCACGCCCTTTCCGAGCCGGCATTCATCACCGCGGTGGAGGTGATGGCGGCCAACGGCGTGATGCTGATCGTGCAGCGGGGCCGCGGCTATCTCCCCACCCCGGTGATTTCACACGCCATTCTCACCTACAACCGCGGCCGCAGCAGCGGGCTGGCCGACGGCGTTGTGATCACCCCTTCACACAATCCGCCGACCGACGGGGGCTTCAAGTACAATCCCCCGCACGGCGGCCCGGCCGACAGTCAGGCGACCAGGGTCATTCAGGATGAAGCCAACCGGCTGCTGCAGGAGGGACTGGCCGGGATCAGGCGCATCCCCTTCGCCCGGGCCTGGGCGGCGGAGAGCACGCGCGAGCAGGAGGTGATCCGGCCCTACATCGCGGATCTGGGCGGGGTGGTCGATCTGGCGGCAGTTAAGGGGGCGGGGCTGCAGCTGGGAGTGGATCCGATGGGAGGCGCCTCGGTTGCACTCTGGGAGTCCATCGCGGAATACTGGCAGCTCAAACTCGAGGTGGTGAACCGGGTCGTCGATCCGGCTTTCGGATTTATGACGGTGGACAAGGACGGCAAGATCCGCATGGACTGCTCCTCGCCCTACGCCATGGCAGGGCTGGTGGCGATGCGCGACCGTTTCGATATCGCCTTCGGCAACGATCCCGATGCCGACCGTCATGGCATCGTCTGCCGCAGTGCGGGGCTGATGAACCCCAACCACTACCTGGCCGTCGCGATCTGGTATCTCTTCCAGCACCGGCCGGAGTGGCCCGCCGAAGCGGCAGTGGGCAAGACCCTGGTCTCGAGCTCGATGATCGACCGGGTCGCCGCCTCGCTCGGCCGCCGGCTCGCCGAAGTGCCGGTCGGCTTTAAATGGTTTGTTGAGGGGCTGCTGGACGGCTCCTGTGGTTTTGGCGGCGAGGAGAGCGCGGGGGCTTCGTTTCTGCGCCGGGATGGCCGGGTCTGGACGACCGACAAGGACGGGATCATCCTCAATCTGCTCGCCGCGGAGATCACGGCGGTGACCGGCAGGGATCCGGGCGAGCATTATGGCGCCCTCGAGGAGCGGTTCGGCCGGCCGGTCTATCAGCGTCTCGATGCCCCGGCGGACGCAGCGCAGCGGGCCGCCCTGGCGAATCTCTCTCCGGAGATGGTGCGTTCTGACACCCTGGCAGGCGAGGCGATCCGGGACAAGCTCACCCGGGCGCCGGGGAACAGCGCCGCCATCGGCGGCCTCAAGGTGGTGACGGAGAACGGCTGGTTCGCGGCGCGCCCCTCCGGCACTGAGGATATATACAAGATATACGCAGAGAGTTTTCTCGGCGCCGACCACCTCGCCCGCATCCAGGAGGAGGCCAGGGCGATGGTGACGGCGGCCCTGCAGGCCGGGTGAGATCCCTGCCGGCAGCGCCTGGCAGCAGCGTTGTGGGACCCTCGCCGGCCTGCGACTACTCGAGGATTGCGCTGGCGACGATGTTGGCGATGGTGCTGCGCAGGCTGTCGACCTCACCGTCATCCTTGGGGTGGACCCGGTTGGTGAGGATGATGATAAAGGTTTGGGTCCTGGGATCGATCCAGATCGAGGTCCCGGTATAACCGGTGTGGCCGTAGCCGCCGTCGGGGAGCAGGTCGCCGCCGACCCAACTCTGCCCCAGTTTGATGACCCAACCGTAGCCGCGTGCGGCCTTGGCAGGTGTATCGATGATCTGGGTCATGCGCGAGACCGTGACCGGGCTGAGGATGCGGGTCTCGCCGAGGATGCCACCGTTGAGCATCATCTGGCAGTAGCGCGCCAGGTCGCTGGCGGTGGCAAAGAGTCCGGCATTGCCAGAGATTCCCCCCTGCAGGCGTGCGAGAGGATCGTGCACGATCCCGCGCAGGGGCAGGCCGTCCTCCTGGAGCTCCGTCGGCACACAGATGAGCTTGAGGGTTTCGTCGGGATTGAAGGTGGTATAGCGCATCTCCAGGGGTCTGAAGATGTTCTCCTGGGCAAATTCACTGACGTTCTGACCGGTTACACGGATGATGATCTGGTTGAGGGTGATGAAACCCAGACAGCTGTAAAGGTAGCGCTCTCCCGGACCGCTCAGTTTGGGCAATTTCGAGATATAGTCGACCATCGTTTCCGTCTTGGTCGAGGAGCCAAAGACCCGGGCGGCTTCAGCGGCATTGATGTAGGCGGGCAGACCCGAGGTGTGGGTGAGCAGATGCCAGATAAGCGCCTCATCGGCGAGGGTGGTGTCTCCCCGCACATAGCGTGAAAAGCCGGGCACGTAATCGGAGACCTGGTCGGTGAGGCGGAGCAGGCCGCGTTCGGCGAGGATCATGATCGAGGTGGCGGTGGCGACCGGCTTGGTCACCGAAGCGAGGTCGAACATCATCTCCTGCTCCATCGCCACCTTTTCGGGCACCAGCTGGGCAAAGCCGTAGGCCTTGTGCCACACCTTGTCGCCCCCGTGGTTGACCAGAACCACCGCCCCCGGAATATAGCCCCGGTCCATGGCCTGTCCGACCGCCTTGTCGATCAGGGCCAGCCGGGTCATGTTCACCCCACCCTTGCGCGCCGGTGCCGTCTGACCTGCGGCCGCGCCGGCCCAGACCAGAAGCAGCAGCAGACCCGCCCAGCGAATATCCTTCATAAAGCCTCCCGCATATGTGCGCCAATTGAGCTCTCTTCAGCGTAGAATAAAAAAAATGAACCTCATTTGCAAGCAAAAAGCGCAGCGGCGGCCATGCGCCTTTGCGTGCAGCCGACCCTATCTGCCACCGCCAGGGAGGCCCGGCCTTACCCGGCGCAGGAGAAGAGGTGAAAATTGCCTTGGAAATCGGCGATAATTTTGCTATTATTAAAATTGACCGCAGCATATTGATGGTTGTTAACTCTATAGATAAACATGGAGTTCGATGGTGAGAGAATATTTATTCATCCTGCTCGGCTTGGCCCTGATGCTGGGCTGCAACGGTCTCAATTCGCGGGCCTCGAGCCGCTTCATCGATGAACATGTCGCCAGGATCGAGCCCATCTCCAGAGAGGCCAACCTCGCCTACTGGGAGGCCGCCACGACCGGCAAGGCCGCGGCCTATGACCGCTACGCCGAGCTCGAACTGCAGAAGCGGCAGATCTACAGCAATGCTGAAGAGTATGCTTTTTTAAAAAAGATGAAGGAGCAGGGCGGACTGGGCGATGCGGTGGTAGCCCGCGAGATCGAGCTCCTCTATCTGGCCTATCTGCCCAACCAGATCGAGCCGGAACTGCTGCGGGAGATCACCACCCTGGGCGCCGAGGTCGAAAAAAAGTTCAGCATCTTCCGGGGCACCGCGGGCAAGCGGCGGCTGAGCGGCAACCAGATCGAAGAGATACTGAAGTCGGAAAAAAAGACAGGCCTGCGGCGTGAGGCCTGGCTGGCGAGCAAGCAGGTCGGGACCGAGGTAGCCCAGGAGCTGCTCCGCCTGGTGCGTCTGCGCAACAAGGCCGCACAGAAGCTGGGCTTCCGCAACTATCACGCCCTTTCCCTGGCCGTGACCGAGCAGGATGAGAAGGAGCTGAACAAGATCTTTGAGGAGCTCTACGATCTCACCAACGGCCCCTTTTTCGCCCTCAAGCACGAGCTTGATGAAGAGCTCGCCCGGCGTTTCCACACCCGTATCGAAGAGCTGCAGCCCTGGCATTATCAGGACCCCTTTTTCCAGGAGTCGCCGATGCTGGAGTCGGTTAATCTCGACCAGTACTATGCCGGCCGGGATATCCGGCTGTTGGCGGCCGATTTCTACCGGGGCATCGGCCTGCCGATCGATTCAATCCTGGCCAAAAGCGATCTCTACGAGCGCGAGGGTAAAAATCCGCATGCCTTCTGTACCGATATCGACCGCCGCGGCGATGTTCGCATCCTCTGCAATCTCACCGACAGTGAGCGCTGGATGGAGACCATCCTGCACGAGGGGGGGCATGCCGTCTACAGCTATTACACGAATCCTGCGCTGCCCTATTTACTGCGCCAGGAGGCGCATGCCTTCACCACCGAGGCGATCGCCAACTTTTTCGGGCGCCTGAGCCGCAACCCCTGGTGGATGGAGGAGATGCTCGGCCTGACGCCGGAGCAGCGCCAGGAGCTGCTCCAGGTCAGTGCTCGGTACGCCCGGCTCAAGCAGCTGATTTTTTCGCGCTGGGCGATGGTGATGTATAACTTTGAAAAAGAGCTCTATGCCGATCCCGAGCAGGATCTGAACGCGCTCTGGTGGACCCTGGTCGAGAAATACCAGGGCATTAAAAAGCCGGCCGGCAGGGATGAACCCGACTGGGCGGCGAAGATCCATTTCACGATCGTCCCCTGCTACTATCACAATTACCTCCTCGGAGAGATGCTGGCTTCACAGCTTCACGCCTGCCTGACGAGGTCGGTACTCAGGGAGGGGGGGCAGGCGGGTTACGTCGGTGCAACGGAGGCCGGCGCCTGGCTGCGTGAAAGGGTCTTCGGAGCCGGGGCCTCCTGGTCGTGGAACGAGATGATCAAACGCGCCACTGGCGAGCCGCTGACGGCCAGGTATTTCGTCGAGCAATTTGTCAACTGAGGTCGAGATGAACAACCACAACGGTGCGATGATCCGCACGATGCCGGACGGAACGGAGAAGCAGTACAATCCCTTCACCGGCACGGAGGTGTGGCATATTCCGGGGCGAAAGAACCGGCCGATCTTCACCGGCATCCCGGAGAGCGCGCAAAAACTTGTCGACGTCAATATGCAGGATGTCTGCAATTTCTGCCCCTCGCGCTATCTGATTACTCCCCCGGAAAAGTCGCGAGTCGTGGTCCGGGACGGTCAATGGGTGACGCAGCATCAGTTGAGCCCGGTGGATGTGGTCAAGGAGGTCGCCGAATTCCGCCGCATCCCCAACCTCTTCGAAATCGTCTCGATCAATTACTGGAAGAAGAATTTCCAATACCACCTCTCCGAAAAGAATCGCGCCTGGAAGGAGAGTTATCTTGCCGTGCCTGAAGGGCGGCAGCACGTTCTCGATATCATCGATCTGAAGCTGAGATACTCCGGCCTCGAGGAGAAGGAGATCAAGGCGATACCCATGGATCAGAAGCTGGAGATGGCCGACGCCTTTTTCGGCGGCGGCCATGAGCTGATTGTGCCGCGGCGCCACTACATCGACGGGGCCGAGTACGACTCGCAGCTCGCCTCCTCCGGCGAGCTCTCGGCTGAGGAGCATTATCACTATTTCCGGTTCACAATCGAGGCGATGAACGAGGTTTATGCCGACAACCGCTACTGCCGCTATGTCGCGGTCTATCAGAACTGGCGCAAGGAGGCAGGGGCCTCTTTCGACCATCTGCACACCCAGATTGTCGGACTTGACGAGTGGGGGGTTTCCCTGGAGCGCGAGCTCAAGCTGATGGCGACCAACCGCAACATGTACAACGAGTATGCCGCAAATTTCGCCGCCCTCAACAACAACGTCATCTGTGAAAACGATTATGCGATGGCCTTTGTCGATCTCGGTCATCGTTATCCGACCATCGCCATCTATTCCAAGAGCGTCAACTGCCGGCCGCGGGAGCACACCCCCGAAGAGCTCCGCGGCGTCAGTGATCTGGTTCATGCCGTGCACGCCGCCACCGGTTCCCAGATCTCCGGCAACGAGGAGTGGTACTACATGCCCAACGACAGCATCGTGCCCATCCCGTGGCACATCCTGATCAAGTGGCGCGTCAACATTCCCGCCGGTTTCGAGGGGGGGACCAAGATCTATGTCAATCCGATGTCGCTGAGCGAGCTGCGCGACAAGCTGGTGCCGCGACTTTTCGAGCTGCGCTATCAGGGCAGGCTGGGTTCACTCAAGATTGCCGAAGAGTGCCCGGTCAAACCCAATTCGCTCAAGTATTATCATCGTTCCCTGGAGTAACCGTTTCTGTGGGCGTAGCGTGGACAAAGAGGGCGGGGGGCTGGCTGCTGCTGGCGGTGGTGCTGGCGGTGGGCTGCAAGACCCCATTCAGCACGCGCGAGCCGGAAAATCCCGTCACCAAGCAGTCGACCTGGGTGCAGCCGACCTCTCCGGCCCTGGTGATGGTCAATCTGCGCACGGCCATGGCCGAACGCAACAGCAGCAACTACCTGCGCTGTCTGGCGGATACCAGCCTGGCGCCGGCCTCCTTCTCCTACCAGCCCGAGTCGGCGGTCGGCGCAGCCAATCCCGGGCTCTTTCTGCGCTGGGACAAGGAGAGCGAGCGCAATTTTCTCAATCAGCTCTTCGCCTTTCTGCCCTCGGACTCGGTCAGTTCGCTCAGTTTGACCCTGATCCGGGAAAATACCTTTCAGGACTCGGTGATACTGGTTCAGGAGTATGTGCTGACGGTGGCGCACCGCCGGCAGCAGGAGGCACCGCGGCAGATGCGGGGTCAGGCGGAATTCCGGCTGCTGCGTTCCAGCGAGGAGCTCTGGTATATCCGCGGCTGGGCCGACTATGCCACCGGCACTAATCCGACCTGGAGCGCCCTGCGCGCCTATTTTGGCAAATGAGTGAGAAACCGGAGCTGTGGAGAGTGACCAATCGGGGAAGCCGCCGATAGCATGAAAAAAGAACAACTCAAACGGTTGCAGTGGGCACTGGGGACGCTGGCCGTGCTGATGCTGGCCATTCATGGCTATATTCTGCTGAAGGTCCCTTCCAGCGGGGTGGAGGTCATCCCCGAGCAGGGGCAGCGCGAGCCGGAGGCCAGGAAAGGGGCGTCGGCGCCCGAGGCGGCGCGAAAAGAGAGTCCGCCGGTCGAGGCCCCGGCCGATCCGCGCGACCGGGCCTCGCAGAAAGAGGTGGAGCAAGTGGGGGAGGCCCTGCGCAAGGCCCTCTCCTCTTTCCGTCTCACTGCCCCGACCGTGCGCAAGAGCGGTGAGGCCTATACGGTCTCGATCCCGCACAATCTCAATATTCACCGGCTGCAGTTCGAGCTCATGGAGCAGCTTGACGAGGTCGACGGCAAAATCGTCAAAGCGATCGAGGACCGCCGCAGGGACCGCATGGAGTACACCGTGGAGGTCGACGGCGACTGGGCCTGCCGCATCGTTCTGATGCAGCGCGAGTCCATCTCGGCCCTCTCCGGCCGCATGGCGATCATTGTGGATGATTTCGGATATGCGAACAACGAGCTGGTGCGCAAGTTTCTCTATTACCCCAAGCCGCTGACGATCGCCATCCTGCCTGGGCAGAAGGCAAGCGGGGTGGTGGCGCGCGACGCCAGGGTGGCGAACCGCGAGATTCTCGTCCACATGCCCATGGAGCCGCTCAACGAGAGATTTTCCGATGAGGGTTATACCTTGCTCGCGGGTCAGGATGCGGGCACGGCGCGGCTGCGGGTGCGCGCAGCGCTGGCGCAGATCCCCCATGCCATCGGCATCAACAATCACCAGGGCTCCAGGGTGACGGCCGACCGCGTACTCATGAAGGCGGTGATGACCGAGCTGAAACATCAGGACAAGCTCTTTGTCGACAGCCGCACCTCATCGCAAAGCGTGGCTCTGCAGGTGGCGCGCGAACTCGGGCTGCGCGCAGGGGCCAACCAGGTTTTTCTTGATGCCGAGGACAAGGAGAGCTTTATCGAGGGGCAGTTCGAAAAGGCGGCGGCGATTGCAGGTAAGCAGGGAGAGGTCATTGCCATCTGCCACATGCGCAAGCGGACCTTCAAGGTGCTGGAGCGGATGATTCCCCGGC
The DNA here is from genome assembly GCA_029554865.1 of bacterium. Lineage (GTDB taxonomy): Bacteria > Zhuqueibacterota > Zhuqueibacteria > Residuimicrobiales > Residuimicrobiaceae > JAKPUX01. The sequence goes on along the minus strand of JAKPUX010000314.1, from coordinate 55,417 downwards.
TTGAACAGCAGGGGATCCGCTTCGTCTATCTTTCGGAAGTGCTGTAACCGGGCGCCGCAGCAGGGCGCAGCCTGTTCATCCAGTTCAGCGCAGGAGCGCACATCGGCCCTCCTGCTCACCTAATGTGAGGTCTCCCATGCCAAGATTATGCCTTTGTGTCAACCAGGTTGCTCAGCTGCGCAATATCAACCGCAAGAAAGAGCCGGATCCCCTCCAGGTGGCCATGGCCGCCGAGCTGGCGGGCATCGACGGGATTGTGGTGCAGCTGAGGGAGGATCGCTCAGACATCAGTGACCGTGATCTTCGGCTCCTGAAGGAGGTGGTCAAGAGTCATCTCAACCTGGCGATCCCCATGCAGGAAGAGATGGTTAAGAAGGCCCTGCAGCTGCTGCCGGACATGGTCACCCTTCTACCCGTGCTGCAGCCGGGGGAGGGGGACGAACATTCGATGAATGTTGAGGGCAATCTCGACTATTTCGAAGAGATCGCGGCAGCCCTGCGCGCCAATAACATTGTGGTCAGTGCACTGGTGGCAGCCGATCCGGCGCAGATCCGCGCCGCAGCGCGGGCGGGGGCCGATTATGTGCAGTTCAACACCACCGCTTTCTCTTCGGTGGAGGACCTCGGCACCCTGACCGAACAGCTCGAACGGCTGCGCGCCGTGGCCTCTGCGGCGAACAAGCTCGGCCTGGGCGTGGCCGCCGGCCGCGGCCTGGGCTACCAGCATATACGCGACATCGCCGGCATCCCCCTCATCGAGGAGGTCAATGTCGGCCGCTCCATCCTCGCCCGCAGCATGCTGGTCGGGGTCGAGCGCGCCGTCACTACCATGAAAAATCAATTCGAACACAAATAGGCGGACAGAATGGAAAAAAAACTCCTCTCCCTTTTTCCGGAATTCGGTCTTATCCAGGATGTCGGACTGCGCGACAGGACTCTCGCCTGCTGGATGGAGGCCATGAAGCTCGGCGGCTGGCAGGTCGAGGATCTCGACACCATCCCCTTCACCCTCCTCATCCCGGACTGCAGGGTCAGCTTTCGCACCCATGTTCAGGCAGTGACCCAGACGGCCATCGCCTCGGCCAAGATCCTGAGCGGGCATTATGCCCCCTATTACACCCTCTCCATGGATCTCATCGTCAGCGGCGGCCTGCTGCACGACATTGGCAAGCTCCTTGAGTACCGGCGTGTGGAGGGCAAATTTGTCAAGAGCAGCAACGGCAAGCTGCTGCGCCATCCCTTCAGCGGCGCCAATCTGGCCGCCAGACATCTGCTGCCGGACGAGATCGTCCACATCATTGCAGTCCATGCCAAGGAGGGCGACGGCGGCTACCGCACTCCGGAGGCTGTCGTCGTACATCATGCCGACTTTATGAATTTTGAGCCCCTCAAGGGCTGAACCTGCCCCTCCCAGCCGTCGGCTTGTACACCGGCCCGGCCGGGGAGAGGAAATGAATCGGGGTCTATATGGAATTTCCTGCTGAACCCTTCCGGGTCAAGGTCGTCGAACCCGTACGCCGGACCACCCGCGAGGAGCGCGACCGCCTCATCCGTGAAGCGGGATATAACGTTTTTGCCCTGCCCGCCGCGAGCGTTTATGTCGATCTGCTCACCGACAGCGGCACTTCGGCCATGAGCGACTATCAGTGGGCGGGGATGATGATGGGCGACGAATCCTACGCCGGCAGCAAAAACTATTACCACTTTGAGGAGACCATCCGCTCCATCTTCGGCTTCCGGTATATCATCCCCACCCATCAGGGGCGTGCCGCCGAGAATCTCCTTTTTTCCGTCGCCCTCAGGGAGGGCGATCTGGTGCCCAACAACATCCATTTCGACACCACGCGTGCCAACGTCCTCCACAAACGGGGTGTGCCCCTCGACCTGGTCATTGACGAGGCGATGTTCCCGGAAAAGGAGCATCCCTTCAAGGGCAACATGGATCCGGCCAAGCTGGAGAAGGCTTTTCAGGTGCATGGCCCAGGCAAGATTCCACTGGTGATGCTCACCGTGACCAACAACAGCGCCGGCGGTCAGCCGGTTTCGATGGAGAATGTCCGCCAGGTGAGCGCCATCGCTAAAAAGTACCACACCCCTTTCATCATCGATGCCTGCCGCTACGCCGAGAACTGCTATTTCATCAAGGAACGCGAGCCGGGCTATGGCGGCAGGAGCCTCACGGAGATCGCCCGCGAACTGTTTTCCTACGCCGACGGCTGCACCATGAGTGCCAAGAAGGATGCCCTGGTCAACATCGGAGGATTTCTCGCCCTCAACGACGAGGGGTGGATGGATAAGGCCAAGAATCTGCTCATCCTGCTTGAGGGCTATCCGACCTACGGGGGCCTGGCCGGGCGGGATCTCGAGGCCGTCGCGCGCGGACTGGAGGAGGGGCTCGACGAGGACTATCTCGCCTACCGCGTCGGCCAGGTGCGCGCACTGGGCGAGAGGCTGGACCGGGCGGGAGTGCCCTTTGTCAAACCCACGGGTGGGCACGCCCTTTTTCTCAACGCCGGTGCAATCCTGCCCCAAATCCCGCGGGAGAACTTTCCGGCCCAGGCTCTGGTGGTGGCCCTCTACCGCGAGGCCGGCATTCGCGCCGTCGAGATCGGCGGGCTGATGTTCGGCGAAAAGGAGGCCGACGGCAGCGAAAAGTATCCTGCGCTCGAGCTGGTCCGTCTGGCCATACCGCGTCGGGTCTACACCTCCCTTCACCTCACCTATGTGGCGGATGCGGTCATCGAAATCTTCCGCAACCGCGAGAAGATCAAGGGGCTGCGTCTGGTGCACGAGGCGGCCCTGCTGCGTCATTTCACCGCACAGCTCGAGGAGGTCGGTTGATCGGCGCGCTGCTCTTCGATTTTGACGGGGTGATCTCCGATTCGATCGAGATTCATTTCCGGGGCTGGCAGGAGGTGCTGCCCCCCCTCGGGATCGAGCCGGACAACCTGGTGCTGCGCTCTCATGAGGGGGAGCCGGCCTGGCGTATCGCCCAGGAGATGTGCGCAGCGGCCGGCCGGCCAATCGATGAAAAGGAGGCGCACCGCCTCGCCGGGCTCAAGAACAGCTGGTTCCGCGGGCAACCCAGGCCGGAGTTATACCCCGGGGTGAGTGAGATCCTCGATTATGCCGGGCGCGTCGGGATCAGGACGGCGGTGGTGACCGGGACGAACCGGCAGAACCTGCACCATGTGCTGGGGGAGATGAGCACCCGCTTTGATGCCCTCTTTTGCGACGGGGATTATGCGCGGCCCAAACCGCACCCCGATCCCTATCTGGCGGCCGTGGCTCATTTCGGGCTGCCGCCAGAGGCCTGTACCGTGGTGGAGAATGCGCCGATGGGCATCCGTGCCGCCAGGAGCGCCGGGCTTTTCTGCATCGCTCTGCAGACGACGCTTCCGGCCGCTCACCTGCAGGAGGCCGATCTCATCCTGCCCGATCACACCGCGCTGCTGCGGTGGCTGGAGGAATCGGCCCCAGAAATTGCTTGACTAATATGATTTTTGTGGCTATTTTATATAAGCTTATTCGATTGAACAAGGAGAACGCCTATTTCCCTTCGTTAAAGATATTTTCTGTGTGAACTTGCATACAATCTCTTTGACGAATGGTAGAGGCGCCTTTTTAAACTTGTCCGAATGTAGCCGGGTGAAGCGTGCGTACCATCGTCGCTCCGGTCATTCGGATTTTTTTTTAACCTACAAGGATTATCATGCGTCGATTGATCTTGCTCTCTCTCCCCCTGCTCATCCTGGCGGGCTGCGGCAAGCGCGAACTGCCCACTCCGCCTGCACCTGAAGAGGTGGTGCTGAGCCAGGCCATGCTGCCCGAGATGCTCGGGCCAATGCGGCTCTACCGGATCGAGATCGGTGCTGCGGGTGAGGTGGATTCGGTCCTGCTGGAGGCGGTGCCGCGTGGAACCGGCGCGGCGGAACAGCGTTTCTATCTCTACGACGACGGGGGAGCGCGTCATGCCGGCGACGGGGATGTTGTGGCCTTTGACAACATCTTTTCGCAGCAGATCCTCTGGCAGCCAACCCTCCCCGGTTTCCGGGAGTACGAGCTGCGTTTTCAGGCCAGCCGTGCAGGACGCACGGTTGGGGAGCCGCTGGTCCTGATGCGCAGCTCGGGTGATCAGCGCGCACCGGAGGTCGCGCAGCTCCTCCTCCCCGACACCCTTCGCAGCGGTTTTTCCGGGAGTCTGCTCTTTCAGGCTGTGGTCATCGATTCCAGCGGCCCCGGCGACGTCGCCCGCGTCGAGCTCACCGGCAGCGCCGCAGGCAAGGCCTCCTTCGACACCCTGCTCTATGACGACGGCAGCCATGGCGATCCGGCAGCCGGCGACTATATCTATAGCCTGGCGGTGGACCGCACCTTCGGCGCCCGCAAGCAGGGGGCTTATACGATCAGGATTGCGGCGGTGGACAGGTCGGGCCAGCGCAGCCCTGAAAAGAGCGCCATTTTGGTGATAGTCAACACAGCCCCGCTTTTGACGGACCTCAACGCCCCGGCGGCGGTACAGCGGCCGGCGGCGGGCGCTTCCAGTCACCTGGTATCGGTGCGGATCGATGAACCCCAGGGGCTGCAGGACATCAACCGGGTGCTTCTGCGCGCCTATAATCCGGATGGCACCGGCTTTAACAACAATCCCTTTGTGATGTATGACAATGGTCTGGCGCTCGACATCAGCCGCTGGGATTTGGGCTATCGGGGAGACCTGACGGCCGGTGACGGAGTCTATTCCATGACGGTCATCTTTGACGCCGCCAAGCCGCTCGGGGTCTACCGGATCACCTTCACGGCCGAGGATTGGGCCGGCAATCAGAGCGAACTCCTGACCCATACGATCACCCTAGACTGACGAGATGGTTGCATTATGAGAATGAAGAGAATTCTGCTCCTGGCCCTGCTCGCGCCCGCAGCCCTCGGCGCGGCCGTGATCACGACCCACCGTTTTAGTACAGCGGCCCCGAAGAGCGGCCTGGCCGGCAATGGCATCACCGATATCGCCCGCAGCGGCGGACATCTCTGGCTGGGGACCGGCAATGGCCTGAGCCGGCTGGATCTGGCCACCGGCCAGTTCAGCAGCTTTGCCCCGACCCAGGGACTGGGCCATGGCAGCGTCTCCGCGCTCTGGGCCCATGGCGACACCGTCATCGTCGCCACTGCGACCGATACGGTCACCTCCGCCGATCCCGCCCCCTTGCCCAAGGGGACGGGCATCAGTTTTTCTTTCGACAGCGGCGCCACCTGGCGCCGTTCCCCGCAGCCGGGTCCCACTCCGATACAGAATCTCACCTACGACATCGCCGTTTTCGCCGGCACGGTCTGGATCACCTCCTATGGGGGCGGCGTGCTCAAATCCCCTGACTGGGGGGCGAGCTGGGTCGAGGCGGCACCGGATACCTTTAACTTTGATCCCTACGGCAAGTACAATCACCGCGGCTTTTCCGCCGCCGCCGGGGGCGGGGCGCTCTGGATCGGCACCGCCGAGGGGATCAACAAGAGCACGGACAACGGCGCTACCTGGCGGAACCTGACCCACGTCAGTCAGCCGGAGCCGATCTCGGGGAACTTTGTCGTCGCCCTCGGCTGCCAGCACGCCGGCGGCCGCGACATCGTCTGGGGCGCCACCTGGGTCGCCGAGGGCGAGACCGAGTACAATGCGGTCTCGCGTTCGCTCGATGGCGGCCTCACCTGGAAGAGCTTTCTGCGCGACGAAAAGGCCCACAATTTCGCCTTTGACGATTCGGTCGTCTATGTGGCTGCGGACAAGGGTCTCTTTGTCTCGTACGATCTGGGCGAGAACTGGTATCTCTATCCCCCGATGCGGGACGCCCGCGACGGTGACCGCGTCCTCGGCACCGAGGCCTATTCCGCCTACGCCCTGGCGGGCACCCTGTGGGCGGGCATGGCGGACGGCCTGGCGCGCACCTCCGACAACGGCTTCACCTGGGACATCTACCGCGCCTTCACACCCACAGGCCGGGGCGGCGAGAAACGCACCTATGCCTATCCCAATCCCTTCTCGCCGATGCGTCAGAACCAGATCGGGGGAGACGGCTATGTCCGTTTCCAGTACAACACCCGGACGGCCGCGCGGGTGACGGTCAAGGTCTTCGATTTCGCCATGGAGCTGGTCGCCACAGTGATCGACGGCGAGTACCGCATCGGCCCCTCCGAGTGCGCGGAGATCTGGAACGGACGCAATGATTATGGCGACCTGGTCGCCAACGGGGCCTATTTTTACAGTATTGAGATCGAGAACGACGGCACCTATTGGGGCAAGGTGCTGATCATTAACTAGACTGGTCAGGATTGAGGAAACTTATGAAGAGATTTGGTGCGATCGCCGGCCTGCTGCTGATGCTGGCGCTGGGCGCTTCAGCCTCGGAGGGTGACGGGGGCTATGCGGGGGCCTTTCTGCGCATGGGGATCGGGGCGCGGGCCAAGGCCATGGGCGACGCCTTTTCCGCAGTGGCGGAGGATGCCTTCGCCGGGGTCTACAATCCGGCCCTGCTGCCGCATCTGCCCGGCCGCCTGGCGGCGCTCTCCTACGCCTTTTTGCCGCTCGACCGCAAGCTCGATTTCATCGGCTATGCCCAGCCCCTCCGGCCGGGGAACGGCGAGGATGAGGAGCACAATCCCCTGCGCGCCGGTTTTGGCCTGGCGTGGATCCATGCCGGCGTCGATGGGATCGACGGCCGCGACCTGGCTGGCAACCATACCCAGGATTACTCCTTCTCCGAAAACGCTTTTTTCCTCTCCTTCGCCCTGAGTCCCGCTGAAAAATTTTCCATCGGGGTCAACGGCAAGATCCTCTACGCCCGGATGCCGGGCGTCAACAACGACGAATCTGCGGTCACCTCAATGGGTCTGGGCGTCGATTTCGGGGCCTATTATGCGCCCTTCCGGCAGCTCAGCCTGGGGCTGGTGATGCGCGACAACCTCTCCAAATACACCTGGAACACCGAAAAGGTATGGGAGCGCGGCACCAGCGTCAACGACCGTTTTCCGCGCACCTTGCGACTGGCCGTAGCCTACCGCCCCCCCGTGGAGTGGCTGCTGTTGACCGCCGAGAGCGAGGATGCGAAAGAGCAGAATCCGCGCTATCATTTCGGGGCCGAGGCCGCCCTGCCAGCGGTCGGGGCGCTGCGCGCCGGTCTGGATGACGGTCAGCTCACCTTCGGCCTCGGATGCAATCTGCAGATCTACGGCAAGAAGATGGCGCTTAACTACGCCTATGTCGCACCGGGGGAGGGGCCGCGCGCCGATCATATCTTTTCGTGGCATGCGAGCCTGTAGGGATGAATGATAATAACCGGACGGGAAGGACGATGAAACTTAAAACCAATATTCTGGGGACGCTTTCGCTGCTGATGCTCCTGCAGGCCGCGGGGGCGAGGGGGCAGTGGGAGAGCGGTTTTGCGGTGCTCCAGATCGGCGCCGGCGCCCGGGCTGCGGCCATGGGCGAGGCCTTTGCCGCCGTGGCGGGGGATGCCTCCGCCTCTTTCTGGAATCCTGCGGGAGCAGCCGGGGTGAACTCCTTCCACGCCCATCTTGCCCACAATGAGTGGATTCAGGAGGTGAGCCACGATGCGGCGGCAGTGCTCTTTCCGCTCAAGCCCTTCCATTTTGGCCTGCATGCCGTCGTCGTCTCGGTGCCGGGCATCGAGCAGCGTCTCTACCCGACCGAGGATCCCCTCAGCACCTTTTCGGCCCATGATGTTGTCCTGGGGGCCACTTTCGCCCGCAGGCTGGGTGAGGATCTGGCCCTCGGGCTCAACCTGCGCTATCTCAACGAAAAGATCCACACCGAGAGCGCCAGCGGCTTCAGCATCGACCTGGGCGCGCACTACCGGACACCGCTGCGGGGTATGACCGCCGGGCTGGTGGTGCAGCACCTCGGGGCGACCCGGGCCATGGCCAAAGAGGAGGTCACCCTGCCGCGGAGCCTGCGCGCAGGCCTTGCCTACACCCTTCCCCTCGGCAGCGAGGAGGCCCCCTGGCTGGTGAGCGCCGAATATGTCTCCATCCGCCACCAGAGCGGTCATCTGCATGTCGGCGCGGAGATCAGGCCGCTGGAGATGCTGGCGCTGCGGGCGGGCTATCAGACTGGCTATGCATCGCGCGACTTTAGTGCCGGCTTTGGCGTGCATACCGGCCGCTTCTGGATCGACTATGCCTTTGTTCCCTTTCAGGAGGAGCTGGGGCGGGCGCACCGTTTTTCATTATCCATCGGCTCCTGATTTTTTTTCGCTTGCTTCCTCATGGAAAATTAAGTAAACTATAATTTTAGAATACTCTTCAAATACCAACCTGAAGAAAGAGGACGAGAACGATGGCGAAGTACAAAATAGCGCTGCTGCCGGGTGATGGCATCGGCAAGGATGTCATGGATGCCGCTCAGATCGTATTGGACAAACTGGGGCTGGACGCGGAATATACTCAGGGCGACATCGGCTGGGAGTTTTGGTGCCGGGAGGGCGATCCCCTGCCCAAGCGGACGACCGAACTGCTCAGGCAGACCGACTGCGCTCTCTTCGGCGCCATCACCTCCAAGCCCAAGGAAGAGGCCGAGGCCGAGCTGGCTCCCGAGCTGAAGGGCAAGGGTTTCGTCTACGCCAGTCCGATCGTGCGGCTGCGGCAGGAGTTCAACCTGCGCACCAATCTGCGTCCCTGCAAGGCCTACAAGGGCAATCCCCTCAATTTCCGCGATGATATCGACATCGTCGTTTTTCGCGAAAACACCGAGGATCTCTACGCCGGCGTCGAATTTCATCCCCTGCCTGCGGAGGTGATGGAGACCCTGGTCCGGAACAACAAGAAGATGAAGCGCTTCGAGTCGGTGCCCCTCGAGGATATCGCAGTTTCGCTGCGCATCAACACCCGTCAGGGCTGCCGCAACATCATCCGCGACTCTTTCGAGTATGCCAAAAAGTACGGCTACAAGACCGTGACGGTTGTGGAGAAGCCCAATGTGGTGCGTGAGACCAGCGGCCTGATGGTGCGCGAGGCGCGCAAGATCGCCGCGGAATACCCCGGCATCGAGCTCTGGGAGGCGAACATCGACGCCATGTGCATGTGGCTGATCAAGAATCCCCAGGATTACGGGGTGCTGGTCACCAGCAATCTCTTCGGCGATATCATCTCCGATCTCTGCGCCCAGCTGATCGGCGGGCTGGGCTTCAGCTCCAGCGGCAACATCGGCGATAATTATGCGGTTTTTGAGCCGACGCACGGTTCAGCGCCCAAATACGCCGGGCAGTACAAGGTCAATCCCATGGCGATGCTTTTCACGGTCAAGTTGATGCTCGATTGGCTCGGGGAGAGCCGGATGGCGGAACGGCTTGAGAAGGCCTGCGCGGGGGTGATCGCCGAAGGGGTGGTGCGTACCTACGACATGGGCGGCACGAACACAAGCCTGGATGTGGCCAGCGCCGTCGCCGCCCGGCTCTGATCCGGATCCCGGGAGGAGCGCTGCGGACTTTTCAGCCGGCCTTCTCCCCTGATGGGCAGGGTGGAACATGGTTCAGCATGAGAAGAAATGAGCAAAATGAATAAAAACATACTCCGTTTTTTACTCCTGGCGAGCATCGGCCTGGTGATCGGCATCGCCTTTACGCGCATCGGCCACAACGAGGCCTATCCGCAGGAGAATATTCGTTCGGAACTCGATCGTTTTGTTGAGGTCTTCGCCTACGTCAAGCGCTACTACGTCGAGCCGGTGGAGAGCGACAAGCTGATCACCGGGGCGATCGAGGGACTGCTGGCCAAACTGGATCCCCATTCGGTTTATATTCCGAAGAAGAGCATGGAGAAGGTGACCGAGCAGTTTGAGGGCTCTTTTGAGGGCATTGGCATCGAGTTCATCGTGCTCAACAAGGTCCTCACTGTGGTCTCGCCGATTCCCGGCGGGCCCTCGGAGGCGATCGGGATCATGCCGGGGGATCAGATCATCCAGATCGACGGTTCCTCCTCCTACGGCATCACGGAGGAGCAGGTTTTTAAAAAACTGCGCGGCCCCAAGGGGAGCAAGGTCAAGGTCATGATCGCCCGCACCGGCCTCTCCGAGCCCTTCGAGGTGGAGATCGTCCGCGACAAGATCCCCATCAACAGCCTCTACGCCTCGTTCATGCTCGATGACGGCAAGACCGGCTACATCTGGCTGGCGCGTTTCGCCAAGACCACCTCCACCGAACTCGAGACCGCTCTGAAGGAACTGCGCAGCCAGGGCATGCAGCAGCTCATTTTTGACCTCCGTTCCAATACGGGCGGGCTGCTCGAGCAGGCGGTCGAGGTGGCGGACAAGTTTATCCCCAGCGGTCACAAGCTGGTCTACACCCGTGGCCGGCTCAGCGGCGCAGACGACGATTATTTCTCCACCAGCGGCAGCGATCAGCCGATGATGCCGATGATCGTGATGATCAATCATGGCTCGGCCAGCGCTTCCGAGATCGTCGCCGGCGCCATCCAGGATCTCGACCGCGGCCTGGTGGTCGGACAGACCAGCTTCGGCAAGGGGCTGGTGCAGAACCAGATCGGCCTCAAGGATGGTTCAGCCCTGCGCCTGACGGTTGCCCGCTACTATACCCCGAGCGGCCGCCTCATCCAGCGGCCCTACGATGACGGCCTGGCTGATTATTATGCCGAGGGTTATGACGACGAGGACGAAAACGCCCCGGCCGCACCGGATTCCGGGCGCACCGCCTATACCACCCGCGCCGGTCGCAAGGTTTTCGGCGGGGGCGGCATCACTCCGGACAGCAGCCTCAAGGCAGAGCGCATCACCCGCTTCACCAACGCCCTCTTCGGCAGCCGCATCTTCTTTGAACTGGGCTCTCGCTACGGCAATGCCCAGCGCGGCCGTTATGCCAGCTTTGAGGATTTTCGTTCGCGCTATCGCGTGGGCGATGAACTCCTGCCGGACCTCAAGGAACTGCTCAAGAAGAACAAGATCGAGTTCAGCCAGGAGGCCTATGATCGGGACGAGACCTACATCAAGAGCATGGTCAAGGCCGAGGTGGCCCGTTCCCTCTACGACAGCAAGCACTATTACCAGATCATTCGCGGTGAAGATCCCGAATTGACCGCTGCACATGCCCTGATGCCCCAGGCGCAGCGTATACTGCGGCAGGGCGGGTGGTGAACAATGGCTGACAGGCCGCTGCAGCCCCGGGGAGGGGGCCGGCCCGGTCTCCTCCTGGCCCTGGCCTTCACCCTGCTGTGTGCCGCCTGTTTCAATCCCTTTGCGCCCGAACTGGAGCGCAGCGCCGGCAACGGCCTGCGCATCACCGGGCAGTCGACCCCGGCAGAGGTGCTGGACAATTTCGTCTATGCCTACACCCTCAAGGATTCACTGGTCTATGACGGCCTGCTCGACAGCTCCTTCGTCTTTGTTTACTTCGATCCCAATCTCGGCTCCTCCGGCCTCTATGCCTCCTGGAACCGGGATGTGGAGCTCAGAACCACGGGCCGCCTTTTCCGCAGTTTCGAAACCCTGACCCTGATCTGGGATTCGACCATATACGAAACCCAGGACGGCAACAATGCGGAGCTGGCCAAAACCCTTCATCTCCATCTTTTCGGCAGCAGGGGGGAATTCAATCTCACCGGCAATGCCATCTTCAACATGCGCAAAAGCAGCTACGATCAGAAGTGGCGCATCACGCGCTGGAAGGACGAATCCCAGATGTAGGGCCGGGCGCGAGCGAAAAACTCATTGACTTATTAGTACTATATTTAGTATTTTTTATTGATTGGGCATGGGGGCAACTGGTGACAGATGGGTCAATCCTGACTATTATGGGACCGCTGTGATCACAGACGAGCAAAAAAAGCGATTCGAAGAGATCGCCTTCGAGTATATGGATTCCCTCTACAGTACGGCCCTGCGCATGACGCGCAACACCGCAGAGGCGGAGGACCTCGTACAGGACACCTACCTGCGCGCCTACCGTTTTTTCGGCAAGTTCGAGGAGGGGACCAACTTCAAGGCCTGGATTTTCAAGATACTCACCAACACCTTCATCAACAAATATCGCAAGAAAATCCGCACCCCCCAGCAGGTGCAGCTGGACAAGGTCGAATTCGGCCTCGAGAGTGAGGATGAGCAGAAGGCCATCAAGGAGTGGGACGGATTCGACGAGTCCAATTATGAGGAGCTGTTCGACGACGACATCAAGGCTGCGCTCGCGCAGCTCTCTGATGAATTCCGCATGGTGATTCTGCTTGCGGACGTTGAGGGATTCGCTTACAAGGAGATCGCCGATATCATCGATCGGCCGATCGGCACGGTGATGTCGCGCCTCTTCCGCGGCCGCCGCATGCTGCAAAAGGTTTTGGAAAAATACGCCCGCAACGAGGGCTATATTCGCTCAAAGAAGGCGTTTAACTGATCTGGAATCCTATGAATAGATCTTTTGTTCTTTTTCTGCTTTTACTGTTTGGTGCTGGCGGGCTTGCAGCCCAGGGCTTTGTCGAACCGGAAGTCCTGACCGCCGAGGCTTTTATCTCCCAAGGCCAGGCGGTGCCCGGTTCCGGGCTCGAGGCCGTCGTCGTGGTCAAGATTGTGCCCGGTTTGCATATCAACTCCAACACCCCGGCCGAAGAGTTTCTCATCCCCACCCAGCTGCAGTTTGCCCCCTCTCCCTCCCTGAGTTTCGGTCCGGCGCTCTATCCCAGGCCGCTCCTGAAAAAATTCGCCTTTTCCGATAACGAGCTTTCGGTATTCGAGGAGGAGGTGAAAATTCACACCCGTGTGCAGGTGCTGCCGCAAGCCGCCCCGGGGAGGCTGCAGATCGAGGGGACGCTCACGTACCAGGGCTGTAATGAAACCAGCTGTTTCTCGCCCGGCGAGAAAAAGTTCATACTGCCCCTGGAGATCGTCCCGGCGGGCACGCCGGTGGCACAGGACACCTCCGCTCTATTTTCAGCCGGTGTGCAGGATCCCGGCCGCGGAATCCGGCCGGCAGCGGCAGCCGGGGAGGGGGGCCTCCAGCTCACCCCGGATGAAAGACGGGCGATGGAGATCCTCGAGCACGGGCTTTTTTACGCCATCGCCGCCTTTCTGCTCATCGGTCTCGCGCTCAATCTGACTCCCTGTGTCTATCCGATCATCCCCCTGACCGTGAGCTATTTCGGTGGTCAGAGCGGCCGCAGCCGGGGCTCGAGTTTTGTCAATGCCCTTTTATATCTGATCGGCATCGCCCTCTCTTTCGCGCTGCTCGGGGTGCTTTCCGGTCTGGCAGGAAAGCAGTGGGGTTTTCTGTTTCAGAGTCCCTGGTTTGTCGCAGTGGTAGCCACGATCATTCTGCTCATGGCGGCGAGCATGTTCGGGGCGTTCGAGATCAGCGTGCCCACCGGCTTGTTGACGCGTTTCGGCGGGGCTCGCGAGGGGCTGTTGGGGGCTCTGATCATGGGACTGACGGTCGGGGTGATCATCGCGCCCTGCGCGGCAGGGATCATCATCGGCCTGGTCGGCCTGGTCGCGAAGCTGGGTCTGGTGGCCAAGGGCGGCCTGCTCTTTTTTGCCATGGGCATCGGGCTCGGCCTGCCCTATCTGGTGCTGGCCACCTTCAGCGGTCTGCTCAACCGCCTGCCGCAGTCGGGCATGTGGATGCTTTGGGTAAAAAAGTTCTTTGGTTTTCTGCTCATCGGCGTCGCGATCTATTTCATCACCCCGCAGCTCGATCTGATCCATGACAAGCTGCTTTTCCTGCTCGGGCTGCTCGGGGTCGTCGGCGGCCTGCTGCTGGGCTTCATCGGCCACGAGGAGCAGACCCGGGGATTCAGGTTCTTCCGACGCCTGCTTGGGGGAGTGTTGATTCTTCTCGGGCTGCACTGGCTCAACGAGGCCATCCATTCCAGACCCTCGGAGCTGCCATGGGTGCAGTACCAGGGGCAGGGCATCGAAGAGCTGACAGCGGAGGGCAAGCCGATTTTTATTGATTTTTATGCGGACTGGTGCGCCCCGTGCAAACAGCTCGACAAGGAGACCTTTTCGGACAGCCGGGTGCAGGAGCAGTTTGCCGGCTTTACCATTCTCAAGGTCGACTGCACCAAGCCGGATGCAAAGACCAGGGCCTTCATGGGGCGGTTTGCAGTGACCGGCATGCCGACTCTGCTCTTTCTGACCCCCGCGGGAGAAGAGATCGCTGATCTGCGCGAAGTTGGTTTTGTCTCCCCCGAGAAATTTCTTGCCAGTTTGCAGCGGGCCCTGCAGGCCCGATGACCGTTTCCCCGGGGGGTGCTGACTGGCGCCCTCCGCGGGACTCTCCCCCATTTCTCCCTGATGAGCAGTTTGAGTGTACCTTGTGATGGCCAATGGCTCCTGTCGGCTGTTTGACTGAGGCATCTCCTGTGGAACTAAAAAAAGTAAAATTCATTCATAATCCCAAATCGGGGCTGGTGCGCAGCCCGCGCGTCATCCGCAGGGCGATCGAGGCGGTGCTCGAAGAGGCCCCGTTTGTGTATGATTTCTCCGAGACCGAATACCGGGGGCATGCCCATGAGCTGGCCCGGCGGGCGGTGGAGGAGGGGTATGATGCAGTGGTCGCCATCGGCGGCGACGGCACCGCCAATGAGGTGGGGTCGGCGCTGCTCTACACCGATACCGCTCTCGGCATCATCCCGGTCGGTTCCGGCAATGGCCTGGCGCGCGGACTGTCGATTCCGATCGCGATCCGGCGCGCAGCCAGGCTGCTGCTGACCGGCCGGATCCGGACTATCGATACCGGGACCATCGAGGAGCGCAATTTTTTTATTGTCACCGGTCTCGGTTTTGATGCCCTTGTCGGCAAGCTCTTCGATGATCGCAGCCTGCGCGGACCCCTGCCTTATTTCTACATCGGGGTGCGCGAATTTCTATTTTTCCGGCCGGAGACCTTCAGACTCGAGTTCGACGGACGCACAGTCGAGCGCAGCGCGCTCCTGGTGACGGTCGCCAATACCACGCAGTGGGGCCTGGGGGTGATCATCTCGCCCAACGCCCGGCCGGACGACGGCCTGCTCGATGTCTGTATCATCCGCAACATCACCCTTCTGCGGGCGCTCTTTCATCTGCCCAAGCTTTTCACCGGCAAGATCGACAAGGTCCGGGAGTATGAGCGCTACCAGACCACCTCCCTGCGCATTTCGAGAAACAAACCCGGCCCCTTTCATGTCGACGGCGAACCGGTCGATGCGGGCCAATCGGTGCAAGTGGGGATCAAGGCCCAGGCTCTCAAGGTGATCGTCCCCTCCCGCAAGACCAGGCCGCTGACGGTGCGGGCGATTTCCCAGGCCCGCCGCCTGCAAAGAGCGCTGCTCAATCCGTAAGCCCTGCTAACGGTGCGGCGCTGCCGCGCTGTGGGGCCAAAGCTCCTCCACCTGCGAGCGGCCTGACGCGTCGCGTCCCGGTGGCCCCATCCGTTGAATTTTTTGTCCTGCAATTGCTGTTGGGTGAAACTTTTTACAGACTCAGGAGTCTGATAGATAAGATGGTGTGATCATGGCCGAGGCGAGGTTTTTGTATGCATTGGCTGCAAAAAAGTGCGATGGCTTTTTTCGTCCTCTCTCTTTCAAGCCTCATTTTTTTCATTCTCATCAGCGACAGGCAGACCCGCAACAGTGTGCTGCGTCCCACGCTTGAAGCCCTCGGCGAGCAGCTGTTCGCGGCGGTGGAAGATGACGTCGACAAGGAGCAGCTGCGCGCCGGCTACCGGGAGTTCATCCGTGAGGCCGAAGAGCAGCAGATCGACTCCGCGAGGGTCGAAAAAGTGGCTGCGGAAATTCTCAACCTGAGCCGCCGGGATTCCCTGATCTCGTCGCGCGATGCCCTGCGCATCCTCGAAAAGGCGCAGATGGCCGTCGTCATTCCTGCCGCGCCTCCCGCCACAAAACAGGCTCAAGTCCGCGACCCGGATCGCGAACGGCACACCTGGATCGCCGGACGTTCCCTGCCGCCCAGCTGGGACAAGGAGGAGATGGCCGTGCGTCTGAAGGCGATGCAGGAATTCCAGCGCCAGATGGACCGCATCGCCCGCGAATCGGCCCAGCTTAAGACTCTCGAAGAACGCTATCGTTTCCAGCAGACCGACAGTGGTTTGCGGGTTTTAATGGATTCGCAGGTTGTGGAAACTCTGGCCAAGCGTGACACCCTGATGTGGCGTAAACTCCGCGAACTGGAGAAGAAGCAGTGGTTGATGTGGGGGCCGCCTCCTCCGCCACCGCATCAGGGTCGTGAAGATTCACTCCGGGCCGGACGTATCTTTTTCCATCCTCAAGAGCGCGATATCACCCGGCGGGAGCCCTGAGCCCTCTCTCGTGGCATCCTGTTTTCTCACCGCGCGCGTAAATATTCCTTGAATTTTATCCCCGCATTTCCTATTATCTGATCGCTCCCCATCTGGAGAGTGTGCTCATCCTTCCGCTTTATCCTGATCTGGTGCCGCGAACTGAGGGGATCCTTCATGCTCCATTCTGCACAAATTCGCATGCAGGCGATAAGGGAGCAGCTAGCGCAAATTGCCCCCGGCGATGAGACCCTGATGCGCCGTCTCAACCTGGTGCAGCTTGACCTTCTTCTCACCCATCTTTTCGAGATCGATTACGATCCTCCCCGTTATGTAAAAAAATTTTCAACCCTGCTGGGAGAACAGCTTGAGCTTCCCCAGGCCTGCCTGCTGCTGGCGCAGCAGCCCTATGCCCGGCGCCAGATCTACTACCTGCAGTCCAAGGGCTGCAAGCCGGATCTTGCCGTCGACACGATCGTGCAGGAGTTCGAGCGCCGGCGGAAAGCGCCTCTCGTCCGGAAACTGCAGCCCGGGGATGCCATGGCCTGCGGTATGAACGGCTCCGTTCAGTATCTCATGATCGTGCCCGTCGCATCCGGGGAGAGAAGCGACAGCCGGCTCGGCCACCTTCTGTTCTGGTTCAACAGCACCAGGCGGGTCACCGATTATGAACGCATCATCGGGCGCTTCGCTCGCCTGCTCGCCGAATCCATCGTCCGGCAGAGGCTGAACAAGGTGCGCGACCAGCTGGCCGCCGCCGACCGTTTTGAGAGCAATCAGATCAAGAAGGTCATTCAAAAATCCCTGACCGCCCTGCAGGCGGCCATGGGCTGCGATTATTCGGTGGCTCTGGTGTTGAAACGTGCCATCACCGACCTCAACAACGATCCGGCGCGCGCCGGGGTGCAGAATTGGGAGGTGGTGACCGAATATCTCAAAGGCAAGACCAGGCTGGCCAAAAACCGCAGCAAGGCGACCGGCCTCTGGATCGAGGAGAGTGAAGGCTTGCTCGCACTCGCCCTAGCGCACTGGCGGGAAGATCCGAAAAAGGCCAAGAAGGGACTCACTTTTCACCAGCTCGAGCCCGGCAGCAGCATGTATCTCTGCGTTGAAACAGGTGAGAAGGGGGCGGGCCTGCGCGGCTGCGAGGACGAGATGCATGAGAAGACCCTGCACTATATGCCGCTGGTGCACGAGGGCAACCTGATCGGCTATCTCAAGGCTTCCTACCGGAGCAAAACACGTCTGACCGAGCTGGACCGGATCATCCTCATCGATTTCGCTGACTTTCTCGCCGAGCGCATTCACAATTCCTTCATCTACTCCCTCACCGTCGATCAGACCCGGTTTCTGCAAAAGATCAAATCGATGTATGAGGGCGCCGACCGCCTGGAGGTGAGAAATTTCGCCGACCTCGGCCAATTCCTCCTCGACCTGACCCAGTTGATCACTGAGACCACCCAGATCGACACCGTGGCGATCGGCTACCTGACCAAGGATGTCGATGGGGAAAAGGTGCTGCGATTCCCCCATCCCAGTGGCTGGGATGAGGGGGCGAGCCAGCGCTTCAGGGAGCTGCCGGTCACCGAGGGTTTAGCCGGACTCGCCGTCCGGGCCCGCAGGAATGTCTTTCTGGCGCCGGTGGAAGAACCCCAGAATCCCTCAGATCCGGAGCCGACGGTCTATGTGGATGAAAACCGTTCCCGTTTCGTCGATGTCCGCAAACATCCCAGCTACCTCAACCACGCAGGCTACCGTAAGCTCTCCAGCTATTACATCAAGGTGCGCGAGGAGAAGGTCTACGCCAACTATATCTTCGTTATCGAATTCAAGAATATCGTCCTCGGGGTCATCGATGTGGAGGTCGCCCAGAACAATTGGGACCGCTTCATGGGCATCGGTTATCTGCATTTTTTCCGGACCCTGGCCAGCATGCTGGCGCTGCTATTTTTCCGCGTCCGCCTCGCCGAAGAACACACCCGCATGGTTCAGGCGGTCAAGTGGTTGAGCGACGCGGTTTATATGTCGCCGACCTCGGTGGTTAAAACGATATTGGCCATGCTGCAGTCCATATACGGCGTCGAAAAGGCCAAAATCATCCCGGGTGACCTCTTCAAGGAGCCGATCGAGATCGATCTCCTCGAGGGGGGCGTCGAGAATTACGCCCATCTCTTCCTCGGTTATGAGGCCGAGGAGATCCGGCGTTTCACCGTCCCCGGCGACCGCATCGACACGGACAATCTCTTTCTGCTCGAGTTCAAAAATCATCTGCAGAATTCGAATGATTTCTTGATGTACATCCCCGACATCGAGGAGCATCAGCCGCGCTTCTTTGACAAGCGGGTGGTGGAAAAATTCGAACGCTTCCGCAGCCGGCCGCGCTTTTACAGCTATCTGGCCATCCTGCTGGGCGACAAGAGCCGGAGCCTGGGGGTGCTGGAACTGGTATCCCAGAAGGTGAATGCCTTTGATGAACTGCTGATCGATCAGGGATTTGTGGAGACCTGGACCTCGCAGATCAGCATGGCGCTGCGCTACGCCCTGCTCGAAGAGAAACGAGAGGGCAGCGCAGAGACGGTCCAGCAAGCCGAGCCGGCGCCCATTATCCTCCGGCAGGGTAAGGTTGTGCCTTTCATTGCAGCTGCGCAGATCGAGCATGGCTGTGATCTTGTCGGTGTTGGCAAGGCCATGACGGAGCTGCGCAGCCAGATCGAGTCCGCCGCGCTGACCTCATCCGTGCCCATTCTCATACATGGCGAGAGCGGCACAGGCAAGGATTTGGTCGCCAAGGCGATTCACCGCCGCAGCGGCTGGGCTCAGGACCGCTTCATCACCCAGGATTGCGGGGCTTTCAGCCGCGAGCTGGTCGAGGATGCCCTGTTCGGACATGTCCGCGGCGCCTTTACCAGTGCGACGGAGGAACGCAAGGGCCTCTTCGAATGCGCCCATGGCGGCACCCTTTTTCTCGACGAGATTTCCAACATGTCTCTGGAGCTGCAGGCCAAGTTTCTGCGCGTGCTTGAGGATGCGCGCATCACGCCCCTCGGCAGCAGCAAGAGCGTCCAGGTGCAGGTGCAGATCCTGGCGGCGACCAATGCCAATCTGCTGGAAAAGATCCGTGCCCGGGAGTTCCGTCAGGATCTCTACTACCGGCTGGCGGCCATCACCATCAACACCCCCCCCTTGCGCAGGCTGGTGGAGGAGGAGCCCACCAATCTCCTGTTGTTCATCAGCCATTTTGCCGCTTTGGGTCTGATCCCCGCCTCCTTCACCGGGATCGCCAAGAAATCCCTCGAGGCCCTGATGGAGTTCGATTTTCCCGGCAATGTCCGCCAGCTGCGCAATCTGCTCAGCTCGGCCGCCTTTTCCGGGCGGGACAAGGTCGTTCTCGAGATTCCGGAGGAGGCTCTCGCCCCCGATCCAGAGGCCCAACTCGAGGATGACCAGTCCCATGTCCTTGAGGAGGTCGAGGATTTTATCCACAAGTACCAACGCATCGGCCGCTTTGAGCACACCCCGGAGCAGGTGATGGCCGGGATCCGGAGCGCCCTGCGTTCCGCCGGGGATGATCTGGAGAAGATCAGCAGCTTCATCGATGATTTTGGCACCATCGATGTGCCGCTTGCGGGACTGCTCGCCGGCGTCGGTCCCACCTGGGCGCGGCGGCTGTTGAAGGAGCGCCTCCGGCTCAAGCTCCATCCCCGCACCTCGCTCTATTTCCGTGAAATCCCCTGATCGCACCCTCCGCTCTGCCGAGTGCGCGCACTCATCCCGCAGTGTGCGCGCACTCCTGCACATCCCCGAATCAGCGCATTTCCGCCACTATTGTATAACCCCTTTAATTTCAATTTTGTGATTGGCGCCGCCAGCGGCGCAAGGATCTGGCACACTCGTTGCAATAGGCGGGGCAGTGGAAGATGCTCGACCCCCGGAAAGGAGGGGTTATGGAAAATGAACTCTTACTCAGTCTCCTGGTGTTTGCAGGTTGTGCGGCTTTGGGCGGTTTCATGGCGAGGGTGATTATCCGCTGTGCCGTGGCGGCGATCGTCGGCCTGGGCATTTACGCCGTACTGGCACACGCGATGGGCGGGGCTGCCAACAGCATTTCCCGCGTGATCGGGGTGGCTGTCGGTCTTTGTTCGGCGCTCTATTCGCTCATCGAGGGTCTGGTCCATGCACCGGGCGTCATTGGCCTGGTGATCGGGGTGATGGCCGGGTTGCACTTCTGGAAGGTTGAGAGGGAGCGGGATCATGGCATCGTGCGGTATCCCCGCTATCCGTCGCCAGAATGATCCCGCGGAGTGGAGGTAATGTTCATTTGAGCAGAACGATGATGAAGGCGGCCAGACCGAGGATGAGGGCGATGGCAGCGAGCCAGAGCAGTGCGGTGATGCGGGCGGCCATGAACTCGAGCCCTTCGGCCAGCCCCTGCTGCTGTTCGGCCATCTTTTTGACCAGTTCCGCCTGGATGCGCTCGTTTTCCTCGAGTTCTTCCACCCGCAAGGCCAGGCCGCGCGGGGTGTCAGCGACCTCGATCGGGACGATCGATGGCCGCCGCGAGGCGTTGAGAAGCCCCCGGGCGGTTTGTACAATGGTGGGAAGCATGGTGATCACCTGTTTCCAGGGAACCCGGGTCAGGAGTGTTCCGACGCCCATTTGAACTCCCTAATCTGTTGAAGTTTCTTGGATTCTAGTCAACCGTCGATGTTCGGCCGGGGCCGCCCACATCGGCGGTTTTTTTATGCGGGCTCACGCCGCTTCTGCATTCGAAGATGCACATTTTTCCCTATTTTTCCAACACAATTTTGCGCTTTTGTTTTGCAGGGATTAGTTTCGTATATTAGTTCCGATTATCCACACCAAGAGGACTAAAGCCGAGGCGAAAATATGAAGCTGGTAGAATGTGTTCCCAATTTCAGCGAGGGCCGGGATGCGGCCAAAATTGACAAGATCGCCGAGGCGATCCGCAGCAGTGGGGGGGTGAAACTGCTCGATGTCGATCCAGGCAGGGATACCAACCGCACAGTCATGACCTTTGTGGGTGAACCCGAACCGGTGCTGGCGGCCGCCTTTGTTGCCATAGCCCGGGCTGCAGAGCTGATCGACATGGCCGGGCACAGCGGCGCCCATCCGCGTATGGGGGCGACCGATGTCTGCCCCTTCATCCCCGTGCGCGGGGTGACCATGGCCGAATGCGCAGAGCTCGCCCGCAGGCTGGGTGAACGGGTCGGCCGGGAGCTCGGCATCCCGGTCTATCTCTATGAGGAGGCGGCCGCGCGCCCGGAGCGGCGCAACCTGGCGGATGTCCGCGCCGGCGAATACGAGGGGCTGGCGGAGAAAATGGCCCATCCCGACTGGCGCCCGGATTACGGACCCGCCGAATTCAATCCCGGGGCCGGGGCCACGGTCATCGGAGCGCGCGAGTTTCTTATCGCCTACAATGTCAACCTCAACACCCGCGATCCCCGTCTCGCCAATGAAATCGCCGGCCGCATCCGCGAGACCGGCCGTCCGCAAAAGGATGAACAGGGCCGCATCATCCGTGATGCCGGGGGGGAAGCCCTCCGTCATCCCGGCCTCTTTGAGGCCTGCAAGGCGGTGGGCTGGTATATGGAGGATTTCGGCCGCGCGCAGATCTCGATCAACCTCACCAACTACAAGATCACTCCCCCCCACCTGGCCTTCGAGGCCTGCTGCCGCATCGCCGGGGAAATGGGAGCGCGGGTTACCGGCAGCGAGCTGGTTGGTCTCATCCCCCTCGAGGCCATGCTGGAGGCGGGACGACATTTTCTGCGCCGGCAGGGCAAAAGCACGGGGGTCTCGGAAGCGGAGCTGGTCCACATCGCCGTGCTCTCGCTGGGACTGAACGATCTCTACCCCTTCGAGGCGGAGAAAAAGATCATCGAATATCAGCTGCGCGAGAAGGGTCCACTGGTCAGCATGACCCTCGGCGAGTTCGCCCGGGTCCTCTCGAGCGATACCCCGACCCCCGGCGGCGGCAGTGTGGCCGCCCTGTGCGGGGCCCTGAGCGGCGCCCTCACCGCCATGGTGGGGGGGGTGACCCACGGCAAGAGGGGCTACGAGGATCATTTCGCAGAAATGGAGGAGATCGGCACGGCCGCCCACGCCCTCAAGGAGGAGTTCCTCCTCGATGTCGACCGCGACACAGCCGCTTTCAACCGGGTGATGGAGGCCTTCCGCTTGCCGAAGAAGAGCGAACCGGAAAAAGCCGCCCGTCAGGCGGCGATCGAGGAGGCGACCCGCGGAGCGACCCTGGTGCCCCTGGCCGTGCTGCGGCGCTGCCTGCCGGCCGCGCAGCTGGCGCGCAAGGCGGTGCAGCTTGGCAATAAGAATTCGATCAGCGACGCCGGTGTGGCCGCCCTGGCGGTGCGCACCGCCGCTGAGGGGGCCTATTTCAATGTCTGCATCAATCTTGGCGGGCTCGGTGACGAGGGTTTCAGGGAGGAGACGCGGCGCGAGGCGGTGCAGCTGCGCGCCGGGATCGAGCAAGAGGTGCAGGCCTCCATCAGGCTGGTCGAGGAGAGTTTCGCCTGACCGGCGGGCACGCATGCGGCGCATCTATGGGAGCAGGAGGCTGCACGGAGCGGCCGCGGCGGCGAAGCGATAGGCTGATTCGGATGGCCCGGGCGCCAGCTCAGGACGAGGTGCGCTCCAGGGCCGCCATATAAAAACCGTCGAATCCGTGGGTGTCCGGATCGAGGCGCTGCTCAGCCGCGAGGGAGAAGGCGTTGCCGGCGGCGGTGAGAAAGCGGGCCACCTGTTCTTCGCCCTCGGCGGGCAGAACACTGCAGGTGGAGTAGACGAGGCGGCCGCCCGGCTTGACGATGCGGCTGTAGTAGCTGAGGATCTGCTGCTGATTGGCCTGCAGCCGGGTCAGTTCCTCAGGCTGCAGGTGCCATTTGGCGTCCGGATTGCGCCGCCAGACCCCTGTACCGGAGCAGGGGACATCGAGCAGAAGGCGGTCGGCCGAACCGGCGAGGCGTTTGATGATCTTGGTCGAGGTGATCCTTCTGGCCTCGATGATCTGGGCGCCGGCGCGGCGGGCGCGGCGCACCAGCTCTGCCAGCTTTTCTTCCACGGTATCCAGGGCGATGATCCGGCCCCGGTTTTCCATCAGGGCGGCGAGATGGAGGGTCTTGCCGCCGTGACCGGCGCAGCCGTCGACCACCCGCATGCCGGGCTTGACCTCCATGAACACCGCCACTGTCTGGGAGGCGGCATCCTGCACTTCAAACCATCCCTTTCTGAAACATTCCCATTGAAAAACCGGGGCGTGCCCCTCGAGCACGACCGCCGCCGGGGCCCACTCCACCGGGTGAGCGGGGTATCCCATGCGGGCGGCCTCTGCGAGCAGGGCTGCGGTGGTGGTCCGGAGGGTGTTGGCGCGCAGAACCTGCTGCGGCGGGCGATTCAGCGCCGCGAGCAGACTTTCCCAGCGCTCGCCGCGCCCGGCCGCTCCGAGCTGATCCAGCCAGTCGGGAAGGGACTCGCGCAGGGTGCGGACGGCGGAGAATCGGGCCGCCCGCTCGAGCATCTCGTGTTCGGCAGGGCCCGCGGGCGGGTGCTGGCCGCGCCAGAGCCTCCAGGCCTCCAGCGCAGCCGCGTTGAGAACGGGGGGAGCATCCGGATCGCCGCTGGTTATGGCGCCGAGTAAGCGGGCAAAGCGGACGATGTCGAAGACCGCCGTGGCGATAGCGCTTTTCTCTTCCAGGGTGAAGGCGGGATCTGTGCGGAGGGCGCGCTGCAGGACGGCGTCGGCATGGCGGCCCTGTTTGATGATCTCGGTGCAGGCGGAAAGGATGAGGGCGTCGCGGGCTGCGGCCGGAATCAGCCCCTGGGGATCACCGCTGGCAGTCATGCGCCGAACCGCAGTGAGCCGAAACGCCAGGGGAGATGGAAGGTGGGGCGCAGGACCGGATTCCAGGCGTAGAGCTCCTGCTCTCCACGGCGGGGGGAATCGATGCGATAAAAATTGACGCGCCAGAGGTCGCCGGGCAGGGGCGGTTGGTGGGATGCTCCGTAGAGGGCCCTGAAGGGGAGGGCGTACTCGGCGATCCAGCCGCGTGCGGCTCCGGGTGTATCCACCTCTCCCTGGATCGAAACCGCAGTGCGCAGCCCTGCCGCCTCCCAGCAGTGCAGTCCTGTGAAGGGGCCGTCCGGGTTTGCGGCGGTGCGATCGTTGAGGATGCAGGCGTCGAAGACGACATTTTTCGGGCTGAGGTTGATCTCGAAATAGGTATGGGGGCAGCCCGAGGGATTGATAAAAATCTCGACGCACTCCTGGTCGTAGATCAGCCCGTCATGCTCCGCAATATCCCCCCAGACGTAATCGTCTTCGCAGATAAAGGCAGCGTAGAGGCAGGTGCTGCTCCAGGCCAGGCGGACCGAGGTGCTGAATCGTCCCGGCCGGCCGCTGACGGCGTCCACCAGTTCGATGGCGGCTGCGCGCTGCCAGAGGGGGTCCTCCAGGCGGCCGTTGAGTTCGATCTCGCGAGCTAAGTACGGGCAGACCACGATCGGCCGCTCACCTTCGTGCAGTGGTGTCACTCCTTTCCTCCTTTAATGTTGCCATTCTCTTGCGCACCCTCTCCTCCGCGATCAGTAATCCTGGAGCAGCCTTTGACTGAGCTTCATCTGGCTGCCGTGGGTGAGAAGGCGCACTCCGGCGCGGAAGAGCATGTAGAGCTGCTGCCAGAGGAAGAGCAGGGCGATGATTCCAGTCGAGGGGGCGTGGAGCAGGTCCGCCACCGGATTATAGATCACCAGTCCGAGCAGGCTGATGAGGGCGAGCAGCAGGGCCAGGGCGAAGAGGCGGCCGAGGTTGCGGCTGGTGAACTGGAGAGCGGCGATGGCCAGGCGGCGCGTCCGTTTTTCGTTTTTCTGGACGGCGAGGATGCGGGCATAATCGAAGAAGAGGGCCCAGAGCATCAGGGCAAGATAGCGGAGTCCCATCTTGGCTATGCCGCTCCAGTAGGTGATGTTGTCGCCGGGATCCTTGCCCCAGAAGAGTTTCTCGACGAGGTTGGCCAGGGCAGGCAGCAGGAAGAAGAGGGCCAGCAGGGGGAGGCTCCAGAGCAAGAGGCGGAGGAAGCGGCCGAAATAGCGGCCGCAAGCATCCCAGAATTCGCGCGGCCGGTAGGGATGATCGCCGGCCATGAGCTTGAGCGCACCGCCGGAAAAAAAGAGCATCAGCAGCCAGAAGAGGAAGGCTGTCATTATGAGGAGGGGCAGTATGGCGCCGAGGGCGCTGCCGTGGTAGTGGAACAGTTCGATGATGAAATTGATATCCATAAAACTGCTGAGGCGCTCGGCGGTGAGGGTCTGGCCGGCGTAGCTGGAGACGATCGAGGTCGCCGGCAGGGCAACAACAGCGGCGAAAGCCAATCCACTGAGATAATAGACGAGCCAGAGCCGCTTGAGCGCGAAGAGGCGAGTCAGGGCTGAATGTAGTGTGCGTGCAATCATCAGGCGTTCCTCGCGAGCGGTTACAGGTTGGGTGAGAAGGCGGTGAAGAGGTTGAGAACTCCAGGCATGTCCATGATAAACTGGCTCCAGAAGAGAATGCGCGCGGTGAGTTTGTTGATACCGCGGGAGGAACTCTCCAGGGTGCGGCTGTTGTTGGTGAGCTGGACGTCGAGGAGTATCTTGTCCTCCGGATCGATTGCGGCGGAAAGCAGACGGGCGGGCCGGGTGACGGAGAATTTATGCCAGCGTTCCACGCCGTCCCATTTTTCGTTCACTGTATCGCCGTCGGCGAAGATCATCTGCAGCTCGACCGGGAAGACGAATTCTCCGAGGCGGCGCACCTTCACGGTCGAGGTGTAGAGTTTCTTTTCCTGGGCAGCCTTCTGGCCGCTGTCAGGGTCTGCCTTTTCGCCCATGGCAGCCGTATCCGGAGCGGAGCCGCCGGCAGCCAGGGTATCCGCGGAGGGTCCGGCGGCGGCCGAATCAGCGGGGAAGAAATCAAATCCGCTGGCCTTTTTTACCTCCCTGCTGCCGATCTCGCTGACGCTGTAATCGAGCACCGCGGTGGAACGGAGGGCCTGGTCGAAGAACCAGTCAAGATTCTGACCAGAGATCTCGTTGGCAATGGCGATAAAATCGGTGCTGCGCGGATGTTTGAACTGCCAGCGCTCGAACCAGGTGCGCAGGATGCGGTTCATGGTCTCGTGGCCGACCAGGTTTTGCAGGGTGAGCAGCATCAATCCGGGTTTGTTGTAAGACATCGAGGCGTAGTTGTTTCCCGAATAGTATTTCCAGGCGGGCTGAAGGACGGGATCGAGGCCGGGCTGGGCGATGTAGCTCATGCGCTGAATGGGGGTATCGCTGATGCGGAGGCCCCAGAGATCGATCATGCTGCCGGCCTCGCCATAGGTGTCGGCGAGGATCTGCATTTCGCTGAAGGTGTTGATGCCCTCGTCGAGCCAGGCCTCCTCGAATTCATTGGAGGCGACGAGGTGGTACCAGTAATTGTGGCCGAACTCGTGCATGATCACCATCTCGAGGGCACGAACGCCCTCCGGGAGGCCATAGGCGCCCCAGGCGGTGATCAGGGTCGGGTACTCCATGCCGCCCGCCCCGCTGGCGCCGCGGCGGGGATCGACGACGGTGAGGTTGGGATAGGGATAGTCGCCGTACTGATCCTGGAACCAGGCGACAGCGATCTCGGCCGCCTTGAGGTAGCGCGCTCCCATGGAGGCGTGGTCTTTCTGGATGAGGGTGCGGATCTCCACATCCTGGCTTTTACCGTTGAGGACGATGAAATCGGAACTGGCCGTCCAGGCGAAATCATGGACATCCTCGGCGTGGAAGCGGTGGGTGGTGGTGGAGTCGGAATTATCCACCGTCGCATAGCAGATGCCGGTGGCGCCGACGATGTGGCCCCGGGGCACAGTGATGTCGACGTTGTAGACCCCAAAATCGGCATAGAACTCGGAGTTGGCGTGAAACTGGTGGCAGTTCCAGGCGCCCTCTTCATAGACTCCGATCTTGGGGAACCACTGGCCGGCCATGACGAACTCTTTTCTGATGCCGGTGCGGGCCATCGGGGGCTCGGGCAGCTTGGCGGTGAAGGCGAAATGCAGTGTGATGGTCTCACCGGGGGGAAGGGGCCTGGGGAGCAGCAGCCGGAGAACGGTTTTATCATTGATATTGCCGTCGTCGGGCTGGATGAAGGAGGTCATCGGGAGCAGCTCCTCCCCGGCTGCATTGGTCAGGGAGTCGATCTGGATATTGCCCCAGCCTTTCTCATCGAGCTTTTCGCCGCGGTGGCGGCCGCCCGATTCGAGCATGAAAGTCGACTGGTCGTTGCGGAAGCCGTTGAGATAGAGGTGAAACTGTAGTTCCTCGACGGCGTGGCTGGCGGTGTTGCGCCAGCGCAGAACCTGGCGGCCGTGCAGAAGGCGGGCCTCGGTGTCGAGGCGGACATCGATGTCATAGTTGGCGATGCGCGGGCTTTTAGGCTCGGGGAAGAGCACGGGCTGGCCGGCGGCCGTCCTGAGCGTGATCAGCACAACGGAAAGGCAGAACATCCTGCAGGCGGTACGGGGAAGGGCCATTCTCGTCTCCGGTTTTATCAGAGTGGTATATGCTGGGCAGGTTGAGTCCCGACCTCTTGTTCTATACGAATGAAACCGCTCCGGGTTTCGCCCGGCGGCCCGGCCTCTGCTTGTCAGCGGAGCAGGACCAGCTTGCGGACCAGCTGTTCTCCATCGCTTTGCAGCCGGTAGAGATAGGTTCCGCCGGCGACCGATCTTCCCTGATTATCGCGGCCATCCCAGAGGAGCCGGTGGCGGCCCGTCGGCAGGGTGGTCTCGGCGAGGCGCCTGACCAGGCGTCCGGAGAGATCGAGGATGTCGAGCCGGACCGGAGTGGGGCGGGGCAGGCTGAAGAGGATGGTGGTCTCGGCATTGAAGGGATTGGGATAGTTGGCCTCCAGGGCCCAGACGGCCGGGGGGGGTGTGATCGGGCCGGTCTGCAGCGAGGTGAGCCAGAACATCCAGGCGCTGTCGGCTGCTGCTTGCAGCAGCTCCAGGTTGTCAGCGGCGATGAGGGCAAAATCGATGGTGATCTCCCCGCCGGCAGGGATGATATGGGGGCCGGAGGCGATGACGTTGGAGATGTCGGCAGGCCCGACCCGGCTCTGGGTCACCCCGCCGCTGATCGCCTCCCATTTTTCGCCGTCGGTAAAACCGTCATGGAGCCCCCAGCCAGGATTGAGGGGATCGGCGTTATCATTAATGATAGCTCGGTAGGAAATCCCTCCCGGCGTCAGCAGACGGATGCCGGCGAAGGTGGCGGGGCCGTCGCCGCTGTCGCAGGCGTAGCCCAGGCGGCGATCCGCGTCAAAAGCGGCCACATTGGTGTTGTAGCTGCCCGCATCTATATCCCAGTCGCAGAAAAGGCCGAAATGAAAACGGTCGATCGGTTCTCCACTGAGGTTATGCACCCGGTAGCTGAGGAAAAGGAGATCGGCATAGCGCGGGTCGCTGCTGGCGAAGGTCTGCTGGGTGATGCGGATATTGAGGGGTGATGAGGCCCCGGCATCCGAGAAGGAGGTGATGCTCTCCTGGTCGCTAAGGCTTCCGGGAGTGGTGATGCGGATGTCGCCCTCCTCGGTGCGGATAAAATCGGCGTCATTTTCCTGCGCCCCGGTGTAGGTGATAAGGCCGCGCGCTGCATTGACGATCCGGTTGGCGGAGGTGCCGGCGATGATGGCCCCCTCGAAGAGGAGGTTTGCGCCCGATTTGTAGAGGAAGCCGATGCCGGCGTTGGCGCCGCCGGGATTGGCGCTGCCGATGCGACCGACATTGGTCACAGTGGTATAGATATTGTTGACCCCGATGTTGGCGAAGGCGGGCAGGACGGTCAGGGTGAAATGGTCGGTGTCGGTGTAGCCGCCGGCGCTGATGCTGAGGGTGAAATCGATGGGGTGGTTGCTGGGGGCTGCACTGCCCACCTTGAAGAAGAAGTTGTTATCGAGGACGATGCTCTCGCCGCTGCCGATCGAGGCGAGGGCGGCGTTGGCAGGCGAGACCGTGGTGTAGGGGCTCTCTTCAGAGAGCGCGAGGGTCACGTTATGGGCTTCGGTCAGGTAATTGGTCACGGCCAGCCGCAGCCGCACGGTTTCGCCCGGCTCGATCAGGCTGTCGCCGTCCTGATCGAAGAATTCACAGCCGGTGATGCGCAGGGAGGGGCCGATCTCGGTGAGGGCGCGCCAGGCGTTGATGCGGCCGCGGCCGAGCTTGCCGGCATAGGAGGGATTTCTGGCATCGATATTGTCGGCGGTGACGCGCACCTGTTCGGCCGCTTGCAGGCCGCTCCACTCCGGAAAGCGGGTCATGACCAGGGCGACCACGCCCGCCGCGATCGGGGTCGACATCGAGGTGCCTTGCCAGTAATCACCCGCATAGCTGCCGCCGCTGACCGTGCTCCAGATGCTCACCCCCGGGGCGGTGACATCCACGCTGTAGCCATAGTTGGAAAAATAGGCGCGGGAGTCGGTGCTGTCGGTGGCCGCCACGGCCAGGACCCCATTATAACTGGCCGGGTAGACCTGGTCGGCGAGGTCGTTCGCGTTGCCCGCCGCGGCGACAATCGCCAGCCCCTCCTCGAAGGCATAGCGGATCAGGCGGTGGGTGATCTCCGAATAGGAGCCGCTGAAGCTGCAGCTGAGGATGTCGGCGCCGTTGGCCGTGGCGTAGGCGATGGCCTTGTCGATGCTGAGGGGATCGATATTTTTGTCCGTTGTTTTCGATCCGGCGTTGAGGGCCATGAGGCGGGCGTTCCAGCTCGTGCCGGCGATGCCCAGACGATTGTTGGCGGTGGCGCAGGCGGCACCTGCGGTATGGGTGCCGTGATCGCTGTAGCTGGTGCCGGAGAAGAGGCTGGCGGGATCTGGAATATTATTGGTGAAATTATAGCCGTGCAGGTCGTCGGCATAGCCGTTGTTGTCGTCATCCAGCCCGTTGGCGGGGATCTCTCCGGGATTGGTCCAGAGATTGTCCACCAGGTCGGGATGGGTGATGTCGGTGCCGCCATCGATAATGGCGATCACGACTCCGCCCTGTTCCGCTTTGGCAATCTCCCAGGCCCGGGGGAGCTGGACGGCATCGAGATACCACTGTTTGCCGGCGAGGGGATCGTCGGGCATGGCAGTCAGGGTATAATAGTATCTGGCTTCAGCGAATTCGACGGCCGGATCCCCGGCCAATATTTTCGCCACCTCCTCGGGCGGGCGGCCGCCGGCATACCAGGCATTGTACAGATTGTCGATGCGGGTGCGGTGGCCGATTTTAGGCAGGACAGCGCGGGGTGCCGGGGCGACCGGCGCGAGGGTATGAATCTGCAGCGACTGCAGGGTGTGTTCCAGGCCGGGGAGGGCGGCACGGCGCAGGGCTGCGCCGTCGGGGAGGGGTTCCCTGAGGGCCAGGGAGACCACTCCGGGAAGGGCCCGTTCCTGGATAACACTCCCCTGCCGGGCGATGAGAGACCCGCCCGGCAGAAGGGTGATGACGGCGTAAAGCAGAATAAAACGGAACCACATGCTGCGGTAGTACATGGCGGTTTTCCCATCTGATCATGATAATGTCTATCTTACGAAAATACAGCCTGAATCGCAAGTTTTATCTGTGCAGATGGAACACCGCGCGTCATAGTAAAAGTTCCCTGCGCCGCCCATTCCTTGAGGGCTGAACCGCAGTTTGCGGCTGCTGGTCAGGCGACCGTCGGCGGCTCGGGGTAGGGATTCACCTCCTCCCGTCCGGCTTCCTCCAGGAGGTTGTACTCGCTGCCGAACTGGGCGAGGTACTCCAGACTGAAAGAGCGCAGCCAGTAGCTGAAGGGCAGCATCAACACGGAGTTGAGGTAGGGGATAGCCAGAATAACAAAGCCGACACAGCAGGTGAAGAGTCCGACAATGACGACGAGTGCGACCAGGGCGATGATGGCGATCAGGATAAAGAGGGCGTAGAGAATGAAGCTGCCGACGTGTGCCCAGTGCAGAGGCATGAATTTTTCCCAGGCCTGCACGCAGCCTAGATTGTGTTTATACATCAGGGGCACGACAAAGTGGTCGAGGAGCAGCTTGACATAGCTGAAGGTCAGGATGATGAGCAGCAGGAAGAGAATCCAGAGCGCGAGCGAGGGGAGAAGCTGCCAGAGGTCGCCGGATTCGTTCCAGCGGGTATAGGCCATCCGCCAGAGATGATAGAGGGTTCCTCCCGCCAGACCAAGAATGATGAGGGCGAAGAGGGCGCGGAAGCGGAAAAGCGAGGCGGCTGGTTGGCGATAGTGATGCCAGGGATGGGAGACCAGGGCGCGTTGCTGAACCACATTGTCGAGGAACATGAATTTGCCTCTGGAACTCAGCCAGAGGAGGAGCAGTAC
The DNA here is from genome assembly GCA_029554865.1 of bacterium. Taxonomy (GTDB): domain Bacteria; phylum Zhuqueibacterota; class Zhuqueibacteria; order Residuimicrobiales; family Residuimicrobiaceae; genus JAKPUX01. The sequence goes on along the minus strand of JAKPUX010000314.1, from coordinate 23,735 downwards.
GAGTGCCGCCGCGAAGAGCAGAATGAAGATGAGCAGGGTCATCCATTCCGGTTTGCTTTGCAGCCACTCCAGGGCCTGATAGGGTGCGGCCAGCACTGCGCCCCAATCGCCATGGCTCTGATTTTGCATTCCCCGGCCTCCCCCGCCCCCGCCGTCGAGCAGATCCGCGAGGAAGGCGGTGAAGCCGATGATCAGCCACTTGCGCAGGTCGAAGGGCTTGAAAAGCGCCGTTTTCATGCGGTTGAAGGCTCTTTCGAAAGGCGCCAAGAGTTGGATCTGCATAGCTCCTCCTTTTTTTCTCAGTATACTGCCGCCGTATCAAAAAGTAACAACTTTTCACCACAAGGGCAAGAAAAAGCTGGCTATCCCCCAAAATCTCGGTCCCACCCAGAGGTAATTAAATAAAAAATTGTATTTTACCTATCAGAAACACCTTGTAAAAAAATGCCTCATGACGAGGGCACAGGCCGCGAGTATATTGGAAATAGTATAGTAAGGAGGGATTGGGGACAAGCGACGCCAGGTGTCGGGTGGGATCCAGATTTCTGGGGGTACCTTGCAAGAAAAAGCGGTTGCAATATTGGGAAAAAATAGTAGCTTATTATACTCACCTCAAGACCACGGAGAAGTCATGCGACGCTACGCCATTCCTTTACTGCTATTCTTGCTCATTTGTTTCCAGCGCACCACCCATGCTCAGGAAAAGTTTCTCTTCGTCCGTCAAGCCGGAGCGGATGAGGTGCATATCGCCATCGATCCACAGGTCCATATCGATTATGGGTTCAGCTATCCCCTGACCTTTGCCCTGGAGCTCTCCGCTTTTGAGGAGGGGGCGCGGGCATGGTATCGTTATCGTCAGGGCGGAGCCTGGCTGCAGCTTCCAGAAAAGAGCGGAGGCGATTTTTTCAACGGCATCGCAGCCGTGCGTTTTGAGCGCGGGAGTTCCACCGCCTACCTCTCCCTCGGCTTTTCGGCCGAGAGCGATTCGATTTTTCTCAGGATCACCAATGCCGGGCGCAAGAGCATCCCCGCCCGCTTCAACCGCATCTGCACCTACTACGACGATCGGGAGATGGCCGTCACCGCCAGCGCGGACGACATGGCGGGCTGGAGCAGGGCCAAGTTCGTGCGCACCCTGCACATCACCCGCTCCTACCGGCTCTGGGTCAGCTGCGGCATCAATTCGGGCGGGGCCGATGCCGCGGTTTACCGCTACATCCAGGCGCAGCTCGACTCGGGCTATGTCGAAGCCGCCTGCCATTCCCGCTCCCATCCCTCCCTTCCCTACAAGGATTACCCGGGCGAGATCACCGGCAACAAGGAGGATATCATCCGGAACCTCACACTGCCGGCTGCATTCACCTCGGGCGAGCGGGAATATGTCTACACCTGGATCGCGCCCAACGGGCGCACCAACGCCATCATCGATTCCCTCCTGACCCTCAACAAGTTCCTCTTCAACCGCCTTTACGTCAGCAATTTTTTCGGTCTGTCGCCATGGAACGAAAAGATCCACATGTTCACCAACGCCGGGGTGACGCGGGCCTTTGATCCCCCGGCTTCGCAGCTCGGCTGGGGCATCGGCACCAACGACCTCGGCAGCCTCAACGGGGCCTTCGACAAGGCCATGTCCGAGGGCAGCGTCTACCACGTCATGTGCCACCCCAATGTGGTCGAATGGGAAAAGGGCTACCCCGTGCAGCACCTTGCCTACATTTGCAACCGGCCCAATGTCTGGTATGTGGCGGTCGGTCATCTCTATCTCTATCACCTGGCGCAAAGCTCGTACCAGGTCGATTCGGCGGCTTTCGCCGGAGCGGAAGAGCAGCCCGAGGATTTTATCCTGCAGCAGAATTATCCCAATCCCTTCAATCCCGAGACCACCATCGCCTATCGTCTGGCCGGGACCGGAAGGGTGCGCCTCGAGCTTTATAACAGCCGGGGCGAGATGGTGGAACGGCTGGTGGATGGCTTGCAGAATCCGGGCCATTACCGTGTCGTCTGGAACGCCGGCGGCAGGGCTGCCGGGGTCTATTTCTGCCGCCTGATCAGCGGCGCGGGGACAGAAACCCGCAAGATGCTTCTGGTGCGGTAACCAGCCGGTTCGGCCGGGAGATGAAAAAATGCGATGGTTCGGTTGCCTGTTAACCGCCATGCTGATGGCGGCGGCCAGCAATTTGCAGGGAGAGGGGGAACCGCCGAGCTGGAAAACAGCGAAGCTGCCCCGGCTGGACGAAAGGGTGTCGTTCACCAGCACTGCTCATACCGTGCATGATTTTTTCATCGATGATTTCGACGGTGACGGGCTTGAGGAGCTCTGCGAGCTGCGCACTGACCAGGAGCACCCTCTTTTCCTCTCCATCCGCGAGCTCTATCAGGTGGGCTATACTTTTCCCGGCCAGCCGGTCACCCTGCACCATGAGGCCTATACCCTCTTCCCGCTGCAGGGCAGCAGTCGCTTCAACTTTGCCACCTATCGGATTGCCGGGGAGAAGGGGTGGATCGATCTTTACAACCGCCGGGCTGAGAAGGTCGATTCTGTGGCGACCGTCGCCGGGCGGGATGCCTCCGGCGACGGCCTCTGGACCGGCAGCCTGAACTCAGCGGCGCTTTGTGATATCAACCGCGACGACCGGCCGGATCTGCTCATCCATCTCAACACCGGCGCCGATCGGCAACCGCGCACCCTCCTCGCCTATGATCTGGCGACCAAGGCGACCCTCCTCGACCTCTCCTTCGCCCCCATGCTCACACAGGTCACACCGGCCGACCTGGATGGAGACGGCGGTATGGAGCTGGTCATCACCCTGGGCGGGGCTTCGGACGGTCCTTTTTTCGGTCCCTTCAGCCGCGACAGCAGCTATGTGGCCGTCCTGACCGGCGATGGGCGGATTTTGGCCAAAAGGGCCTTCGGGGGTGAATCTTCTTACGTCAACGTCAAACTCGCCGATCTGGACCGCGATCTTTTGCCGGAGATCATCGCCGCCCCCTTTTCGTTGATCAGCGCGCACAGTCAACAACCGCGTCTTTATGCCCTTGATGGCCTCTCCCTGGCGGTCAAGAGTGAGCTGGATGATCCGCGCGGGATGGCCCCGATTTACAGTTTTCTGGTCGAGGATATGGATCTCGACGGCACGCCGGAGATCATCGCCGGCGACCTTGCCAACCATGCCATAGTCCTGCGCGCTGATGCCGAGCGGGGCCGGCTGCGCATAACCGCCCTTGCCCACGCCGGGGGCGGCGGCCAGCCGCTGCTGGTCGAGGATGTCGACCGCGATGGCCGGGCCGAACTCTTTTTTGGCACACAATCCCCACTCGCCCTTTGGCTCGTCGACAGCGCCCTGCGGCCCCTGGCCTGGATGCCGGTGGCGAAGACCAGGCCGTCCAGGATCGAGGCTCTGGCCTTGATCAACGCCTCGCAGAGGAGTTTCTGCCTCCTCGACCAGGGAGTGCTCAAGGTGCTGACCCTCCCGGTGGATGCCCTTTTCCCGCGTGGGCAGGAGCGCGTGCACATTCCCGGCAGCAGGGCGGGGATCCATCCGATCGCGCTGCTCCTCCTGACCGTCCTGCTCCTGCTCCTCCTGGCCGGCGCCCTCTATCTTGTTTTCAGGCTGAGGCACACACTGCGCAACGCGGGCCGCTTCCAATCCCGCCGCATCGGAGTGGCCCTCGTCGACGGGGGAGGCCGCTTTCTCTTCTGTAATCCTTATTTCCTGAGGGTGATCGGGCGGGAAGAGGAGAGGACCATCGAACACCCCGTTGAGGAGGTGATGGGGACTGCCCCTCTGACCGGTCTGCTCGCTTTTTATAAGGCCTTTAAAAGAGAGAATGAGAGCTACCAGCAGCAGGAATTCGACCTCGAGATCGAGGGGCGGGCGCAGAATTTCGCTGTGGAACTGGTCCGCCATCAACGGCTGCAGAACCATATCGTGCTGCTGCTGGCCGATCTTTCGGAGAGCCTGCAGAAGGAGAGGCTGAGGATCTGGGCGGCGATGGCGATGCGCATGGCCCACAAGACCAAAACCCCGCTGGCGACGGTCCTGCTCGCCATTCAGAGACTTCAGCGCGCCTACCGCAAATTCAGCCCTGATTACGCGCCGGAGTATGAGGAGATGACCAAGACGGCGATACACGAGATCGAGCGGGTGCGGGATTCGATCAATGCCTTTATGAAGTTCGCCCGGCTCGATCCCCCGGTCTTTCTCCCCGATGATTTTTCCCGCGTCATTCAGGAGTCTCTGCAGGAGTATCTGCCGCGCATCCCCGATACAGTCCAGGTGCGCACCCGGTTTGAGACCGCAGAGCTGCCGGTCCACATTGATGCCGGCCAATTCAAGGAGGCCCTCTACAATCTGCTCGACAACGCCATCGCCGCCATCCAGGGCGAAGGAGTACTGTCGATCACGACCATGCTGGAAAAAAATCCCCTCTACCCGCAAGGAGAGAAGGATCAGGCCCTCCTGGAGATCACCGACAACGGGGTGGGCATCTCCGCCGAAGAGCTTTCCCACATCTTCAAGACAGGATTCACCACTTCGGCCTCGGGCACGGGTATGGGACTCCCTCTGGCCAGGAGCATCCTTGAATCCCTGGGCGGCACCATCGAGATCGACAGCCGTAAAATGAGCGGTACCACGGTTTTTGTCCGTCTGCCCATCCGTTCTGTTTAATGAGAAGGGGAGTATGAAGAGAATAAAGGGGCGAGTGCTCATCGCCGAGGACGACAGCGCCTTCGCGGCTCAGTTGGCCTCGGTGCTCGAGGGGGAGGATTATCAGGTCGTGCTGGCGCGCGACGGCAACGAAGCGGTCAGGCAGATCGCCGGCGGGGAGCTGGATATTGGCTTCATCGATCTCGCCATGCCCGGACTGGACGGCATGCAGGTGCTCGAAAAAGCCGTCGGCATCGCCCCGGACCTGCCGCTGGTGGTAATTACCGGCCACGCCTCGATCGACCGCGCCATCCAGGCGACACGGTTGGGGGCGTTCGATTTTCTCGAAAAGCCGGTCAATCTGGAGCGGGTGCTGCTCACCGTGGAGCGCGCCCTGGGTTGGCGTCAGCTGGAGCAGAAGAACAACTGGATGGCCGCCGAGATCATGAACCGCTACCGCATGGTCGGCACCAGCCCGGGGATGCAGGATATCTATGCGCGCATCGACCAGGTGGCCCCCACCGAGAGCACCGTTCTGATCACCGGCGAGACCGGCACGGGCAAGGAACTGGTCGCCATGGCTATCCATCTGCGCAGCCATCGCGCCGCCGGACCCTTTATGCGCGTCAACTGCGCCGCCATTCCCGACACCCTCATCGAGAGCGAACTCTTCGGACATCGCAAGGGAGCCTTCACCGGGGCGACCGAGAACCATGACGGCAAATTCATGCAGGCCGCGGGGGGCAGCCTTTTTCTTGACGAGATCGGCGACCTCAGCCAGCCGGCGCAGGCCAAGCTGCTGCGCGTCCTGCAGTCCCGCGAGGTCGAAGCGGTCGGTGCCGCCCGGCCGCAGCCTGTCGACGTCCGCATCATCGCCGCCACTAACAAGAACCTCACTGAATGCATCAGCAAGGGGCTTTTCCGCGAGGATCTCTATTATCGCGTCTGCGTCATCGACATCAATCTCCCTCCGCTTCGCGAGCGCAAGGAGGATATCCCGGAGCTGAGCGGCCATTTTCTGAACTATTTCTGCGGGCAGTACAACCGCCGGCTGGAGGGTTTCACCCCGGCCGCACTGCAAACCTTGATGAACTATCACTGGCCGGGGAATGTCCGCCAGCTGCGCTCCTGCATCGAACGGGCGGTGATCCTGGCTCGTGGCGAGAGCCTCTCCGAGGCCGACCTGCGGTTGATGATGAGCGGCAAGCCGGTCAATGAGGAGGCTCCCGCCACCCTTCGTCAGGCCCGGGAGCGTTTTGAAAAAAGCTATATCGAGCAGGTGCTGAAAAGCCACGATTGGAAGATGGAGGAGAGCGCGGCGACGCTAGGCATCGACCGCACCAATCTCTATAAAAAGATGCAAAAGTTGGGGATCCATCGGGAATAGCAGGGAAAGATAAAGCAGGCCGGGGGGCAGGCCCGGGACAATTCGGATTAAAAACTAAAAAGCCTCCGTGTGCTCTGCGGAGGCTTTTTAGTTTTGGCATCTGAGGAGGAGGAGGGAGGTTCTGCGGGGCAAGAGGAGCTGGACAGGCTGCCTTGCCCCGGCCGCTGCCCAGCCGGGAAGCGGCTAAATGCTATGTCAGTGACAGGCTCACTCAGTCCTGTACGGCTGCTCAGGTTGCTGGATGCAACAGGCTCCAGGCCGCTACAGATGCGATGGCAAGTCCCACTCCAAAGGACGCTCAAAGCGTTGCAGCCACTGTGTATACGGCCCGGATAAACCTGCGGCGATGCCTGTCTCACGATGCTTCTGCTTCTGCGTTAGCCTATACAACAAGCATGCCAAAAATGAAAAGCGGCTGAAAAAAGCGGCGCCGGCTCAGTAGGGGATTTTGGTCAGGATCTCCCGGATGAGCAGAAAATCGGCCAGGGGATGGGGATTCGGTGAGGGCGAATCGAGCGTCTTAACATAAGAAGAAACATTGCGATATCTGATAGACGCCGAGGCATGGGTCTTGCGCAGAAGCTTGACCAGGCCCGGGTGACTCTTCTCGGCCTGACGGAGGAGGCGCACCATGCCGGGGAGTCCCGCCGGATCGAAACCGGCTTTTACGAGGTAGGTGGCGCATTTCCGGTCAGCTTCGCGTTCAACTGGTTTGGGATAATCCAGAATTGTATCCTTTGTGTACAGATTAAGGAAGAGTTGGCGGGCGATCTCGGGATTCTGGCCGATGACACTCTGTGCGGCCACCGCCCAGCCGTATTTGGCCGAGAGCCTTTCCACCCCGTCGCGCGCTGCGATGTGGGCGATCTCGTGGGCGATAACGGCGGCCACCTGGTCGGTGCTGCCGAGGGTTTCGAACAGACCGCGGTAAATGAAGATCTGTCCGCCCGGGAGTGAAAAGTGGTTGAGGTCGGGTTCGTTGACAAGATGGACGGAGTAGGTGAGGCCGCTCCAGTGGGAGTGGGGGCCGATTTCGGCGGCCAGCTGGTTGAGATACTGGCCCACCTCCTGATTGCGGACGATTTTCAGGAGCTGTCCGGCCTGGACTGAAACCTCACGGCCGAGGACGATCTCTTCCTCGATACTGACAAAGGCGAGTTTGCCGGTATCCCGGCTGCCGGCACAGGCGAGGAGGGCCAGGGCGGCGGCGAGGAGGAGGCTGGCGGTAATCTTGATTTTCATGCCTTGATCATCTCTTTGAATTCTGCTTCGGTGAGGACGGGGATGCCGAGTGCCCGGGCCTTGTCCAGTTTGCTGCCCGCGGCCTCGCCGGCGATGACATAGGAGGTCTTGCTGCTGACCGAGGAGGCCGGCCGGCCGCCCAGGGCGAGGATCAGTTTTTCCGCCTCCTCGCGGGTGTAGGAGGAGAGGGTTCCGGTCAGGACGAGGGTCTTGCCGGCGAAGAGGTCGCCTCTTTGCGCCCGGGAGGGGGCCATCTCCACCCCCGCCTGGCGCAGCCGTTCGATAACCCGGCCGTTCTCGGGGGTGGTGAAAAAATCGGTCACGCTCTCCGCGACCTGGGGTCCGATCTCATGGACCTGCATCAGCTCCTCGCTGTGCGCGCTCATCAGCCGCTCCATGGTCCCGAAGGCCTCAATCAGGAGGCGGGCGACGTGTTCGCCGACATGACGGATGCCGAGGGCGAAGAGCAGCCGCTCGAGGGGGCGGGAGCGGCTGGCCTCGATGGCGGCGATGATGTTGGCTGCCGATTTTTCAGCCATACGTTCAAGACCGGCCAGTTGTGCGCGGGTGAGGGCATAGAGATCGGCCACATCCCGGACCAGGCCGTTCTCGACGAGCTGATCGACCAGCTTTTCCCCGAGACCGTCGATATCCATGGCGCGTTTGGAGGCGAAGTGGAAGATGCGTTCCTTGACCTGGGCCGGGCAGGAGAGATTGATGCAGCGCCGGGCGGCCTCATCCTCGGGCCGCACCGTATGGCTGCCGCAGACCGGACAGGCCTCGGGCAGGAGGAAGGGGCGTTCGTCGCCGGTGCGGCGGCTCTCAACGACCTTGACGATTTCGGGAATGACATCCCCGGCGCGCTGAACGACGACCCAGTCCCCGATGCGGATATCCTTGCGGTCGATCTCGTCCTGGTTGTGCAGGGTGGCGCGGCTGACGCTTACGCCGCCGACCTGGACCGGCTGCAAGATCGCAACCGGGGTGAGGGTGCCGGTGCGGCCGACCTGGACCTGGATGTTGAGCACCCGGGTCACCTCCTGACGGGCGGGAAACTTGAAGGCGATCGCCCAGCGAGGACTCCTGCTCCTGGCGCCGAGTTCCTCCTGCTGGCTGACGCGGTCGACCTTGACGACGATGCCGTCGATCTCATAGGGGAGTTGCCCACGCCGTTCGCCCATGGCACGATGGTAGGCCAGGACCGCGCCGGCGCCGCGGACGCGCTCGATCAGGGGATTGACCCGCAGCCCCATGCTTCTGAAGCTCTCGAGCATTTCGGCGTGGGTGGTGAAGGGGAGGGCTTCGGCCTGGCCGATTCCGTAGCAGAAGATGGCCAGAGGGCGGCCGGCGGTGATCAGGGCGTCGAGCTGGCGCAGCGACCCCGCCGCGGCATTGCGCGGGTTGGCGAAGAGGGACTCTCCCCGTTCCTGCCGTTCGCGGTTCAGGGTTTCAAATTCGCGGATGCCGAGAATGACCTCGCCCCGCACCTCGAGCCGGCCCGGGGGAGCGTTATTGAGCTTGAGGGGGATCGATTTGATTGTGCGGAGGTTGCGGGTGATCTCCTCCCCGGTATAACCGTCGCCGCGAGTGGAGCCGAGGGTGAAGAGGCCATCGATGTAGACCAGTTCGACGGCGAGGCCGTCCAGTTTGGGCTCGCAAACGTAGTCGATCTCCTCCTCGCTGCCCAGAGCCCGGCGGGTGCGCTGATCGAAGGCGAGTAACTCCTCCTCGCTGAGGGCATTTTCCAGGCTGAGCATGGGCACGGTGTGGAGGGCGGGGGGGAAGGCTTCCAGGGGGGCGCCCCCGATCCGCTGGGTGGGGGAATCAGCCGTTACGAACTCCGGAAAGCGCTGCTCGAGCTCGACGAGCTCACGCATGAGGCGATCGAATTCGGCGTCCGAAATCTCCGGATCATCGAGCCCGTAATAGCGGGTGTTGTGGTAGTGAATCAGGTCGCGCAGCTCCCTGATCCGCTCCTCGGGACGGCTGCTCATGGTTACCTCAGGCCGAACATGGCCTTGACGATGTACCAGGCCATCATCGGATTCTCCTTGAGCCGGCGCACGCAGTAGGCATACCAGTTCTTGCCGAAGGGGACATAGACGCGCAGCTTGTGACCGGCCTGCACGATGATATCACGCAGCTCCTCGTCGACGCCGAGAAGCATCTGGTATTCATACTGCCCGGTGGTGAGCTTGTGCTTGTGGATGAGTTCCAGCCCCTTCCAGTAGAGCCTTTCATCATGGGTGGCGATGCCGACATAGCTGCCCATGCCGAAGGCGGTGTCGACGAGGAGGCCGAAGTTGTCGTTGACGGTTTGTTTATCCTTGAAAGCCACCTTGCGCGGTTCGATATAGATGCCCTTGCAGATGCGGTAGTTGGTTTTGTGGGCGGAGAGGCGCACGACATCAGCGAGGCTGCGGCGCAGGTAGGCCTGGATGACGATGCCGGTGCGCTTGAATTCGTCGTTGATGCGCAGGAAGAGTTCGATGGTCTCGCTGGTGACAGCTGAATCCTCCATGTCGATGCGGACGAAGATCCCGAGCCGATCCGCCTTGTCGACGATTTTGCGGATATTCTGATAGCACTGTTCCCGGTCGAGGGTGAGGCCGAGCTGGGTCAGCTTCACCGAGATATTGGCGTCCAGCTTGTCGGCGGCGATGCGGTCGAGCACCTTGAAATAGTCATCGATGGCTTCCTGGCACTCCTCCAGCTTTCTGGCGCTTTCGCCGAGCACATCCATGGTGGCGCTGATGCCCTTGCTGTTCAGCTCCTTGACGACGCGAATGCCATCTTCGAGGGTGGGTCCGGCCACATAGGGCTTGGCGACCATGCGGACAATGAATTTGGGGATGATGGGCAGGAAGAAGATGACCAGTTTGTTGAAGAGATTTATCATGATGCATCCTCGCTTTGTGGGGGTCAGAAAAGAGCTGCGGCGGTGGTTGATGGAGTCCGGGCCGACGGGGATAGTGATGCTGGAAAAATTACATGTTTTTGCCCTCAATGTCAAGAATTAACTCCTGACCGGGCGCCCAGGGGGAGGGTGTAGAGGAGAAACTTTTCATTGATTTTGAAATTTGCGGGGAGTATATTAACACAATATATCAGAAAATGGAGGAAGCCCCCCAGATGGGCAAAATTATAACCATAGCGAACCAAAAAGGGGGCGTGGGCAAGACCACCACCGCCGTTAACCTGGCGGCGGCCCTGGCTGTGGCGGAGTATCCGACGCTTCTGGTCGATATGGATCCCCAGGCCAACAGCACCAGCGGCTATGGTTATGATCAGCGCGCGCTCCAGGCTACAATTTACGATGCCATTATCAATGAGCGCCCCGCGCAATCCCTTCTTTTGGACACCCAGCTCGATTATCTCAAGCTCTTGCCCTCCTCGATCAGTCTGGTGGGCGCGGAGGTCGAGCTGGTTTCGGCGATATCACGCGAGCAGCGCCTCGCCCGGGCGCTTGAACCTGTGCGCGACCAGTTCAAGTACATTCTGATCGATTGTCCGCCCTCCCTGGGGCTGCTGACGATCAACTCCCTGACCGCCTCCGATTCCGTCCTCATCCCCATTCAATGCGAATACTACGCCCTGGAAGGACTGGGTCAGCTGCTCAACACCATCCGGCTGGTGCAGAAGCACCTCAATGAGCACCTGGCGATCGAAGGGGTGCTGCTGACCATGTACGATGCGCGCCTCAACCTCTCCCGCCAGGTGGCGGAGGATGTGCGCCGGTATTTCGAGGGCCGGGTCTTTGAGACCATTGTCACGCGCAATGTGCGCCTCAGCGAGGCCCCCAGTTTCGGCAAGCCGATCATCCTTTACGACGCCGTCTGCTCGGGATCGGAAAATTATATGAGTCTGGCAGAGGAAATCATCAAGAATGGCGAATAAAAAGGCGTTGGGGCGCGGCCTCAGGGCGCTCATTCCTGATATACCCGCTGAACAGGATGCGCCAGTCCAGGGCAAGGGCATCGATTTCCTCGATGTGGACAAGATTGCGCCCAATCCCTTCCAGCCGCGTGAAAAATTTGACCCCGAAAGCCTGGCCGAACTCAAGCAGTCGATTGCGGAGAAGGGGCTAGTCCAGCCCGTCACTGTCCGCAAGCACGGCGCAGGGTACCAGCTCATCTCCGGCGAACGGCGTCTGCGCGCAGTGCGCGACCTTGGCCTTCAGAAGATTCCCGCCTACATCCTCGAGGTCGAGACCGATGAGGAAATGCTCGAACTCGCGATCATCGAGAATATCCACCGCGAGGATCTGAACGCGATCGATATCGCCCATGGCTACAAGCGGCTCATTGATGAGTGCAAGCTCACCCAGGAAGAGGTTGCGGTCAAGGTCGGCAAGGACCGCACCAGTGTCGCCAACTTCCTCCGATTGCTCAAACTGCCGCGACGCATCCAGGAGAGCGTCCAGAGCAGCGAAATCTCCTTCGGCCACGCCCGCGCCCTGCTCTCGCTGGCCAGCAGTGAGGATCAGCTCGAGATGTGGAAGAAGATAGTCGGCGGCAGCCTCTCCGTGCGCAAGGTCGAGGAGATGGTGCGGGAGCCGGAGAAGGGCAAGGCCAAGCCGGCCAAGGTGACGGCAGCGCCGAATTATTACATGGAAGAGCTGGAAAACAAGCTGCGTCTTCACTTGGCCACCAAGGTGGAGTTGAAGAGCAGAAACCGGGGCGGCGCTATCGAGATCGAATACTACTCCTCAGATGAACTTGAGCGCATCATCGCCCTCATTCTCGGCGAGTGATATGTTCGGCAGGCTGGCAAAAATGTTCGGCAGAAAGAAGGCGGAGGGCACTGCGCGCAGCCACCGCAGATCACTGCAGATTCTGGTGATCCCGGACGATCAGGCGGAGCCGCGCCATTATCAGATCTCGATGCGCAAGTTCAGGATCCTGCGCGTTGCTGCGGTGGTGCTGGCCCTTCATCTTTTTTTAGGGATCGTGGCCTATCTGCAGTGGGCGCGCCTGGCGGTCCGATATGATGACCTGAGCAAGATCAACGGCCAGCTGGTCGAGAACAGCAAAAAAGTGTATGAGCTGGCAGCCGTGTTTCAAAAGATCGAGGCAACCGATGCCAAGCTGCGCAGCGCCCTGGGTTTGGATGAGAACCGGGGGAGCGCTACCCTCGCTTCGGATGAGGTCTTTGAGCCTCCCCGGCGCGCCCTCCCCGTCGAGCCCATCCTCGAGCCGCGCCGGGAGCGCCCCAAACCGGTAGAGGTCAATCTCGGCGAAAAGCTCGGATTTCTCCAGCAGTCCAGGGAGATCGGCATTCACGAATATCTCAGGAGCCTGCCCACCTATCTGCCCGTGGCCGGGGTTCTGACGCGCAACTACTCCGATGAGGGGGCCGCCCACACTGGCATCGATATCGCTGCCGCGAGGGGCTCTTTCATCAGCGCCGCCGGGGACGGGGTGGTGGTCTTTTCGGGCTGGACCCAGGATCTGGGCAATATGGTGATCATTTACCATGGCGACGGGTTCTTCACCTATTACGGCCACAACCAGCGCAATCTGGCGAGTCGTTCCACCCTGGTGCGCAAGGGAGACCACATTGCCCTGCTCGGGTCCTCGGGCGAGAGCACGGCGCCGCATCTGCATTTTGAATTATGGAAAGACGGGATCGCCCTCAATCCTGCGGACTATATTCTTGCGTTCGCACGGATGTGAGCGGGCGGCCCGAGCGATGCACCTTAATGGAAAGCGACCATATGAAAAGCACGGATAAACCGGGGGAGTTGGGCACCATTCTCGGCAAGGGCGCAGTCGTTGACGGCAACATCAAGGTCGAACACAGCCTGCGCGTGGACGGCAAGGTGGTTGGGGATGTCACCTCCGGGGACACCCTCATCGTCGGCGCCGAGGGGGAAATCAAGGGCAATGTCAAGGTGAAGAACCTTGTCCTCGGCGGCCGGATCAACGGATCCGTACTCTCTCCCGGGCGGACCGTTCTCGAGGCCCGTTCCGAGCTGCGCGGCGAGCTCAAGACCGGCAAGCTGGTCATCGATGAGGGCGCCATATTTGACGGCAAATGCTCGATGTCAGACGCCAAAGCGGAGACCGGCAGGACTCCGGGCGAGGCGGACGGAGAGACGATCATCAAATAGAAAAGCGGGGCGCAGTGACAGAAGAGGGCGGCAGAAACAGACCGGCGGTCGGGCCCTATATGAATCTGGGCATGCAGCTGGCCGTCGCCGTGATCCTCGGCACGGCCCTGGGCTACTGGCTGGATAGCAAACTGGGCACCTCCCCGCTCTTCCTCCTGCTCGGAGTAATAGCGGGGGGAACGGCGGGGTTCATGAATGTCTACAAGACCGTCTACCCCGACCGCCGGGATAAAGAATCGAGCACAAAGCAGAGATGAAATCACCCATGCGGATCTGGCGTCTGGTTGGCTGGACGGTTCCGGCCTTCCTGGTGCTGCTGATCCCTCTTCATTACTACGGCCGGCCCGGCATGACCAGCTCCTACACCCTCGGCTATCTGGTCAGCCTTTTTAATATCGTCTTCAGCCTGGTATCGATCCAGTGGGCTTTTCGCCGCAAGGTCAAGACCTTTTACGCAGTGGTGCTGGGGGGCATGGCCCTGCGCTTCATCCTCCTCGCGGTCATGGTCTACCTGGTGATCGCCGTCCTGCACTGGCCTCTGGCCGGATTTCTGGTCTCTTTTGTTCTCTTTTTTCTTGTGCTGCAGTATTTTGAAATCAGATATATCAATTCGGAACTGAAAGGCAGATCTTCCGCGAATCATGATCACACAGATAGTTGAACACGCGTCCGAGCACGGCGAGGCTGTGCAGCAGGCGGCCGAACACGCGGCTGAGCATGGGGAGAGCGGCGTCGGCTTTATCATGCACCATATCATGGCCCATCCGGTGATCAAGCTGCCGACGGTTTACGGGATCGACCTCTCCGTTACCAATCATGTGCTCTGGATGTGGATCGTCTCGGCTCTCCTGATCCTGGGTTTTTATGTGGCTTTCCGCAAACCGAAGCTGGTGCCGCACGGACTGGCAAACGCCCTCGAGTCCCTGGTGGTTTTCATCCGCGACGACGTCATCATGCCCAATCTCGGTCACGAGGCCCGCGCCTACGCCCCCTATCTGCTGACGGCTTTTTTCTTCATCATGCTCTGCAACCTCGCCGGGCTGGTGCCCTACGGCGCCACCGCCACCGGCAACATCGGGGTGACGGCGACCCTCGCCCTCTTCACCTTTTTTGTGGTGCAGATTGCCGGGGTGCGCAAGCACGGGTTCCTGGGCTATCTCTCGACCTTCAGCCCGCCGGGAATCCCCTTTTTGCTCAAGTTCATCATGATCCCGGTCGAGGTGATCAGCATGATCACCAAGCACTTCGCCCTGGCGATTCGTCTTTTCGCCAATATGATCGCCGGCCATATCACCATCCTGGCCCTGTTGAGTGTCATCTTTTTATTCAAGAACTGGCTGGTCTCGCCCTTCCCCCTGGCGATCATCCTTTTTTCCGCCATTCTGGAGGTGCTGATCTCCCTGATCCAGGCCTATGTCTTTACGATTCTCTCGGCTGTATTCATCAGCGCCTCCGTGGCTGAGGGGCACTGAGATCGGTGTACAGATAACAACCTTGCGTCATTCACTACAAACTAACATTTCTTGTATCAGGAGGTAGTATTATGAATCCCACTGCAATTGCCTATCTGGCTGCCGGATTTGGATCTGCTGCGGTGACCTTTTCTGCTGCGTTTGGCATCAGCAAACTGGCCAGTGCGGCCATCAGCGGCATTGCGCGTCAGCCCGAAGCCGCCGGCGACATTCGCGGTGCCATGATCATCACCGCGGCCATGATCGAAGGCGTGGCCCTGCTCTCCGTGGTTATCTGTCTGCTGCTCGGCTTCAAATAAACCTGAGGGCGGTTACACCTATGGAACTGATGACACCCGCGGGTGGGACCATATTCTGGACCACCCTGACCTTTCTTCTCCTCTTGTTTGCGTTGACCAAGGTGGGCTGGAAGCCCATCCTGAGCATGCTGGACGAGCGTGAGAAGAAGCTGAAAGAGTCTTTGGAGCTGGCCGAGCAGGCGAAGATCGCCTCGCAGAAGACCCTCGCAGAGCAAAATCAGCTGCTCGAGACCGCCCGCAGGGAGGCCCAGGAGATTCTGGCCCGCAACCGCAAGGCGGCTGAGGCGACCAAAGAGGAGATCATCAAAAAGGCGAGCTCGGAGGCTGAACAGCTCATCGCCAAGGCGCGCCGGGAGATCGATCTCAGCCGCGACAAGGCCATCGAAGAGATCCGCGATCTGGCCGTGGAGCTGTCGATGAATGCGACGGCCAAGCTTGTCGGCAAATCCCTCGACGCCGGCGATCACCAGTCGTTGATCGATGAATCCCTGAAGAAACTGGGTGAGCTGAATTGAGAACCGATCCCTTAGCCAGACGCTATGCGCGCGCCCTTTTCGAGCTGGCGCGCGATGCGGACCAGACCGGGCCGGTGCTGGATGAGCTGCGCTCTTTCGCCGCCCTCTTGCAGAAGGAGGGGCGCATCCGGGCCTACCTGCTCTCACCGGAGGTGGAGAAAAAAAACAAGCAGGAGATGGTGGAAAGCCTCCTGCGCGGGCAATCTTCACCCATGATCCGGCAGTTCATCAAGCTCCTGCTCGAAAAGGGGCGGCAGAACCACCTCGGCCAGATCGTGGAGGCTTACAGCAAGCTCCACGACAAAAGTATCGGCCGTGTGCGCGCCCGGGTCTTTTCCGCCGTGCCTCTGCAGGAGGTGCAGATGGAGCAGATCCGGCAGCAGGTCGGGCGCTATCTCAAATCTGAGGTTCTGCTCGAGAACAAGGTCGATGCCGCCATCCTCGGCGGCGTCATCATCGAGTTTTCCGGAGTGGTGATCGACGGCAGCTTGCGGCACCAGCTCAATCAATTGCGCCAGCAGCTGCGCCAGGGCAAAGGCGGCGCGGCGCTTTAGTGCAGCATACTCATTTCATATTTCATATAGCAGGTTACAACCATGGAAATCAGACCCGAAGAGATTACCTCGGTTCTTAAAAAGCAGATCGAACAATTCGAGAAGCAGATCGACGTCGAGGAGGTGGGTGAGGTTCTGCAGGTTGGCGACGGCATCGCCCGCGTCTATGGGCTTGAGAATGTCATGTCCATGGAGCTGGTCGAGTTTCCCAACGGCGTCTATGGCATGGCCCTGAACCTTGAAGAGGACAATGTCGGCTGCGTGCTTTTCGGCAACGACGATCTCATCAAGGAGGGGGATATTGCCAAGCGCACCGGCCGGGTGGTGGAAGTGCCGGTCGGGCCGGAGCTGCTGGGCCGGGTGGTCAACCCCCTCGGCCAGCCGATGGACGGCAAGGGGCCGATCAACGCCAAGAATTTCAGCCCCATCGAACGCAAGGCCCTGGGTGTGGCCCAGCGCCAACCGGTGAAGGAGCCGCTGCAGACGGGCATCAAGGCGATCGACTCGATGATCCCCATCGGCCGCGGCCAGCGCGAGCTGATCATCGGCGACCGCCAGATCGGCAAGACCGCCCTGGTAGTGGACACCTTTATCAACCAGAAGGATACCGACGTCGTCTGCATCTATGTTGCCATCGGCCAGAAGGCCTCGACCGTGGCGCAGGTGGTCAAGACCCTCGAGAATTACGGCGCCATGGAGCACACGATTGTCGTCGCTTCCGCCGCCGATTCCCCGGCCCCGATGCAGTACATCGCCCCCTATGCGGGCGCGGCGATGGGCGAGTATTTCCGCGACCATGGCCAGCATGCGGCGATCGCCTACGATGATCTCTCCAAGCACGCCTGGGCCTATCGTCAGCTCTCCCTGCTGCTGCGCCGGCCCCCCGGCCGCGAAGCCTATCCGGGCGACGTCTTTTATCTTCATTCCCGTCTGCTCGAGCGCGCGGCCAAGCTGAGCGACAGCCTGGGCGGAGGTTCGCTGACAGCCCTGCCGATCATCGAAACCCAGGCGGGCGATTTTTCCGCCTATATCCCGACCAACGTCATCTCGATCACCGACGGCCAGATCTACCTGGAGCCCAACCTCTTCTATGGCGGCATCCGTCCGGCCATCAACGCCGGCCTTTCGGTTTCGCGCGTCGGCGGCCATGCCCAGATCAAGGCGATGAAGAAATTCGCCGGCAGTCTGCGGCTCGATCTGGCGCAGTACCGCGAGCTCGAGGCCTTTGCCAAGTTCGGTTCCGAACTCGACAAATCGACCAAGCAGCAGCTGGCGCGCGGCCAGCGCATGGTCCAGTTATTGCGCCAGGGCCAGTACGCCCCGCTGCCGGTTGAGAAGCAGGTGGCGGTCATCTATCTTGGCGTCAAGGGTTATCTCGACGGAGTCGCGGTCGACCGCATTACCCATGCGGAGGCCGAGTTTCACCGCTACATGGAGGCCCAGCACGAGGAGGTCCTGCGCAGCATCCGTGAGCAAAAAGAGGTGACACCGGAGATCGAAAAAGTGCTGACGGCGGCCTGCGAGGATTTCATCAAGATGTTCGCGGCGGAATAAGCGATGGCCACATTAAGAACGATCAAGCGCCGCATCGCCAGTGTGCGCAGTACACAGCAGATCACCAAGGCGATGAAGATGGTGGCGGCGGCCAAGCTGCGCAAGGCCCAGAACCAGCTGCTCAGCACTCGCCCCTATGCGCATGAGCTGGAGGAGGTGCTGGGCCACATCGCCGGCCGGATGAAGCGAGACCAGCATCCCCTTCTTGAGGCGCGCCGGATTAAAAGGATCTGTTATGTTGTGATCTCGGCTGATCGCGGCCTCTGCGGCAGCTTCAATGCCAACATCAGCCGCCGGGCTCTCCAGGAGGTCGCGGCCAACAAGGAACTGCAGCCGGCGGTGGTCACTATCGGCAGCAAGGGGTATGATTACCTCCGGCGCCGTGATGTGTCCATCCTGTCCAATCAGGTGGATGTTTTCAATACCCTCGATTTCGCCCAGGCGCAGCGCATCGCCGACCAGCTGGCCGGATGGTATACCGCCAAAAAATTCGACCAGATCATGGTCATCTACAACGAGTTCAAGAATGCGGTTTCCCAGAAAATCGTGGTCGAGCAGCTGCTGCCGATCGTGCCGCTGATGCCCGAGGCGAGCAAATTTCCGGTGGGCTACATCTTCGAGCCCAATCCGGAGCGGATACTGCAGGAGATTTGTCCCCTCAATCTGCACGTGCAGCTCTGGCGCATCCTGCTTGAATCGAGCGCCTCGGAACACGGCGCGCGGATGACGGCCATGGGCACGGCCTCGGATAATGCCGCCGACATGATCAAGGAGCTGGTGCTCTATTACAACAAGGCGCGTCAGGCGGCTATCACCAAGGAGCTGACCGAGATCATCGGTGGTGCTGAGGCGCTCAAGGGATAGCCGGATTTTGAAGAGTGAGAACCTTATCGATTGTCAGGAGAGTATGGGATGTCAAACGTTGGTCAAATAGCGCAGATCATCGGTCCGGTCGTTGATGTCTTTTTCGAGGGCAGTGCGCTGCCACCCATCAACACCGCCCTGGAATATACCCGCAAGGATGGATCCCTTCTGGTGCTGGAGGTGGCGCAGCATCTGGGTGAGAACACCGCCCGCTGTGTCGCCATGGATTCAACGGATGGATTGCAGCGCAGCCAGGAGGTGGTGAACACCGGTGCGCCGATCAAGATGCCGGTGGGCAAGGCGACCCTGGGACGATTGCTGAATCTCATCGGCGAGCCGATCGATGATCTGGGGCCGTTGCAGTCCGAAGAGAAGTGGGCCATCCACCGCGATGCCCCCACCTTCGAGGAATTGGAAACCAAGACCGAGATGTTCGAGACCGGCATCAAGGTCATCGACCTGCTCGAGCCCTACGCCAAGGGCGGCAAGACCGGTCTTTTCGGCGGTGCCGGTGTCGGCAAGACGGTGCTGATCCAGGAGCTGATCAACAACATTGCCATCCAGCGTGGCGGTTTTTCGGTCTTTGCGGGGGTGGGCGAGCGCACCCGTGAGGGCAATGACCTCTGGCGTGAATTCCAGGAGTCGGGCGTCATCAACATGCAGGATCTGCCCCAGTCCAAGGTGGCGATGGTTTTCGGCCAGATGAACGAGCCGCCCGGCGCCCGTCTGCGCGTCGGTCTTTCGGCGCTGACCATCGCTGAATACTTCCGTGAGGTGGAGGGCAAGGATGTCCTCCTCTTCATCGACAATATTTTCCGCTTCACCCAGGCCGGTTCCGAGGTCTCAGCCCTGCTCGGCCGCATGCCCTCGGCGGTGGGCTATCAGCCCACTCTGGCCACGGAAATGGGTGTGCTGCAGGAGCGCATCACCTCAACCAAAAAGGGTTCGATCACCTCGGTGCAGGCCATCTACGTGCCGGCCGACGACCTCACTGATCCGGCTCCGGCGACCACCTTCAGCCATCTGGATGCCACCACCGTACTCTCGCGCCAGCTGGCGGAGATGAGCATCTACCCGGCTGTGGATCCTCTGGATTCGACCTCGCGCATCCTTGACCCGCGCATCGTCGGGGAGGAGCACTACAGCGTCGCCCGCTCCGTGCAGCAGATTCTGCAGAAATACAAGGATCTGCAGGATATCATCGCCATCCTCGGCATGGAAGAGCTCTCGGAAGAGGACCGCATCACCGTCAACCGCGCCCGCCGTCTGCAGCGCTTCCTCTCGCAGCCCTTTGCAGTCGCCGAGGCCTTCACCGGTTTTCCGGGCCGTTATGTCAAGCTGGAAGATACCATCCGGGGCTTCAAGGAGATCGTCGAGGGCAAGCACGATGATCTGCCGGAGAGAGCCTTCTGGATGGTGGGGACCATTGAAGAGGCCGTCGAGAACGCCAAGAAGATTCGCGAGGCCTAAGCCCGCTGCCGGGCATCATCCCAATTATCGGGTTCAAGACAAGAACTTATGGACAAGACTTTCATACTGGAGATCGTGACCCCGGTCAAGGTGGTCTGCAAGGAAGAGGTGCTGCACGTCAAAGCCCCCGGTGTCGGCGGGTACTTTGGCGTGCTCTACAATCACGCCCCCTTTCTGACCGCCCTGAGGATCGGCGTCATCGAAGCGAAAACCCCCACAGGGATGCATTATTACGCCACCAGCGGCGGTTTTTGCGAGGTGATGGAAAACACGATGAAGATACTCGTTGAGACCGCTGAGCCGGCTGTAGAGATCGACATCGAACGCGCCAAGCAGGCGCGCGATCGGGCCCTGGCCCGGCTGGAGAAAAAATCCCCGGACATCGACGTGCCGCGCGCCCAGGGTGCCCTGGCGCGCGCTATCAACCGGCTGGAGGTTGCGGAGATGCGCTGAGCTTCTCGGGAAGCGGGCGCAACCGCATGCTGTGCCCGCTCTGCAGGAAATGATTCCCGTTCAGAACGGCGCCCGGCATGGGTGCCGTTTTCTTTTTTGGGTCATGATCACATTCAGAGTGCAACCGATTATGGAGATCTATCCTGATATGAAAAATAAACGAACACATACCTGTGGCGATCTGCGGCCGGCCCATCTGGGCCATACGGTAACCCTGATGGGATGGGTGGACCGGCGCCGCGATCATGGTTCACTGATCTTTCTTGATCTGCGCGACCGGTACGGCATCACCCAGGTCCGCATCGATCCGGATAGCCCCGGTTATGAGGCCGCCAAGCAGCTGCGCGGTGAATACGTCATCGCGGTCACCGGTGTGGTTGAACCCCGCCCGGAGGGGATGGTCAATGCCCGGCTGGCGACCGGGGCAGTCGAGGTAGCCGCAGTGGAGATCGAGCTGCTCAATGTCGCCCGGACCCCGCCCTTCATGATCAGCGGCGAGAGCATCGCCAACGAGGATCTTCGCCTCAAGTATCGTTATCTCGATCTGCGCCGGCCCGAGATGCAGCGCAGCATGCTCATCCGCCACCAGAGCTATCAGATCGTGCGCAGCTATTTTGCCGGCAAGGGCTTTGTCGAGATCGAGACCCCGATCCTGATGAGAAGCACGCCGGAAGGAGCGCGCGATTATCTGGTGCCGAGCCGGGTCTGGAAGGGGCGATTTTACGCCCTCCCGCAATCGCCGCAGCAGTACAAACAGCTGCTCATGGTGGCCGGTTATGACCGCTATTTCCAGATCGTCCGCTGTTTCAGGGATGAGGATCTGCGCGCCGACCGGCAGCCTGAATTCACCCAGATCGATGTCGAGATGTCCTTCGTCGACGAGGAAGACATTTTCGCCATGGTCGAAGAGCTGATGGCTGAGCTTTTCCGCAGCACGCTGGGCATCGAACTGCCCATGCCGATTCAGCGCATCCCCTATGATGAGGCTCTCGCCCGCTACGGCAGTGACAAGCCGGACCTGCGTTTCGGGCTGGAGATCAGGGAGATCTCCGCCCTGGTCGCTGATGCCGAGTTCAAGGTCTTTCGTGAGACGATCGCCGCTGGTGGTGTGGTGGCCGGCCTCTGTGCGCCGGGCTGCGGCGGCTACTCGCGCAAGCAGATCGATGAGCTGACCGAATGGGTAAAATCCATGGGCGGGGCCGGCCTGGTGGCGATCAAGCTCAAGGAGGGCGACTGGGAGAGCTCACTGAGCAAATTTTTCAGCGAAGGCCAGCGCCACAGCATCATGCAGGCGATGGGCGCGACCGGCGACGACCTTCTTCTTCTGGTCGCGGACGAGCGCGAGAAAGCCCTGCTGCTCCTCGGTGATCTGCGCCTCAAGATCGCCGCCCAGGAAAAGCTCATTCCCGAAAATCTCTTCAAACTGGCCTGGGTGGTCGATTTTCCGCTCTTCGAGTACAGTCCGGATGACCAGCGTTATGTCGCGCGCCATCATCCTTTCACCTCGCCCAAACCCGGGGATGAGGAGTTGATGCTCAGCGATCCGGCCCGGGCCCGGGCCCGCGCCTACGATCTGGTCCTCAACGGCATGGAGGTGGCGGGGGGCAGCATCCGCATCCACCGCAGTGATCTCCAGTCGAGAATGTTCGAGGCCCTGGGCATCGGCGCTGTCGAGGCGCAGGAGAAATTCGGCTTCCTGCTCGAGGCCTTCGCTTACGGCGCCCCGCCCCATGGCGGCATCGCCTTTGGTTTTGACCGCCTGGTGATGATCCTGGCCGGCCGGCAGTCGATCCGCGAGGTCATCGCCTTTCCAAAAACAGCCAGCGCCATGTCGTTGATGGATGGCTCGCCCTCGGCGGTCAATCCGGCGCAGCTGCAGGAGCTGGGGCTGCTGCTCGAGCGGCAAGCCTCCGAAGCCGGTCCTGAACCGGGCAAGTAAATATCTTTTACCTTGACAATTAGCCAAATTATTGTTAAAATGAGCACAGAAAAGTTCTTACGGTGGGGTGAGATGTGTATTTTTCACATATCTTTATTCGACAAGCACCTACAAGGGCTTGAAGCAATGGATTGAAAGGAGGTGTATTGCATGAAGAGCACATCACGCTGGATTCCCAGAATCGCCGCTGTTTGTCTGCTGCTTTTCGCTTTTATGCTGGTGGCTGGATGTCATAACCACCCCAATGAGAAGGAGCTGAAGGCGCTGGAAGAGGCCAAGCAGGCGGCTTTGTCAGCGGAAACCAAGGCTGCGGACTGCGCCAAAGAGAAGGCCAGTCTGGAGCAGCAGCTGACGCAGCAGAAGCAGAAAGTTGAGAGCTTGAAGCAAGAGAAAGCCGCGGTTGAGAAACGCCTTTCCGCTTGGCAATAATTCTACAGTCCATGATACATTCACAAAACAGTGGAGGGAAGCTAATGAGATTTTCTAGCAAGCTCATGGTCTCTTTAGCATTTGTGCTTTCCTTCTTGCTCCTTTTGGGCGCGCAGGTGACCTATGCGCAGAATGAGAAAATGAGCATGGATGAATACCGTGCTCAACTGAAAGACTGGCAAGATCGCGAAGTCGCTGCCAAAAAGGCGGCGGATGAATGTGCAAATGCTGTTGCAGGTATGAAAACCGAGATGACCGCTGCTCAGGCCGAAGCCGGCCAGATGTGGGGCGAGATTCTCACGACGGTCGGCACCGATCAGGCCGGGTACGATGCCTATAAAGCCAAACTGACGGCCCTTGAAGCCAAACTCGACGGCCTGCTGGCTCTCACCCCGGAAGAGTTGTTCAAAAAGCGCGATGAGCTCACGGCTGCCGAAGCCGAGCTCGCCGAGCTGAAAAAAGACAAACTCTCCCTGCTCACCGAGATACAGAATGCCTTGGCAGGTCTGGAAGGCAAGATCGCCCAGCTGAAGAACAAGATGCCGAAGGCGCTCTATGATATGTACACCGTTCTTCCCGGTGACTATCTCTGGAAGATTTCCGGCAAGGATGAGATCTATGATGATCCGATGCAGTGGATGCGCATCTACTCCTATAACAAGGAGCAGATCAAGGATCCGGATCTGATCTACCCGAAGCAGGAGTTCAAGATCCAGCGCGAATGCGGCCCGGATGAGTACCTGGTGGTCAAGGGCGACAATCTGAAAAAGATCGCCGCCAATCCCGCTGTGTACGG
>JAKPUX010000313.1 GCA_029554865.1 bacterium | reverse complement strand
AGCCCACCCCCTGCCCGATAAATATCCGGTCGACGACGTTGTAGAGGGCGTTGACGACCATACCGACGATGGCGGGGACGGAAAACCTGATCAGCAGTGCGGAGACCCTGGCCTCGCCGATTTCCCTGGCGTTGTTCATGCGGATGACCGGTATCGTGAAATTTCCAAGACTACAGTAGCGGGGCTGCGACGGATTTTCACCGTCCTCCCTATTGATCGCGATGGAACCAGAGTCTTGAATGAACTGACAAAAGGTAAGGAATTATTGTGAAAGGCGCAGGAAATTCCGGTCAGTCATAAAAATTCCAAACAAAGCCCCAGCGGATCAGCCGCCGGGGCTGGGGATAGCCTCGCACCACCTCGTAGTCGATGTCGAGGGGATTCTGCAGCGCAAAAAAGAGGGTCGCATCCCTGATGACCACGCTGAGATCGAGCCAGGGCACCGCCGCGGCTGCGAGGGGTTCGTTCTCCCTTGAGGCATCAACGTACCAGGGCAGGGGGCCCTCGCGTTCACCCCAGAAGAAAGAACCCAGGCGCAGGCGCACATCGAGGTCCTTGTGAAAAAAGATATGGCGCACCCCCAGCCAGCCGGCGGCGCAGGTCGCGGACTGGTTCAGGGGGGCCTGCTCCTCGAAGAGCATCTGTTTGGCCTTGCCCGCCAGGGTGAACCAGGAGGAGAGGCGCCATTCACCGGCGAGGTCGATGCTGAAGCGCAGCTGGCCGGGCTGGTTCCGGTAAAGCGCAGCTGTCTGCGGGGCCTCCTGGACGAGCATCAGCTCCTCCCGGGTGCGGCTGGCGCTGAGAAAGAGGAGGAGCTTCCAGGCGGGGGCGTGGCCGCTGAGGCCGAGGCCGAGATGGTCACCCGATTCGGCCTGCAGCTCAGGATCGCCCAGGGCGAAGGGGCCGGTCTCGTAGCGTTCCGCGAGCGAGGCCTCTCTCCGGCTGCGCTCGTACCAGAGCAGGGATTGCCAGCGGGCCGGCGATGAGGCGGTGGAGCTGAGGGCAGAATCCAGAGGTGGGCCGGCATCGCCGGTCGCTGTCGAGTCCGGCCGCGCAGAAGTCTGTGGAGAAGGCCCCAGATCATAACGCAGCTGCAGCTGGGGGAGCAGGGCAGCGCCCATCCCCTCTTCTTTTTCGAGGCGCAGCTGGGTGAAAGCCATCAGGCGGGGCGCGGGATGGAGAATGAGGCTTCCCCAACCGCTGCAGAGGCTGCGGCTGTGATCTCCCCAGGCAGGGCTCTTGAGTCCGGTGCTGCGGAAGGTCCCGCCGGTCGTCCCCGACAGGGAGCCCCGCCGCCAGAGCCAGGTGCTGGTCAGGTCGAAGCGAAGCACATCGGTGGTCTCATCCCAGAGGCTGTGGCGGTAGCCGTAGCGCTCCCGGTGTTGGTCGGTGAGCTGGACCAGGGTGCGCCACGAACCGGCGTAATCGATCTCGAGGCCGTGGTCGTAGCGGCTCAGCTTTTGATGCGGCTGGCGCAGGTCGGGGGCCGCCGGGGGCGCCTCGGGCAGGGGGAGGTTCAGGTCGGAGATATTGTAGAGCAGACGGTAGCGGGCGCGCCAGTGGCTGCCGAAGGTGCGGGTGAGGGCCAGGTTGATCTTTTGCGCGTGGTATTTCTCCAGCTGCG
Source organism: bacterium (assembly GCA_029554865.1). Taxonomy (GTDB): domain Bacteria; phylum Zhuqueibacterota; class Zhuqueibacteria; order Residuimicrobiales; family Residuimicrobiaceae; genus JAKPUX01. The sequence goes on along the minus strand of JAKPUX010000313.1, from coordinate 25,414 downwards.
CGGTGGCGCCGGCATAGTTTTTCAGCACCCCGCCACCATTGATCCACAGCCGCTGGCTGTAGCGCAGCCCGGCACGGACGTCGATGTCGTCATAGCCGTTACCGCCGCTGCGGTAGGCGACCTGGGTGCGCAGGGTATCAGCGGCGAGGTCCCGCCCGGTGACCTCGAGGGTCTGGCTTGCGGGCCATGCCGGAAAAGGCCTGGTGAGGGGATCGGCGAAAAGGACCTGGCTGGCCATGCTCTCTACGGGGATGAGGTTGAGGTCGGAGAGGCCGGTGAGAGGATCGTCAAGGCGAAAGCCGTCATAGATCACATTGAGCCGGTTGGGCGGGGCTGCGAAGAGAGCGCCCAAAGCAGGAAGGCCGACGCTGCCGCGGTCCTGGTAACAGGCGCCGGGCAGAAGGGCGAAGAGATCCCCCGCCGAGCCGTAGCCGGAACCAAGCCGGAGGGTGGAATCGGCAGAAAAGGGGGCCGACATAGTCTGCCCCTGCGCACCGGCGGCGGTCATCAGGAGAACAAGCCAGGCGGAGATTCTGCGCATGCGCGCTCCATCAGCGAGTGATTATAAACCGCAGCCGCTCGAGCAGGAGCGGAAGCAGCAGGGCGAAGATCAGGGTGTTGCTGATCATGTGCAGCCCGTAAAAAGCCATACCATAGACAAAAGAGGCCCAAACCTTGGCGGCGTCCCCGCCGGCCATGATGATGGCAAAGCTCAGGGTGGTCAGCACGTCATAGATCAGGGTGAGCAAAAGCCCGGCGCCGCCGAAGAGCGCCGTCCGAATCCAGACCGGACGCTCCAGCCAGTGCGCGCGCTGCACCAGTCCGCCGGCAAGGCCGGTGAGGGCCATGCTGATGATCTGGGTGAGCAGCAGCGGGGGGGCCGCGGCCCCGTAGGGATTGAAAAGGGAAAAGAGCAGAGCTGCGGCGGCGCCGATGAGGGCGCCGCGGCCGGGTCCGGTCAAAAAGCCCGAGACAAAAACCGCGGCGGTGAACATCTCCACGTTCGGAATGGCGATAAAGAGATAGCCGACCGTCACGCTCAGTGCAACCAGCAGGGCGGCGAGCAGCCAGTAATAATAGCCGGCGCGGTGCTGCAAGGGAACTCCATGGTTAATCGACATGCAATTTAGAGAAGCGCGGGGGGAATGTCAAGGAGTTTTTGGCCCGCACGGGAAGTCCCGGCGGACCCGCCGCCCTCTCCCCCGCTGGAGGATGTTCGGGCGCAGGAATGCAAGGCTCGATTTTTTTCTTGCTTTCCAGATCCGGATTCAGTATAATAAGGTGTACATTATTACACTTTTTCAGGATGGCCATGCATTTCGAGACCGTCAATGAATCGGTCGAAGTGATCAGCTACTTCGACGGCCGGAAGATGCGGCCGATGCGCTTCCGCTGGCGCAGCCGGCCCTATCATATCACCCGCATCAACGCCATCTGGAGTGAGCTGCAGGGGCGCGACCGCCTCTACCATTTCCACGTCACCACCCGGGAGTCGGGCTCCTTCGAGCTCATTTATCAGAACAGCGGCCTCACCTGGCGCCTCGGCCGGGTGGGTGTGGAGGAGTAAAAACGGAACGGCCCCGCCGCCGGAAGCGGGCGGCAGGGCCGGGGATTTATGCAAGGGAAATCGGTCTACAGGTCCTCGATCTTTTTAAAGCGCGGCACGAGGAAGTGCATCACCCCCCAGGCCAGCAGGTAGGCCAGGGCGCAGAAAGCGAAAACCATGGTATAGGCGAAGGTCATCTTGTCCTGCACGATCGGGACCTGCAGTGCCCGCAGGGACTCGAAAGCTGCGGGGTCGATGGCCTGAAGCTTGGCCATCACCTCGTGGGGCAGGCTGCCCAGCTCCACCCGGTCAAGATTGATGATGTCGCCATGCTTGTTGACCAGGGAGAGGGACTTGATCTTGTCGAGAAAGCCGCCGAGGTTGGCCGCCTGGGCCTCCACAAAGGATTTGGCGATGCCGGCGCTGCGGTAGCCGTCGAAGAGCCAGCCGGCGATTTTGTTGATGACGATGCCGCCGATGCCCCCGGCCATGCCGCCGATGCCGGTGACGCTGGCGACCGCTTTCTTGGGAAACATGTCCGAGACCGTAGTGAAGATGTTGGCCGACCAGGCCTGATGGGCGGCGGTGCCGATGCCGATGATCAGGACCGGCAGCCAGTAGCTGATGCCGCCCAGGGGCTGGGCCAGAAGCACCAAGAGGGGTACAAGTGCAATGAGGAGCATGGCCTTCATGCGCGCGGAGTAAACCTCCTGACCCTTGTTGATAAAATACATCGGCAGGGCGCCGCCGGCGATGCTGCCGATGGTCGACATCGAATAGAGCACGGCAAGGGGAAAGGCGACCGTAGTGCCGGTCATGCCGTACTGCGCCTTGAGATAGGCGGGCAGCCAGAAGAGGAAGAACCACCAGACCCCGTCGGTCATGAACTTGCCGAAGCTGAAGGCCCAGGTCTGTCTGTATTTGAGCAGCTGGAACCAGGAGATCTTTTCCTTGACGGCACTGCCGCTCTGCAGCGGGGCGGAATCATCGGCATCGCTGTGGATGAAGGCCAGCTCGGCCGGCTTGACCCGCTTGCTCAGGCGCGGGGTCTCATAGAGCCAGAACCAGAAGATCAGCCAGATCAGGCCGATGGCGCCGACGACCAGGAAGGCGGCCTGCCAGCCCAGCTTGTTGGCGAGCCAGGGGACGGTCAGAGGCGCCAGGATAGCCCCGACGTTGGCCCCTGAGTTGAAGAGGCCGGTGGCCAGGGCGCGCTCCTTCTTCGGGAACCACTCCGCGATGGTCTTGATGGCGGCGGGAAAGTTGCCCGATTCGCCGAAGCCGAGAACCCCGCGCGCGAACATGAATCCGCCGGTTCCCCGGGCGAGGGCATGGATCATGGCGCCGAGCGACCAGATCAGCAGGGAGAGGGCATAGCCGAGTTTGGTGCCAAGCCAGTCGATCAAGCGACCGGCGAAGAGCATCGATATGGCGTAGACGAACTGAAAGACCGCGACGATGTTGGCATAGTCGGAGTCGCTCCAGTTGAACTCCACCTCGAGCCGGTCCTTGAGGAGGCTGAGCACCTGGCGGTCAAGATAGTTGACGGTGGTGGCGAAAAAGACCAGAGCGCATATGGTCCATCTGTACTTGCCGATCTTTTCACTCAGGGTCATTTCGATTCCTTTCCGGTTAGGGCGGCGGGATCAGGCGATCACCAGGGTCATGATCGAATGGGGCAGGCTCTCCACGGAGGCGGCCTTGCCCTTCAGCCAGAGTTTGCAGGCGAATTTCTCATCCGACAGGTTGAGGACGACCACGGCTATCCGGCCGTCGGGATTGACAAAGGCGGTGGTCATCAGCTTGTCACGGTTGGAGGAGGCGATGATCCGCCTGGCCCCGGGCCGGATGAACTTGCTGAAGTGGCCAAGATAGTAAAAAGAGTTCATGTAATAGAGATCGCCTTCAGCGGTCTTGTGCACCGGGGCGAAGCAGAAATTGCCGACATGGTTGGGGCCGCCGGTCTCATCGAGGAGCACATTCCAGTCGGTCCAGCCCACCGCACCGTTGTTGAAATCGTTGACCAGGGATTTGCCGTAGTTCTCCCCCCAGTGCCATTGCCCGAGGTTTTCCGTCTTGTAGGGAAAGTTGCAGCCCTCGGTGAAGATGAGATTGGCCTCCGGAAAGGCCTCCTGCACCCGTTTGACGTTTTCAAAGGCGTCGTTCATGTACCAGTGGAATCCCACTCCCCAGACGTAGCGGGCCGCTTCGGGATCGTTGAGCACTGTACTGGCGCGCTGGTAGAGGAGATCACGGTTGTGGTCCCAGATGATCAGTTTTTTGCCGCCCATGCCCGCCCTGGCCAGGGCCGGTCCGAGATGATTCTTGACAAAGTCGCGCTCCTCCTCATCGGTGTAGATGCAGGACTCCCAGGTCTGGGTGGCCATGGGCTCGTTCTGCACCGAGAGACCCCACATCGGCAAGCCCTCCTGCTCGTAGGACTGGACGAACTTTATATAGCAGCCGGCCCAGGCCTCAAAACACTCGGGTTTGAGTTTGCCGCCGCGCAGCATGTTGTTGTTGGTTTTCATCCAGGCCGGCGGGCTCCAGGGGCTGGCGTAGAGGGTGAGGGCACCCCCGGCCGCGGCCGTGGCCTTTTTGATGAAGGGAAGCTTGAACTGTCGATCATGGTCGATGTTGAAACTTTTCAGCTCGAGGTCTCCGGGCTTGACATAGTCGTAGCTGCCGCTTGAAAAATCACAGCTCTGGATGTTGGTGCGCGCCAGGGAGTAACCGATTCCCTTGTGCGGATCGAAGTAGGCCGTGAGCAGCTCCTGCTGCTTCTCCTCGGAGAGGCTGAAAAAAGTCTCGGCCGAGGCGTCGGTCAGGGCCCCGCCGATGCCGACCAGGGTCTGGAAGGTATGGGCTGGATCGATAAAGATGCAGGGCTGGGTCTCCAGGGGCTGGCCGAAGGCTTCGAAGACGGCCGTGCCGAGGTCGGCGAGCCGGTTGCCGTTCGCCTGCGCGGTCTGATAGATCCTCACGGCGGCGGGGTCCGCACCCCCGGCGGGGGCAGCTTTAACCTGCTCGTTCTTCCTGGTGATGCAGGCCGCGGACAACATGAGGGTCACGGCCAGGGCGATCATCATCTTGTTCACATCTCCTCCTTTATAAATAGCCCATCCATTCCGGTGCCGCAGGCGGGACAGGAACCCGCCTGCAGGTTATTGGCGACGATTTGAAAACCGTAGCGTCCGATCAGCAGCGCGCCGCAGCGGTGGCAGTAGCTGTTCTCGCCGATCTCGCCGGGTACATTGCCGGTATAGACATAGCGCAGCCCCGCCGTGAGTCCGATCTTGCGGGCGCGCTGCAATACGGCAAGGGGGGTCGGGGAGACCTCGGTGAAACGATACTGTGGATAAAAACGGCTGATGTGCCAGGGGGTCTCCGCTCCCAGCTCTTTGCAGATGAAACGGGCGACCTCGCGCAGCTCGTCCTCGCCATCGACCTGGCCCGGGACGATCAGGGTGGTCACCTCGACCCAGATGCCAAGTTCTTTCATCAGCCTGAGGGTATCCAGAACCGGCTGCAGCGTTCCGCCGATGACGCTGCGGTAGAACTCGTCATTCCAGCCCTTGAGGTCGACATTGGCGGCGGTGAGGAACGGGGCGAGCTCGCGCAGGGGCGCCTCGCTGATATAGCCGTTGGTGACCCAGACCGTATCGATGCCCTGCTCCCGGGCGAGCCGGCAGATTTCGAGAGCATATTCATAAAAAACCGTCGGCTCGGTATAGGTGCAGGAAATGGTGCGGCAGTCATCGGCCAGGGCCTGGTCGACGAGCTGACGGGGCGTGACCGGGCGGCCGGGCACCGTGCCGCTGCCACCCTTGATCTGCGAGATCTCGTGGTTCTGGCAGAAGCGGCAGTGAAAATTGCAGCCGGCGGCGGCGACCGAAAGGGAACGGCTGCCGGGATAGAGATGGTAGAGGGGTTTTTTCTCGATCGGATCCACATGCACGGCGACCGCCTTGCCATAATTCAGGCTGGTCAGCTCGCCCCCGTCATTCCTGCGCACGCCGCAAAGGCCGCTCCTGCCGGGTGCGAGGATGCAGGCGTGGGGGCAGAGCAGGCACTGCACCTGGTCTCCCGGCAGCTTGCAGGCATGAAGGGCTGGATGCATGGGCGCTCACCTTCTGGCGCGCATGAGCGTGTGGATTTTCTCAGCCAGCTGCCGGTGTTTGGCAGCGGCCTTTTCCTCGGGAAGCGGCAGAAAGCAGGCGACGACGTAGCGCACCTGGCCGTCATCGACGATGCCGGCGTCATGGCTCCAGCTCCCGTACCATCCGGTCTTGTGATAAAACATCGCCCCGGGCGGGAGCCCGACGGCCAATTTGGCGTTGTCGAGCTGGCGGCCGAGCAGGCACATCATCTGCATGCTCACCCAGGGATTCACCAGACGGCCGGTGGCAATCCGGCAGAGGAAATCGGCCGCATGGAGGGCGCAGGTCTCGGTGCCGCGAACGGCCTCATAGCCGGGGTCTTCGAACCTGCGCTTGAGAAACTTGCGGGTCACCTCGCTGCCCTGCCAGCCATAGGTGTGCATCAGGGAGTCGATGCTGCGGCGAGTGGCGAGGTCGATGAGGCAGTTGGCCGCCGAATTGTCGCTGCGGGTGATCATCAGATCGAGAAGGTAGTTGACAGTGACGGTATCCCCCGCCTGCAACAGGGGGCGTGGATCGCTGGTCCACTCCTTGGAGCGGTCGACAGCATTGTGGCCGGCGATGATATGGCTCTGCTCCAGGCTGAGCCGGCCCTGGCTGACCTGATGGAGGATTTCCGCAGCCACATACATCTTGTAGACCGAGGCGGGATAGATAAAATTGTCCATCTGCACCCCGCCCAGGCGGGGCTTTTTGCCGGTGAGGTCGATGACGGCGAGGGAGATCTGTTCGAAACCGTCCTCTCCGGTATCGAAGGAGCCCTCCAGAGCCAGCTCGGAGACAATCCCTTCGAGTCCGGCTGCGAGGCCGGCATCCTGCTTTAAATAGGTGGGTATGAGCGGGGTCTGCGCACCGCCCAGGCCTGTCATCAGCAGGCCGAGCAGGAGCACCCGGGGCGTTTTCATAGCCATGCTCGCATCAAGAGGCCCAAACTTACGGAGAGGTGCGGCTGCGCTGCAAGCGCAATCAAGCTGAATTTACTAATCGCTTTCCACAGTCGCAACATCTTTTTGCCCGCCCGCCGGACTGCGCCTCCGGCAACGGACAGCTGTCGGTCTGTGGGATAAAAAAATACTTGTTCGCCAGCGAAAAGTTGGATAAGTTTGTTAATAAAAGCGGCCGCGACACGGCCGGAATTCGACCTCCAACCACGGAAAACCCGATGATCTACCACCCTTATGGCACCACCGGTCTCCAGCTCTCCGCCATCGGCTTCGGCGGCATGCGTTTCCTTGATCAGAAAGATGTCGAGGGCTGTGCAGCCCTGGTTAAAAAGGCCCATGATCTGGGCATCACCTATTTCGATACCGCCATCGGCTACGGCGACTCCGAGGCGATCTTCGGCGCCGCCTTCAGGGAGATGAAAAAGCAGCGCCGGGAGCGGCCCTTCTACGTCTCGACCAAAACCAACAAGGCCACGGCCGGCGAGATCCGCCGCGAACTCGAGACCTCACTGAAGCGCATGGGGCTGGATTATGTCGATTTTTACCACGTCTGGTGCGTGATGGACAAGGATAGCTACCTGAAGCGCAAGCTGAAGGGGGCTCTGCAGGCCTTTGAGCAGCTGCAGAGGGAGGGGCTGATCAGGCACATCTGCGTCTCCAGCCACCAGACCGGGGTGGAGATCGAATGGATGCTCCAGGACTATCCCTTCGCGGGAATTCTGCTCGGCTACTCGGTGATGAATTACGCCTATCGCGACCAGGGCATCAGCGCTGCGGCCAGGCTGGGGCGCGGCGTGGTGATCATGAATCCCCTGGGCGGGGGCATCATCCCACAGCATCCGCAACGCTTTGATTTTGTCCGCACCCGTGAGGAGGAGACGGTAGTCCAGGGCGCCCTGCGTTTTCTGCTCAACGATGCGCGCATCACCACCGCCCTGGTCGGCTTCAGCAGCGAGGCCCAGCTTGAGGAGGCGATCGCGGCGGCCGAGGGCTTTGCCGGGCTGAACGCGGAGGCGGTCGAGGGGATCCGCAGCCATCTCAGCACCTCCTTCGACGAACTCTGCACCGGCTGCGGCTATTGCGACCACTGCCCGGTCGGGGTGCCGGTCCCCAAGATGATGGACAGCTACAACCAGTTCATGCTCTCCGGAAGGCCCGAGAGCATCGCCGAGCGCCTCGGCTGGCATTGGGGGATCGGACGCAAGAGCCCGGTCTATGATCTCTGTACGGAATGCGGCCAGTGCGAGGAGGCGTGTACGCAGAAACTGCCAATCCGCGCGCGGCTGCGCGAAATCAGGGAGCATGTGCAAAAGGGGAGAAAATAGGCCGTTTCTATCCGCCGATGCGGACCACCAGCCTGAGCAGGGCCTGCACGCGCAGGTAATCGGCGAGATGCAGGCGGAGGCTGCGGCTGCCGCTGCCGGCAATCCGCACCCGATGGCTGAAATAGAGGTTTTTGACAACCCCGCCCCCGTTCTGAAAGAGGCGCAGTTCCTCTGCGGAGAGGGTGAGGGTGCTTTTCTCCAGTGCCGGCGCCGCTGCCCTGCCGGAGGCATCGACCGCGGCCGCCTCGAGGGTGACCGGGCCGACCACAAGATCGGGGCTTGTGAAGAGGCGGCTCGAATCGGTGGCAAAATAAAAGGTCACCTCTCCGGCGGCGGGCAGGCGGTTCTCGAGGGCGAGTTCCAGCTCAGCAGAGCGCAGATGCTCTGTGGCATCCCCGGCGAGCACGAGATGGTCGTCCCTCTCCTCCACCGCATCCCCTTCCGCGCCCGGTGGTGAGATCTCCAGGAGGTGGAGATCACCGTCGAGCCAGCGCTCTTCCCAGCTCAGAATAAAAGGCAGTTCCAGACTGAAACGCGCCGATATCCGGTCCTGGCGACGCACGCCGCCGGCGGCGCCGCTGTCGCCTATCCAGGCGCTCCCCGCCACGGCGATCTGCTCCGGATGCTGGTTGATGAACTCGACGATTCCGCTGTTGTTGACCGTATAGAGCGGCGCCCGGTAGAGCAGGGGACCGCCCGAGGCGGCGGGCACTGAAATATCGACAGCAAAGGGGGTGCCGGCGCGTCCGCCGCTGAAGCCGTACAGAGCGCCCTTCAAACGGACCGGCAGGTTGAGGGTGGAAAAGATCTCGACCAGCAGCCTCGCCTCCCGCAGGGTCACCCCGTCGAGATCGCCCCACTCTCCCGAGATATCGAGGTCGCGCAGGGAGCTGTCGATGCGCACCTCGCGGGTTGCGAGGCGGCCGTTGAAATGGTCGAGGCGAAGATTCTCCATGTCGACCCGCATGGTCAGCCGGGTCGCTTCGCCGACCTCCTTGAAGGAACTGCGCATATCGTCGGTCACTGCGCGGACGGCCACCTCGATGGCCTGGTGCGTACCCGGCGGTGGCAGGGGCAGTCTTGCGGTCAGGCCCGCCAGATCGATTTCCGCGCGGGTGAGGCCGTCGGGCTGAAGCCGAAGAGGAATCTCGAGCGGGGCACCGGCGGCGCTTTTCCTGATCTGGGGAAAGGTGAAAGTGATCTCCGGGCTGGCGAAGGGGGAATGGTTGTCCAGGCTCACCATCATGCGGCCGCTTGCAAAGGCCGCCTCGGCGATGGCATTGCCGCCGTTCTCCCCGAGCTGCACCGTATCTGTGCGTTCGATGGTCATAGCGGGGATGCGCGCCTCGGCGGCAGCGATGACGAAATCAAACAGCTCCACCACCACATCAAAGGGAAACTCGCCGTCGATGGGAACCACCGCCCCCTTGCTGCCGGGCGAATTGCCGCTCAGCAGCCAGCGCCCCTGCCGTGGAATGGCGCATCCGCGCATGTCAACGTTCACCGCCCCGGAATCAAGCGCAGCGATGCGGGGGACCAGGGGGGAGGAGACCACGATCCTGCCGGTGGCGCTGTCCTGCAAGGAAAGGATGAGATTCTCCAGATCGACGGTCAGGCGGTTATAGAGATGAAGGCGGGCCATTCCGCTGACCAGGAGGGCGTAGAGGAGATCCTGGCTGTTGTGGACGGAGCTGGGGATGTAGTTGAAAAAGAAGGGCGAGACCACCCCGGTCGTGCCGGCGGGTACCGCCGCCTGTGGTGTCAGACTGGCCCAGAGGAAGCGGTCGGCCATGACCGGCACATTGGGTATCCGGAAGGCGTCGAGGCCGAAGCTGAGGCTCTCGTGAATGTCGGGCAGGGTGAGATGATCGCCGACCGCGATGGTGTCGAGCACCTCCTCAAAGTGAAAGGTGAGGATGCTGTCGAGGCCGGCCTTGAGATTTTCCTCTCCATCGATGAGTTCGTCCAGGCTGTAGGTGTGATCAGCCACCGGGATATTGAGGGTGGTATCCCAGCTCGGTGCCTTGGGCGCTTCCAGTGAACAACCGGTCATGCCCGTGCCCAGCGCCAGCAGAGCCGCCCATCCCGCCATCCATGCCTTGATCGATCCGTTCATCCATCCACCTGCATCAACACCCTTTACAGAGTACATACCCGCATCCGGCAGCGGATGCGGAGCGACTTTCCGGAGGCTTCAAATGTTGCCGCCGAGCCGGCGCAGAGACTTGACCAGCGCCTGGGTCCCCTCGCGCCCTTCACCATGGGCCTGGCAGCCGGCGAAGAGCTGGTTGACCAGAGCGAGGGCGGGGGCCGGCAGCTGCATCTCGCGCGCCGCCTCGAGGGCCAACCGCAAATCCTTCTGCTGAAGGTCGATCATGAATCCCGGCGCAAAGTCGCCCGCCGCCATTTTGGGGCCGAGGTTGGCGAGCTGCCATGAACCGGCGGCGCCGCCTTTGACCGCCTCGATCATGATCAGGGGATCGACACCGGCCTTGCGCGCGAACTCCACCGCCTCGCAGACCGCCAGATTGGTGACCGCGCCCAGGATCTGGTTGCAGAGTTTGACGGTCTGACCCATGCCATGGCCGCCGACCCAGGTGGCGCTTTTACCCATCGCCTGAAATACCGGCAAGCAGCGCGTAAAGACCTCCTCCCTGCCGCCCACCATGATCGCGAGGGTGCCGGCCCTGGCGCCGATATCTCCGCCGCTGACCGGGGCATCGAGCATCTCACTCCCTGCCTTTTCGATCTCTGCGGCCAGACGCCGGGTCACCGCCGGCGAGATCGTACTCATGTCGATTACCGTACTGCCAGGACGCAGCCCCGCGAGGATCCCCTCCGCACCGAGGACGACCTCCTCGACATCGGGGGAATCGGTGACAATGGTGATGACAGTATCACTCGCGGCCGCCACTTCGCGCGGGGAACCGGCCGCAGCAGCCCCGGCCTCCACCAGCCGGGCCATGCGGCCGGCGGTGCGATTGTAAACGGTGAGAGGGAATCCCGCCTTGAGCAGATTGAGAGCCATGGGTTCGCCCATGATGCCCAGTCCGATGAATCCGATCTTCATCCTGCACTCCTTTGCCCTATTTGTAACTGCAGGTTCAATAGCTCGTCGTCATGTGGTGCTGCCAAACCTTCCAGTCCCCCTCCTCCCGCACCAGCACAGTGGTGTAGAGGTTCTGCATGGTCGAACCCTTTCCGTTGGTGGTGATGTGGAGATCGCTCCGGTAGCGCGCCACGGCCAGGCCCCCTTCGCGGCGGATCTCCATGCCGCTCAGGCTGGTTTGCAGGCTCTCCCAGCGCGCCAGCATGGGGGTGAAGAAATCGGCGATCTGGCTGGCGTTCAGTTCCTTGCCGTTCAGGGTGTACCAGAACATCCCCTTCGCGCAGTATGCCCGCAGGGCAGTGAGGTCCCGGGCGTCGAAAGCGGCATGATAGGCGCGCACCACCGACTCGATCTCCGGGTCGGGTCCGCTCTTGCTGCAGCCGAGGGCGAGGAGCCCGAGCATCAGCACCAGGGTAAGCCATCTATTCATTGTTGGTCTCCTCCATGATGGGCGATTGTGTCAGGCCGGCCCGGCCTGAGGCCATATTCTCCGCCCATTCGGCCTCCTCCGTCCGGCCGTGCTTGCGGCAGCCCAGGGCATAGATCCGGCATTTTTCGGCGAGCATGGCCGTGGTCGCCGCGAGATCGGCCGCCCCCAGCCCGCCGCTGGCGGCGATGCCGGCCAGCGCAATGATGCGGTAGCGGTCGAGGCTGTGCTGCCGGGAAAGCTGAGGCCACTCCCCGGCCCGCTTGACGATGAGCCGCTCGGGCACAAAGAGAACGGGGACCCGGCTGGCGATGCGCAGCCAGAGGTCATAGTCTTCACAGGCGGGAAGGGCTTCGTCGAAAAGCCCGGTCTGCTCCAGAAGCCCGCGTTCGATCAGCACCGATGAGGGGCTGATGATACAGAGCGGAAGGCAGTCGGTGTAAATCCAGCCGGAACGCTTGCGGTGGCGGGCGCCCTGATTCATCCAGCGGCCGTCACGACGCCACTCTTCATCGGTGTAACAGATTCGGTAACCGGGATGCTCGCGCAGGGCCTGCAGCTGGCGTTCGAGCTTGGCGGGCTTCCAGAGGTCGTCCGAATCGAGAAAGGCCAGCCAGTTCCCGGCCGCGGCCCTGATGCCGCGGTTGCGCGCCGCGGAAACGCCCAGCGGCTGCGGATTGCGGAGATAGTGCACCCCTCCGGCCAGGGGGCGGAGCCGTTCTTCGGTCTCATCCGCGGAGCCGTCATCGACGACGATGATCTCAGCCGGGGGACGGCTCTGCTCGAGCACCGAGGCGAGGGCCTCGCTGACGAGGGCGGCGCGGTCGCACGTGGTCAAAATGACCGAGACTTTGATCTCCGCCATGGGTCGCTCCACACGGGAAACCGCTCAGGCCGCCCGGGTCAGGGAGAGGACGAAACCGGCCAGGGTGATGAAAGCCAGAACGATGGCGGCGATGCGGTGGCCGGTACGCTCGCCGCGAATCTCCTGGTAGCCGAGGAGAAGAGCGGAGAGATATCCGCCGGCGAACCCCCCGGCATGAGCCCAGTTGTTCACCCCGGGAAAGAGAAAGCCGAAGACGAAGGCCATGAGGGCCCAGCTGCCCACCTGGCGGAAAAGAGCCTCGCCGAAGGCGCCGCCGCGATGGCGCGCATAATAAATCAGGGCTCCGAGCAGGCCGAAGATGGAACCCGATGCCCCGACCGTAAAGGCGACGCGCAGCAGGTCCGAGGCGAGAAAGCCGGCCACCCCGGCGATGGTGAAGATAATAAAGGCCCGGGAGGTGCCGAAGAGTTCCTCGACGGCATAGCCGATGTTGCGCAGCCAGATCATGTTGAAAAGGATGTGCAGGAGACCGCCGTGCAGATAGATAGCGGTGAAGAGGGTCCACCACTGCCCCTGCGCGAGGGGATAGGTCCCGGTCATGCCGAGGCGGTAGAGGGCCTCGCCGCCGGGTGAGAACAGGCCGAAGAGGCCGCGCGGGGAGGCCAGGGCTGAGAGATCCATGAGCAGGGCGACGATATAGAGAAAGACGCAGGCGCCGATGAGGACGGGCACCAGGCCGCCCAGGGAACGGATGATCTTTTCAAAGCCGGTGCCGAGGCCGGAGAGGCCGTAGTTTTTCCAGCCGCAGTGGATGCACTCTTTGGCGTTGACGGAGATGAGGCGTTTGCAGTTGGGGCAGAGCCGGGCTCCGCTTTTGGCTTCCGCAGACATGTATTTTTCCTCGTTGAGATGAAGGCTGTCTCTAATATGCAAAAAAAACCGCAGTAAATAAAGGATAAAATTGCCGGGGCGGCGCGAGCAGCGGAATGCGCCGGATATTTTCCTTGCAAATGGCCGGCCGAAAGTTTATATTTTATGTAAGTTTAGCACATTATTAAACGGAATGGAACCATGAAAATAGGCATTGTCGGTCTGCCCTTCTCCGGCAAGACCACCCTCTTCAACGCCCTGACCGGAGCGGCCGCCGATCCCGCCGCCTCGGCGGGCAAACGCGAGGCCCAGCATGCGATCGTCAAGGTCCCGGATGAACGGCTGGACAAACTGGACGCGATCTATCAGCCGAAAAAGAAGACCCCCGCGACCATCGAGTATATCGACCTCAGCGGCCTCTCGGCCGACGAGCAGAAAAAAGGCGGCTTCAGCGACCAGTTTCTCGGGCAGCTGCGCACGGTCGATGCCGTCCTGGTGATCGCCGCCGCTTTTCACAACGACAACGTGCCTCATCCCCTCAACAGCATCAACCTCCAGCGCGATTTCAATCTGGTCCAGGAAGAGTTCATCCTCAGCGATCTGGGGATCATCGAGAACCGCCTGCAGCGGCTGGAGAAGGAGATGCGCGTGCGCAAGACCGATCAGCATGTCAAGGAGGAGCATATTTTGCAGCGCTGCAAAAGCGCCATCGACGCCCTCAAGCCCCTGCGCACCCTCGCCTTCGCCCCCGACGAGGAGATTCTCATCCGCGGCTACCAGTTTCTCTCGCTCAAACCGCACATCCTCGTGCCCAATATCGACGAACAGGAAATCGGCCGCAGCGAGGCCATCGCCGCGGATCTTGCGGAGTGGGCTGCGATCCCCAAAACCGCGGTGCTGCCCATCTCCGCCCGCATCGAGATGGAGATCCAGCAGCTCTCGGATGAGGAGGCGGAGCTCTTCCGGCAGGATGCCGGCATCCTGCAGCCGGCTATGGACCGCCTGCTGCGCACCTCCTACGAGCTGCTAGGCCTCCTCTCTTTCTTCACTGTGGGTGAAGATGAGGTGCGCGCCTGGACGATCCGCGGGAACACCCTGGCGCCCCAGGCGGCCGGCGAGATCCATTCCGACATCGAGCGCGGATTCATCCGCGCGGAGGTTGTACACTATGATGATTTCATCGCCCGCGGGACCATGGCGAAATGCCGCGCCGAGGCGGTGTTGAGACTGGAAGGCAAGGAATATATCGTCAAGGACGGGGATATCATCAATTTCCGCTTTGCGGTCTAGCGGCGGGGGGCTCCTCCCTCCATCGCGGCGGCCACTGCTTTGACCAGCTGATTGAGGGTGTAGGGCTTTTGCAGGAAACGCACGTCGTAGCGTTCGATCACCCGCTTGATCTCGGAATCCGGAAGAAAACCGCTGGCGAGGATGAGCGGGGCTTGGCTGATCCTGGCGATCTCGGCGGCCATATCCTGGCAGGTGATATCCGGCAGCTGCCAGTCCAGCAGGATGGCGCCGATCTCCCCGCCATGCTCCCGTAAGAGCCGCAGCCCTTCCGAGCCGCTGATGGCGGAGAGCACGCTGTAGCCGGCATGTTCCAGCATCAGGACGTTCATCTGCACGATGCCCGGTTCATCATCGATGACCAGAACGGTAGCGCCCCCCGCAGCGGGTTGGGCGGCGCCTGAAGCGAGGGGCAGAAAGAGCTGGAAGCAGCGCCGCTCCTCGTTCAGGGGCATGATGCGGACCATGCCCTGGTGTGCGAGGACGATCGCCTGCATAGCGCCGAGGGCGAAATCCTCTTCCGTCCGAGCGCCCCGCGCCCAGTTATCGGGCTCCGGCCAGGGCGATTGATGGTCGGTGTAGTCAGCCTCGATCACGGCCATTTTCACCTCCTCACCCCACCCCGGCAGCCCCTCGGCGCCGGCGGCAGTACCCACCCGGATGCGCAGCGTCGTTCCCTCCTCCATCACCCGGCGCACAAAATCGAGAAGATAGACCATGGCATGATAGAGCTGGACGGTGTCGCCCTGCACCAGCACGCCTTCATCGGGGAGCAGCCAGACGATGTCCGCCGGCTGGATGAAGAGCCGTTCCTGGATGTTGGCGGCATAGCGCAGGATGCGTACGATCGGCACCGGCGCCCGGTTGAGCTGCAGGTCACCGGCGATGTAGTGAAGCTGCTGCAGCAGGCGCGAGAGGGCATCCGCGCCCTCGAGCAGGCGGCGGGCATTTTCCCGTTTCGCCTCCAGCAGTTCATGCGGGCGGATGAACTGGGTGAGCTGTTCATGAAAGAGGGGCCACTGCCTCCCGATCACGCTGCTGAAGGCCGCCAGGCCGCCCGAGCCGCGCCCGGTGGAATCAGCCGGCTCTTCATCCTCGACTTCGGCTTCCCGGCGCGGCTTTTCATCACCGTTCTCGTAGTGGAGGGTGGCGGGTGGAGGCGCCGCTTTCTCGCAGGAGCGGACGGCCGCGGTGATCACCTGGCCGGCGGGGAGGTTCGTTTTGGCCAGCTCGAGGCTGACGGCATAGACCTCGCCGCTGTTGTCGAGCACATAGAGAAGTCCGGCCGGTTTGGCCTCGGTGATATCGGGATTGACGCGGAACTCGAAGAGCCACTGGTGCCACAGCTTCTGGGAATCGCCGACGAGGAGGTTGGCGAAATCGAGGTTGGCCACCGCCTGCGCCGAAATCCTGAGCAGGTCGACCAACTGCCGGTTCCAGACCAGGATGCGGTTGTCACCGCCGACGGCGAAAAGGGGATAGCGCAGTTCATCCATAAAACCGAGCATATCCGGGGTGATACCCTCGCCCTCCTCCCCGCCGCTCCCGCTCTCCTGCTTCTCACCACCCGAGGCACTTTTTTCCACCGGGGCCGGTGGACCTTCATTCTGCTCCGCGGCGACGGCTCCGGCAGCAGCCGGCTGCTTCTTGTCGCGGTCCCGTCGCCGAGCGGGGTCCGCAGGTTCGTCCCGGACCGGCAGTCCGTTTCCGGCGGCTGTGCCCTCCCGGACCGGCGGCTGCGCCGGGGAGGGCATGCTTTCCGGCCGGCTGGTGAGTACCTCCGTGCTGCGCTGAATCTGCCAGCGCAGTCCGACCTCATGCCCCTCGTCATCCTTTTCCAGAAAGATGCGCCAGGTCACCCGCAGCAAGAGCCCGTCCTTGGTCTGGACCAGGGCCTCCGTCGTGGTCTCGGCCTCGCCCAGGGTGAGGGTCTCGTGCAGTTCCCCCTGCATGGCGGCGTCGAGGGTGAGATGTTCGATGGCGTTGAGGCCGATCATCTCCTCGACGGAGTCATAGTGCAGCACCCCGGCCATGGAAGGTGAGGCGGCGATGATGTCGCCGATGCGGTTGGTCACCAGTTCGGGACTGGTCTGACCGATCCAGTCGGGCGGCGTTGTGCCCGTTTGCTGTTTTTTGAAGCGGCTGTAGCCGCTCTCCAGCATTTCGGTCAGCCGGGTGCGAAAGTCGGCGGTGGAACGGTCAAGTTCGGCGAGGGGCATGCGCGGTTGGGCGTCGAGAAAGGCGAGATAGCTGACATCGTTCCAGGCAAAGCCGTCGAGGATATAGCGCCAGCGGCCGGCGTCGAAAGAGTCCAGATCGCTGACCGTCACCAGCTGGACCGCGCCGAGGGCCTGGCGCTGAACCATCACCGGCAGGATGGCGCGATGAAAGATGCCATTAAAAAAAGAGGCGAAAACCGTATTGCCGTCCCGGAGCCCAAGATCGGCAAAGTGAGGGGGATTGGTCAGGATGAAATCAAGAAAGGGCCCAAGAATCGGGTTCATTTCAGCCGGGAGCGGGCAATTCGAGGAGGGCCTGGTCAGCTTTTCCCCCCGGGTATCGAAGGTCAGGATGGAAAGGCTCTTTTGCAGGGCGAAGGAATCCTGCACATGCTGGAGCACCGCGGGATCCACCAGATGGATTATTTGCAGGGTCGGCGTCATCTTGCTGGTTCAGGCCATCGTTTGCACAGTGTGAATGCCTTTTGTACACCCGAATATAGGTGCAAAAATATTAAAAATCAACAGGTGAGGCAAAAAGAATCAGCCGCCCGCCAGATGATCCAGATAAAAGGAGAGCGGCGGCTCAAGGCCGATGGCCAGCAGTTCATCGACCTCGGCGAAGAGATCGGCCGGTTTGCCGGCGCGAAAGAGGCGGCCCTGTTCGAGGATGATCAGCCGGCCGGCCAGGAGCGCCTCTTCGGGAAACTGGGTGACGAGAATCCAGGCGATCTCTCCCTCATGATGGAGCTTGAGCAGCAGATCGATGATCTGGCGCCGGTGCTGGGGATCAAGAAGGGAGGTGGGCTCGTCGAGGATGACATATCTCGGCCGCATGGCGAGGACAGCGGCTAGGGCGAGACGCTGTTTCTCTCCTCCGGAAAGATAGTGGGGCGATTTCAGGCGGAAGGGTGTGAGATCAAAGCGCCGCAGCATTTCGTCCACCCGCGCGTGCATCTCCTCGTAGGGGAGGCCAAGGTTTTCCAGACCGAAGGCGATTTCGCGCTCGACCGTAGTCGAGACGATCTGGTTGTCGGGATTCTGAAAGATCATCCCTACCCGTCTGCGGATGGCAGCCAGGCTCTGCTCGTCGGCGGTGACCAGTCCGTCCACCACCACCCGGCCTTTGCCGGGCAGGAGCAGGCCATTGCAGCATTTTACCAGGGTGCTCTTGCCCGAGCCGTTGGCCCCCATGATCGCCACCGCCTCGCCGGGCTCGATGTTCAGGCTGATGCCGTTCAGCACCGGACGGGGAATTCCGTGCTCATCCCGGTAGGAGAAATGGATGTCCTCAATCCCGATCACTCTTCAGCCGGCCAGAAGGAATCTTTTTCGAATCTGGTCATGGCGCGCAGGGCATCAACGCGGCCGAGGATCTCCTTGCGATCGAGGCTGCGCAGCCGGTTGCAGCTGAAATCCTCGACGACGAAGGAGGCCAGAGCGGTGCCGAAGACCACGGCGCGGCGCAGGTTCTCCTCAGTGACTTTGCCGCTGAGGGCGAGATAGCCCATCAATCCCCCCGCGAAGGTATCCCCGGCCCCGGTCGGATCCTTGAGGCGGGCCACCGGGAAGGCGGGGCAGAAGAAATAGCTTTCGCCGTGCACCATCAGGGCGCCGTGCTCTCCCTTTTTAATGATCAGGGTGCGCGGCCCCATCTGTTGCACCAGCCTGCTGGCGATAATAAGGTTATCCTCCCCGGAGAGCTCCCGGACCTCGGAATCGTTGACGACCAGGGCATCGACCAGTTTGAGGGTTTCACGCAGGGCATCGGGGGCGCCGGTGATCCAGAAATTCATCGTATCCATGGCGACGAATTTGGGCCTGTGCACCTGGGAAATGACGCTGTGCTGCAGTGCCGGGCTGATGTTAGCCAGAAAGACGAATTCGCTCTCACGGTAAAGCTCCGGCAGACGGGGATCGAACTGTTCGAAGACGTTGAGATGGGTGTAGATGGTCTCGCGGTCGTTCATGTTGGCCAGGTAGCGCCCCTTCCAGCGGAAGGTCTTGCCTGCCTCGACCGTGAGTCCGTCCAGATCGACCCCGCGCTCGCGCAGGAAGGCGATCTCTTCGTGTTTGAAATCCTCCCCCACCACCGCGACCAGATTGACCGGGGTGAAATAGCTGGCGGCCGCGGCAAAAAAGGTGGCCGAGCCGCCGAGGGCATCCCGGGCTTCCGCCGCCGGGGTGATTACATCATCATAGGCCATGGAACCGACAACCAGCAGACTCATCTCGTGTGAACTCCTATCTCATGTTTTCAGGGGCCGAGATCCCGAGCAGGGAAAAGGCGTTAGCCAGCACCCGCCGCGTCGCCCGCGCCAGCATCAAGCGCGCCAGCGAGAGCGGTACATCCTCGGTGACCACCCGGTTCTCGTGATAAAAACGGTGAAAAATCGCCGCCAGCTCCTGAGCATAGTTGCTGACGCGGTGGGGTTCGGTATGCTGCACCACCCGCTGGATGACCTCGGGAAATTCGAGCAGCTTTTTGATCACCTGCACCTCATGGGCATTACCGAGGGGACTGGCATCCGCCTCGGGGGGAACCTCGAGCCCCTGCTCGATGGCAAAGCGCTCGATGTTGCAGATGCGCGCGTGGGCCATCTGCACGTAATAGACCGGATTCTCATCGCTCTGCTTTTTGGCCAGATCGATGTCGAAATCCATCGGCTGCGATATGCGCCGGTCGACAAAATAGAATCGCGCGGCATCGGTGCCGACCTCCTCGATCAGCTCGTCCATCTCGATGATCTGGCCGGCGCGTTTGGACATCTTGACGCTCTCGCCGCCGCGCAGCAGGTTGATCTGCTGGATGATGCTGACTGCAAAGCTCTCCTTGGGATGGCCGAGGGCGAGGATGGCAGCGCGCATACGGTCGATATAGCCATGATGGTCGGGCCCCCAGAAATCGATCAGCTTCTCAAAACCGCGGCGGTACTTGTCCTCGTGATAGGCAATGTCGATGAGAAAATATGTCGGTTCCCCTTCGCGGGTCACCAGCACCCGATCCTTTTCATCCCCGAAGCTGGTCGAGCGGAACCAGAGCGCCCCCTCCTGCTCGTAGCTGAGCCCGGCCTGGGCGAAGGCATCGAGGATGCTCTGCTGGGCATTGCTCTCGCGCAGGCTGCTCTCGCGGAACCAGTGGTCATAATGGACCCCGTACTGGTCGAGGCTGGCGCGCTGGCGGCCGAGCATGTGCTCCAGGGCGATGGTGCTGAAGAGGGCCGCGCGCTCCTCAGCCGGCATTCCGGCATAGCGCTCTCCTTCGCGTTCGATGATCTCGCGGGCGAGGTCGCGAAGATATTCGCCATGGTACCCCTCTTCGGGGACCGGCTCGGAGCGGCCCAGCTCGCTCATATAGCGGGCGCTCAGGGAGGCGCCGAGGAGGCGGATCTGGCGGCCGGCGTCGTTGACGTAGAACTCACTGTGTGCGTCGTAGCCGGCGGCGCGATAGCAGCGGCAAAGGACGTCGCCGATGGCGGCGGCGCGAGCGCTGACGATATTGAGGGGGCCGGTCGGGTTGGCGCTGACGAACTCGAGCTGGATGCGGCGGCCCTGCCCCATGGCGCTGCGGCCGAAATTTTCACCGGCGCGGATGATCTCCAGCACCGCCTGCTGGAGGCAGGGTTTGGCGTAGAAAAAATTGATGAATCCCGGCCCGGCGATCTCGACGCGGTCGAGATAATCCGGATCCTGGGGCAGATGGCTGACCAGGATCTCGGCCGCCTTGCGCGGCGCCATCCTCAACTCCCTGGCCAGGGTCATGGCCAGGGGCGAGGAAAGATCGCCCAGCTCCTCCTGTTTGGGGCGCTCCAGGCCGAGGTAAAGGCCCGGGGGGATCTCCCATCCGCTGGCGGCAAGGGCCTGCTCCAGCGCCCACTGCACATATTCCTGGGGTGTTTTCATGAGGTTGTTCCTGTGAAGAAAAGGTCTGATCCGGTCCCTCCCCTGCGCAGCAAGTCCCGGGAGTTGATTTTATGATTCCGGATGGGCATAACTTTGGTCATTGACCTCTTCAAAGACGGCATCTCCCCAGAGGCGCTCGAGGCCATAGAAGGAGCGGGCGTCGGGCCGGAAGATGTGGACCACGACATCGACGAAATCGAGCAGCAGCCATTTGGAGCCGGTTGTTCCCTCGACATGCCAGGGTTTGACTGCCTCAGTCAGCAGCTGTTCGGAAAGATGGTCCATGACGGCGCGCGCCTGCGGGTCGCTGTCGACCGTGCAAAGGACAAAAAAATCGGTGACGCTGGTCAGTTTGCGCAGATCCATGATGACCAGATCCGCCCCTTTTTTCTCCCAGATCAGGCGGGCGATGCGCCGCGCCAGTTCCTGACTTTCCAAGCCTTATCCTCCGGTTTGTTGAGGTTTTTCAGTTTGGCTCCCCCGCCTGCGCTCGAGCATGCGCCCCGCGCGGGCGAGGAGTTGCGCGGGCAGGATCTCCCGCATGCAGCGAAAGTGATCTTTCGGGCAGCGCTCGCCGCCCAGATGGCTGCACGGCCGGCATGACAGCTCCTCATTTTCGATGACCTCGCTCTCCGGGCCCACCGGAAAAAAACCGAGCTCCCGGGTCGTCGGCCCGAAAATGGCAAGGACGGGGACGCGCAGGGCACAGGCGAGATGCATGAGGCCGGTGTCGTTGCTGATAAGCAGGTCGCAGCTGGCCACAGCCGCGGCGCTCTGCTGCAGGGTGAGGGTGCCGGCCCAATCGTAGACCCCGGCGCCGAGGGCCGAGGCCATCGGACTGGTCAGCTCCCGGTCCGCCTTGTTGCCAAGCAGCAGGATGTCGGCCTGATGCTCCCTGATCAGCCCGCGCGCGATCTCGAGAAAATTTTCCGCCGGCCAGCGTTTGGTCGCAAAACCCGCACCGGGCGCGATGCCAACCAGGGGCCGGGCGTTCGATCGTTCCGCCAGGCGCAGCGAAATCAGGCGTTCCGCCTGGGGATCGATGAAAAACTCCAGGCCCAGGCCGTCATCCTCGATGCCCCATCGCCTCAGGGCCCGGATATAGCGCTGGTGGACCGGGATCACCTCGCGGTAGAGATTCACTCCCGTCCTGACCAGGAGGAAACGCCGCACCATCTGCTTGCTGTAGGTGGCGATAACGGCCCCGGGCAGGCCGCGGCGCAGGTAAAAGCTGCGGAAATTCCTGTGGATATCGACGACCAGATCATAACCCGCCATGCGGATCTTCCTGCGCAATTCCTGCAATCCCTCTTCCCCGGTCTCGGTATCGAGGAGCAGAAGCTCATGAAGATGAGGATTGTTCCGCATCAGTTCGGCGAAGCGCGTCTTGATGACAAAATCGATCTGAGCCTCGGGGAACCGCCGGTGCAGCACCCTCAGCAGGGGCGTGGTGAGCAGGATGTCACCGATGGAGCTGAGGCGGATGACGAGAATTTTTTTAGGTTCTTGGTAGGCCATACCGCTCCACTCAAGGCTTGTCCAGAACTTCTCTGAACCAGGCGATGGTCCGGGTCAATCCCTCCTCGAGATCGACCCTGGGTTCCCAGCCCAGCAGTCTGCGCGCCAGGGTGATGTCGGGCTGGCGCACCTTGGGGTCATCGACAGGCAGGGGTTTGGTCACCAGTGGGCTTGAGCTGCCGGTCAGGCGGATGATCGCCTCCGCCATCTCGCGGATGGTCATCTCGTGGGGATTGCCGATATTGACCGGCTCGTGCTGGTCCGACATCATCAGGCGATAGATGCCCTCGATGAGGTCGCTGACGTAGCAGAAGCTGCGCGTCTGGGAGCCGTCTCCAAAGATGGTGATCGGCTGATTGCGCAGGGCCTGGGGAACGAAGGCCGGGATGGCGCGGCCGTCATTGGGCCGCATGCGCGGGCCGTAGGTGTTGAAAATGCGCACGATCTTGGTGTCGACCTCTTTGTAGCGATGATAGGCCATGGTCAGGGCCTCGCCGAAGCGTTTGGCCTCGTCATAGACCCCGCGCGGGCCGACGGGATTGACATTTCCCCAGTACTCTTCCGGCTGGGGGTGCACCAGCGGATCACCATAGACCTCCGAGGTGGAGGCGAGGAGAAAGCGGGCATTCTTGGCCATGGCCAGGCCGAGGGCCTTGTGGGTGCCAAGGGCCCCTACCTTGAGGGTCTGAATGGGGAGCTGCAGATAGTCGAGGGGACTGGCCGGCGAGGCGAAATGAAAGACAAAATCAATGGGGCCGGCCAGATAAATGTACTCGGTGACGTCGTGCTTGATGAATTTGAACTCTTCGGACTGCAGGTGCTCGATGTTGGCGATGCTGCCGGTGAGCAGATTGTCCATGGCGATGACCTGGTGCCCCTTGCCGAGCAGATACTCGCACAGATGGGAGCCCAGAAAGCCGGCTCCGCCGGTGACCAGTGATCTTGGCATGTTACCTCCTGTTACGGCAGCCGCTCGAAGCGCTGCGCCAGACCCTTGCTGATGCTCTCCTGCAGGCGCCCCGCCTCTTCGTAGAGAATCAGCCCCTCAATCCCCGCCATGGATTCGATCAACTCCATCCCCTTTTCGGGACCCAGCACAAAGACGGCTGTAGCCAGGGCGTCGCAGTCGACGGCTTCGGCTCCGACGACGGTGACGCTGCGGCAGCCGCCCGCCGGCATTCCGTTCCGGGGATCGAGGAGATGGTGATAGCGGATCCCCCCCTCTTCAAAAAAGCGCTCATAGTCGCCGGAGGTGGCCACCGCCCCCTCGTCAAGCGGAAAGCGTCCATAAAAGGCATCGGCGTTGAGGGGATGGCGTACGTAGACCTTGCGCTTGCCCGCCGTGCGCGGGCCGGCGATGGTGCGCAGATCCCCGCCGGCGTCAACCTGGGCATCAGTGATGCCATGACGCCGGAGAAGGGCGATGGCCTCATCGACGGCAAAACCCTTGGCAACCCCGCCCAGGTCGATCCGGGTGAGGGTGTCGGTGAAGGAGAGCCCCTCCGGACGCAGACGCAGCCCCTGCCGGCCGGTGTGGAGCAGGGCCTGCCGGCGCTCTTCAGGAGCGGGGACCCGCATGACCTCCCTGCGGCCGAACCCCCACAACCCGGTGAGGGCGCCGATGGCCGGGGTGAAAGCCCCGGAACTGAGGCTGTCGATGTGCAGGGCCGCTGTCAGCATCGCCGCCATCTCGGGAGTCAGCAGCAGAACCGGCCGGCCGGCATGGGCGTGCAGCCAGCCGATCTCGCTCTCCGGATGGTAGCTGCTGGCGAGGGAATCGATCTTTTGCATCCTCGCCGCAGCCGAATCGATGAGCGCGGCCGCCGCATCGCGGCCGGCAGGGGGCGGATAGAGCTTGATCGTGACGTAGGTATCCATCAGAAAGAAGGATTTCTCTACGGCCGTGATCGAGTTCCGTCCGCATGAGGCGAGCAGGCAAAAGATCAGAATCGCTGCACTTGGGAGGGCGAGGGCAGGAAGAGAGGCAGCCCTAATTTTCACGCGCAATCGCAAACTGGACCAGCTTTGTCAGGGAGTCGCGCGTCTCGGAGGGGGCATAAAGATCGAGGATAGCCAGCGCCGCGTCGCTGTAGTTTCGGGCCATTCCCTCCGCATAGTCGAGGCCGCCCGCATCATCCACAAAGGAGACCACCTCGTCGATCTCGGATTCGTCCATCTCCTCCTTTTCGATCATCGCCACGATCCGCTGGCAGAGTTCAGCCGGCGAGGCGGCGAGGGCATAGATCAGGGGCAGGGTAACCTTGTTCTCGCGAATGTCGTTGGCCACAGGCTTGCCCAGGACTGCAGCTTTGCCCGTGTAATCAAGCAGGTCATCCTTGATCTGGAAGGCGATGCCAAGATTTTCACCGAACTGCTTCATACGGCCGCGCGTCTCGGCATTGTCACCCATCGCGAGCGCGCCCAGTTCACAGCAGGCGGAGAAGAGGGCCGCTGTCTTTTTGGCCACCAGGTCGAAATAGACCGGCTCGCTGACGTTGTAATCATGCTCATGTTCGACCTGCATCAGCTCGCCCTCGGTGATGCGATTGGCGGCCTCAGAGATGATGGCGAGGGCGGCAGGGCTGTTCAGATTGAGCAGGGCGGTGAGGGTGCGGGAGAAAAGCAGGTCACCGACCAGGACTGAGACGCGGTTGTCCCAGATCGAGTTGACTGTCGGCTTGCCGCGGCGCAGGTCGGAGCTGTCCACCACATCGTCGTGTACCAGGGTTGCCGTATGCAGGAGTTCGACCACAATGGCGGCACGCATTGAATCCGGATTCCTTTCACCATGGAGCTGGCTGGCGAGAAAAACGAGCGCCGGGCGCAGACGTTTGCCCTTGAGCCCGGCGATATAGTTCACAACCTGATTGGCGAGCGGAATATCGGAGTGAAGTACTTCTGTAAAGGCGCGTTCGAAATCGTTCAGCGACCCCTGTACGGGTCCGAAAATGCTTTCGATTTTCACAAGAAATCCTGTTCAACCCTGAGTGAAGGTACGAATGGCAGATTTGATAGATAATGTAATAATAATAGTTAAATTAGTCAACAGCTAACTCAGCAGGTTCCGGCGCCCCGGAGCTTTTCACCATCGGCAGCCGGACGGTGAAAGTGGTGCCGCTGCCCTCACGGCTCCGGGCGAGTATGTCCCCCCCTTCGCGCTTGATGATCGTGTAGGAGAGGTAGAGCCCCAGGCCGGTCCCCCCGCTCTCCCGCTTGGTCGAGAAGAAGGGGGTGAAGATGTGGCTGAGATTTTCAGGGGAGATGCCGACGCCGCTGTCGG
>JAKPUX010000236.1 GCA_029554865.1 bacterium | reverse complement strand
ATCGCGCCCATTCTTCTGCTGGTTGGACTGCTGCGCTCGCCATGGCTGCTGCCCCTCATCATGTTCCACCCCTTCATATGGAATCTGACCATCCCGGTGCTGCTGCAGCAGATCAACCTCAGAAGCACATCGCAGGTCAGGGCGACGGTGCTCTCCCTGGCCAATATGGGGGTCAGTTTCGGCTATGTGCTCATCGGCCCGGTTTTCGGCCGCCTCAGCGACCGGCTGCCGCTGGGATACTGCTTCCTTTTCCTCTCATTGATCTACCTGATCTTCACACTCGTGCTCCTCTCAACCATCCGCAGGCACTGGCACCTCCGGCATGGATAGCGTGTGGCCGCCGCCGTTGGCGAGGGAGGGACAAAAAAAAGCCCGCCAGGAGGCCTGGCGGGCTTGTGTGCGCATAAAGGCTATTTCTTCTTGTTTTCCTGCAGCTTGTAGCTCGCCGGGACCTCAAAGAGGTCGGCGGCCAGAGTGCCGCCTGTAATGCTCTTGAGTTCGGTGATGGTGTGGAAGAGCACCTTCTGATTCGGATTCCCCTTGGCTTTCTCCGCCTTGTCCTTTTCCGCCTTGGCCTTGGCTGCGTCCTTGATCTTTTTGCCGAGCATCTTGCCAAAGGCCCCCTTGACGTCGGTGACGTCGGCGGGCTCCGGCTCCGGCTCCGCCTGGGCGGCCTCGAGCTCCTCTTTAGAGGGCTTCGGCATGCTGTGCGTCGTCATGGCGAGGGTCATATCAGTGAGAACGGAGTAGCCCTCGACCTTTTTCATCTCCTCGGCCAGCTTTTTGAACTGCTCGCCATACTGGGCCATCATCGGTCCCATTGCCTCCGCCATTTTATCCAGGCCGAGGGCCTTGGCCAGGCGCATCTCAAAGTCGTTGGCCGCCTTCATCGCACTGGCGGCGTTGAGGCTGTTCCACATGTCCGCAGAGAGCAGGAGGGTGTCGAGTTTGCCGGTGGAGACCTGCTTGCCGATGGTGGTGACGGTGACCAGATAGTGCTTGCAGCTGAAGCCGTTGAGCTCCTTCTTTTCGCCGAGGTCCCTGGCCTTGACAACCGGGGTCTGCCATTCGTATTCAGGCTCGCCCTCAGGCTTGTTCTCCGGTTTTTGATCCGGTTTGCCCATCATCGGCTGATCGAGCAGCCCCTCTTCCATCATCTTTTTAAACTCGGCGAAGGTCATCTGGGTGTACTTTTTGTCCTTGTCGTTCATCTTCCAGATCACCTCTTTATCGAGGCGGGTGATCTCGATTTCGCTGCCCTTGGGGCTCATGTGTTTCATGATGCCGCCGGTGAATTTGATCTGGCTCTCCTCGCGGCGGGCGTCGCCCTGGATGAAGGTCTTGTCCGTCGAGACCGAGGCGCCCATGCCCATAAAGCCGTCGCTGGTGGTGACGCTCTCGTAGGTTACCTGCGCCTGAATGGCGGTGAAGGCGAAGAGCAGGGCGAGAAGGATGAAGGGAGCTGTTTTTTTCATGATGAAACCTCCGGATTGATTCGAGGTCGGCCGCCGGCGGTGCGGAGTGCGTCCGGGCCGGGATGGCCGATTAATTGGTGTAACAAAGGGGTGGAGGGAGGCATTCCCGCCAGGCAGCGGGAAATGCGATCCATGCCAATATTGCTGCGTATAACCTCTGACATGAAAATATACCGGCAATCCGCCGATTGTGAGGAATTTCCGGCACGGCATGCTGTGTTTTTTACTTGTGTCATGCGGGAATGTTCCCTCGCCGCATCAAAAGCATCCGGAATGGATTGGAAACCGTCAAGCAGGGCCAGCAAAGATGAATTTTGTCTTTCTCTCTCCCCATTTTCCGCCCAATTATTACCAGTTTTGCGTTCATCTCCACCATCTTGGCGTGAACGTCCTCGGCATCGCTGACGAGCCCTACGAGAATCTCCATCCCGAGCTCAAGGCGGTCCTGGGGGAGTATTATCACGTTTCGGACATGCACAATTATGATGAGCTCCTGCGCGGCCTGGGCTGGTTCACCCACCGTCACGGCAAGCTGGACCGCCTTGATTCCCAGAACGAATACTGGCTTGAGACCGAGGCACGCCTGCGCAGCGATTTCAACATCTTCGGGCTCAACAACGCGAATATCGCCCACATCAAGCGCAAGTCGCTGATGAAGGAGATGTACGCCAGGGCCGGCGTCCCCTATGCCGAGGGGGCGGTGACCGCCAGCCTGGCCGAGGCGCGCCGGCTGGTCAAGCGCATCGGCTATCCGGTGGTGGCCAAGCCCGACATTGGGGTGGGGGCCTCGCGGACCTACAAAATCCACAACGATGCCGAGCTGGACCGCTTTTTCGCACAGAAACCGCCGGTCGATTATCTCATCGAGGAGTTCATTCAAGGCACCATCGTCACCTTCGACGGACTCACCGACCAGCAGGGTGAGCCGGTTTTTTACACCAGCCACATCTATAGCAACGGGGTGATGGAGACGGTCAACGAGGCGGGTGATGTCTATTACTACTCCCTGCGCGAGATTCCGGCGGACCTCGAGGAAGCCGGGCGCCGCGTCCTGCGCGCCTACGACCTGCGCGAGCGCTTTTTCCATCTTGAATTTTTTCGCACCGGCAAGGAGGGCCGCATCGTCGCCCTCGAAGTCAACATGCGCCCCCCCGGCGGCCTGACCACGGACATGTTCAACTATGCCTGTGATATCGATATCTATCACGAGTGGGCGCACGTGGTGACTCACAACCGCTTCACCGCCAACTATAAGAGCAAATACCACTGCTGCTACGCCGGCCGCAAATTCGGCAAACGCTATGCCCACAGCCATGAAGGGATCCTGCGCCGTTTTCCCCACCAGCTGGTCCATCACCAGACCATAACCGGCCTTTTCAGCGCGGCGATGGGGGATTATGGCTACCTTTTCCGCTCGCCCGATGTCGAAGAGATCGAGGCGATTGCAGCCTTTATTCTCGAACCGCAGGTGTGAAGGGAGAAACCAGAAGAACGTGCATATAGAACATCACACCTGGTGGAGCAGCCGGCTTGGCCAGAACATGTCGGTCAACGTCTACGGCCATGCCGGCAAACCGGTGCTGGTCTTTCCCTGCCAGGGCGGCACGCACCGGGAATATGAGGATTTCGGCATGATCGAGGCGGTCTCCGGCTTTATTGACTCCGGCAAGATCAAGCTTTTCACCGTGGACAGCGTCGACGACCAGTCCTGGAACAACCGGCGGGTTCATCCCGCCCAGCGCGTCGCCCGCCACAAGGAGTATGAGAGCTATATCAACGAGGAGGTGCTGCCCCTCATCTATTATCACCATCAGGCGGAGGGCAAACTGATGGTGACCGGCTGCAGCATGGGGGGCTATCATGCGGCCAATTATTTTTTCCGCCGTCCGGACCTGAGCGACGTGATGATTTCGATCAGCGGCCTCTTCCAGCTCGATTATTTTATCGGCGACTATATGGATGACCAGGTTTATTTCCACACCCCGCTCGCCTTCCTGCCCGGCCTCAGCGATCCCTGGTATATCGACCAGTACCGGCAGAGCCGCATCATCGTCGGGGTCGGCCAGGGGGAGTGGGAGGAGCCGATGGTCGTGGACGCCCTCAAACTCAAGAATATCCTCGAGGAGAAGGGGGTCCCCGCCTGGATCGACCTCTGGGGGCACGATGTCAACCATGACTGGCCGTGGTGGCGACAGATGATGCCCCATTTCCTCTCCACCCTCTTCTAGACCTTTCTGCCTCAGGCTCGAACTAGAGACCTGCTGCACGAATGGCCGCCTGGATGACCTCGGCTGAACGGCGCAGTCCGGCCTGTTCCTTTTCA
The DNA here is from genome assembly GCA_029554865.1 of bacterium. Lineage (GTDB taxonomy): Bacteria > Zhuqueibacterota > Zhuqueibacteria > Residuimicrobiales > Residuimicrobiaceae > JAKPUX01. The sequence goes on along the minus strand of JAKPUX010000236.1, from coordinate 7,583 downwards.
TTGAGGGGCAGATCGATATGAGCGCTGATGCCGCTGCGGTTGAGAATCGAGGGCACGCTGATGGCCACGTCCGCGATCCCCTTGTACCCCTGCAGCAGGCTCGAGACCGTGAGTACTGAATTCTGGTCACGCGCAATGCTTTCAATGACATAGAGGGTTGCCAGGCCGATGGCGTGGTAGGTGGCTCCCTTTTTTTCAATGAGATGATAGGCCGCGGTGCGCACCTGCTCAAAGATTTCGTCCTTGCGCAGCTGCGGGCAGCCCTTGCCGCACTGGGCGCAATAGTCGTCCATGCGCAGGCCGGAGATATTGGCGAGGCTCCAGACCGGCACTTCGCTGTCACCGTGCTCGCCGATTATCATCGCATGCACGTTACGCGGGTCAACCCCGCAGTGCTGGCTGAGAAGATAACGGAAGCGGGCGCTGTCCAGGGTCGTACCAGAGCCGATCACCCGCTGCGGCGGCAGGCCGGAGAGCTTGACCGCGGCATAGGTGAGCACGTCGACCGGATTGGAGACGACGATGAGGATGGCGGAGGTGGTGTGCCGCGTGATCTCGGGAATGATCTGCCGGTAGATATCGACGTTGCGGCGGGTCAATTCGAGGCGGGTTTCGCCGGGCTTTTGCGCCGCTCCCGCGGTAATCACGATGATATCGGCGTCGCGGCAATCGCTGTAAGCGCCGGCAAATATGTGCACCGGCCGCACATAGGGGAGACCGTGGCTCATATCCTCGGCCTGGCCCTCGGCCAGCGCCCGGTTGGCATCGATGAGGACGATCTCGGAGGCAAGGCCGCGGATGAGCAGGGCATAGGCGAAGGTCGCACCGACCTGCCCGGCGCCAACCACAGCCACCTTGAGGTTCGATTTATGTTCCATGACAGAGACTCCCATTATATTTCGTATATACGAAAACAATAACCTCCGCAAGGCAAGGGCTATTCCCCGGCTGTGCAGGGAAATGGTTGAAATAAAAGCAGCCGGTAGGGTGTTCTGATTGGTGCATTGAAACGTTCTTTATGGCTTCCCATAGTTAGGGGTGTCTCGCCACCTTTTTGCGAGTCTGAGATCATACCCTGTGTCCCTCGGGACGATGACCTGATCCGGGTAATACCGGCGTAGGCAAACACATGCGCAAATTTGCGTGTTCAAGCCGTCTCTCCGTCCCGGAGGCGGCTTTTTTTGTTGGAGTGAGGTGAACAAGTGCGAAAGCAATGCATATTTCTAGCAGCCGTGCTGGCCCTGACCGCTGCAGTTTACGATTCTGCACAGGCGGCTCCGCCGTGGTCTCTTTCTGGACGGGTCTACGACGGCCAGAGCGGCGCCCCACTGGCCGGAACGCAGATCCTCGTCGAGGGCACCCGGCTGGGGACCGTCAGCGGGGACGATGGACGCTTCCTCCTGCGCCGCATCGAGTCCGCCGAGGCGGTTCTGACCGTGCGTCTGCTCGGCTATGAGACCGCGCGGCTGCAGGTCTCTTCCACGGGCAGCGTCGAACCGGCCATCGCCCTCAAGCCGACGGTCCTGCCCCTGCAGAGCATCCTCATCACCGCCTCGCGCACGCGCGAGACCGAATGGTCGGCTTCCACCGCCGCTCTCCGTCAGCAGGAGATTCAGCAGCGCCACACCGTTCAGGACATCCCGGTGCTGCTTTCAGAGCTGCCTTCAACGACCTTTTACTCCGAGAGCGGCAACGGCATCGGCTACACCTATCTCAACCTGCGCGGCTTCGACCAGCGCCGGGTTTCGGTGCTGGTCAACGGTGTGCCCCAGAACGATCCTGAAGACCACATGGTCTACTGGCTCGATTTTCCCGATCTGGCCGCCAATCTTGAGCAGATCCAGGTGCAGCGCGGGGCGGGCAGCCTCTTCAGCGGCACCCCGGCCATCGGCGGGGCGATCAACCTGATCACCTCCAACTTTTCCCGCCGCCGCGGCATCACCCTGACCGGGGGATACGGCACCTTCAACACCCGCAAGGCCGGCCTCACCGCCAGCTCGGGGCTCATCGACAACCGCTATGCCATCTACGGGCGGCTCAGCCGCATCACCAGCGACGGTTACCGCGACAACAGCTGGGCTGATCTCGGCAGCTATTTCCTCGGGGCGGCCCGCTTCGACCGCAGCATGACCACCCAGATCAATCTCTACGGCGGTCCGGTCTCGGACCATCTCGCCTATTACGGGGTGCCGGCCGCGGCCCTGGGCGACCGGGCGGCGCGGCGGGACAACCCCATCCGCCGGCCTGAAGAGATCGAGAATTTTTCCCAACCCCATTACGAGTTCATCCATGAGTGGCGCCTCGGCCGGACCACTTTGCACAACACCCTCTTTTACGTGCGCGGTGAGGGCTTTTACGATTATGACGGCTCCTGGGCTCCATGGAGCTATTACCGCATCACCTCTGATAACGGATTTGAGGTGCCAGGGAATCCAGACGAGCTCTACATCCCCAATGCCCTCATCCACGCTGCTGTCGAGAATGACCAGTACGGCTGGATGCCGCGGGCGCAGATCAACCACAAGCGCGGCATCCTCACCCTCGGCGGCGAGGCGCGCTTGCACAGCTCACTGCACTATGGCACCCTCAAATGGGGTGAGGGGCTGCCGGCGGGCGTAACTCCCGATTATCGCTATTATGAATACCGCGGCGGCAAGCGCATGTTCTCCCTTTACGCCAACGAGGTCTATACGGCGGCGGAAAGGCTGCGCCTCCTCGCGGAGGCGACCCTGGTCCACCACACCTACCGCCTGCACGATGAAAAGTATGTCGGCACCGACTTTAGCGTGCCCTATTTATTCTTCAATCCCAAGATCGGGGCCCACTATCACTTTTCTTCTCACTGGAACGGCTACCTCACCCTGGCGCGCACCAGCCGCGAGCCGCGGCTGAAGAACCTCTACGATGCGGCTGAGGCGAGCACGCCGGAGATCTGGGGGGCGCCGGTACGGCCGCAGTTCGTCTTCCGGGGTGGGGCCTGCGATTTCACGCAGCCCCTGGTCCGCCACGAAACCCTCTACAACCTCGAGGCTGGGGGGAGCTATATCCGCGACGGGCTGGCCCTGACCGCCAACTATTTCCGCATGGATTTCCGGGACGAGATCGTCAAGAGTGGACGGCTCGACCGCTTCGGCCAGCCGGTCACCGGCAACGCCGAAAAGACCCGTCATCAGGGCATCGAGCTGACCGGACGGGCGCGGCTTTCGCCGCTCTGGCAGGTGAGCGGCAACCTCACCTGGAGCAGCAACACCCTGGTGCGTTACACCCAATACGGGGAAGAGGGGGCGCTGCGCCTCGACGGTAACGCCATCGCGGGTTTCCCGGGGCTGCTGGCCAACGCCCGGGTGAGCTACCGCAGCGAGGGCTGGGAGCTTGCGCTCGCCGGCCGGCACGTCGGCTCCTTTTACACCTCCAACCGGGAGCTTCCCGCCGAGCGGGTGGCGGCCTGCACGCTGGCCGATTTGCATCTGGGCTATACTCTCGAGAGGGTGCCGGGGCTGCAGTCGGTCGCGTGGCAGGTGACGGTCACCAATCTTTTCGATGTTCTCTATGCGGCCGGCGGCGAAGGGGAGGAATTCTTTCCCGGGGCGACGCGGTCGGTTTATGTGGGCATGAATCTGGAGCTTTAATTTGGCGCACTGGAAAAAGGCCCTCGTCATCGCCAACGGCCCCCTGCCCTCGCGGCGGAGGATCGCCGGATGGCTGGATGAGGAGACCCTCATCGTCTGCGCTGACGGCGGGGCCAACCGCGCCCGCGCGCGCGCGCTCATCCCCCATCTGGTCATCGGCGACCTGGACTCCATTACGCCCGGCACGGCTGCGGCCCTGGCCGGGGTGGAGACCATCCGCGTTGAGGATCAGGAGAATACCGACCTCGAGAAGGTCCTCGATTATCTGCTGGCACATGGGATCACCGCTGCCGTGGTGCTCGGCGCGACCGGCCGCCGTCCCGACCATACCCTGGCCAATTTCAGCATTCTGGCCAAATACCACTCCCGTCTCGATCTTCTCTTCGTCGATTCCTGGTGCCGGATGGAGATCATCGACCGGCCGGTGCAGCTCGATCTGGCGCCGGGCACCACTCTCTCCATGCTGCCCCTCGGGCGCTGCGAGGGGGTGACCACGGGGGGGCTGGCCTACCCGCTCGTTCATCAAGTCCTTGAGCCGGGGGTGCGCGAGAGCATCAGCAACCGGGTGAGCAAAAGCCCGGTCGAGATCAGCCTGACGGTGGGGAAACTGCTGCTCTTTATCGTCGACAAAAAATAGCATCCGGAACGGAGTTCTGATGATCACCTTTGCGCCGGTCGATATTGTTCTGATTCTTCTCTACTTCGCCGTCATACTCTGGATCGGCTTCCGTGTGAAAATTCCGCAGGGGGGAGCGCAGGAGGGAGCGAGTGGAAGCGAAAAAGGGGGTGTGCAGCCGGTCGGGCGCGTGGACGCAGAGGGGAGGGCGCAAGATGCAGGCAGGCCTGAGGATGCGGGAAGCGGGGCCGCCGATTTTCTCCTCGCCGGGCGCACCCTCACCCTGCCGATGTTTGTCGCCACCCTGGTTTCTACCTGGTACGGGGGCATCCTCGGCACCGGCGAGTTCTCCTACACCTACGGCGTCGCCAGCTGGGTGATGTTCGGGGCGCCCTATTACATCTTTGCTTTGATCTTTGCTTTTTTTCTCGCCGGCCGGGTGCGCGCCACCGGGCTGGTCACCATCCCGGACAAGCTCGGCCGCCATTACGGCCAGCCGGCGGCCCTGCTTGGCGCCCTGCTGGTCTTTCTGCTGGTCACTCCGGCCCCCTATCTGCTCATGCTCGGGGTGCTGGCGCAGCTCATTTTCGGAGTGCCCCTGCCCCTGGCTCTCATCCTCACCGCTCTGGCGAGCCTGGTCTATCTCGCCAAGGGGGGGTTTCGCTCCAATGTGGCGGTCAATCTGGCCGAATTCGTGCTCATGTTTACCGGTTTTATCCTCATCGTCGGCTTTGCCTTCTTCCGCTTCGGCGGCCTCTCCTTCCTCAAACCCAGCCTGCCGGCGGTCAATCTGACCTGGCACGGCGGCAATTCACCCCAATATATCCTGGTCTGGTATTTCATCGGCCTCTGGACTCTGGTCGATCCCGGCTTTCACCAGCGCTGCGCCGCCGCCCGGGACAGCGCCACCGCCCGGCGCGGCATCCTCGTCTCCATCCTCTTCTGGATGCTCTTCGATTTTCTCACCACCACAACCGGCCTTTACGCCCGCGCCGTGCTGCCCGGACTGGAGAACCCGATCTTCGCCTATCCACTCCTGGCCGAGCAGCTGCTGCCGGCGGCGGTCAAGGGACTCTTTTTCATCGGACTGCTCGCTACCGTGATGTCGACCCTGAGCAGCTACGCCTTTCTCGGGGGCATGACCATCGGCAACGACATCGCCGGCAGGATCCTGCGCATGCGGGGGAAGGAGGCGCGCGGGGCGGCCGAGCGCTGGAGCCGGATCGGTTTGCTCCTCGCCTCGATTTACGGAATCGTCCTCGCCCTGACTTTGCCCTCGGTGGTGCGGATCTGGTATGCGGTCGGCAGCGCCTGCATCCCCGGACTGCTGCTGCCGCTGATGGCCAGCTACTGGCCCGGGATCGCCCTGCGGCCGCCATTCGCCCTGGCCTCGATGCTGGGGGGATGGCTGCTGGCGATGGTCTGGATGGTATGGGGGCTGGCTCATGGGGGAGATTACTGGTGGGGGATCGAGCCGATGTATCCGGGGCTGCTGTTATCTTTTGCGATCGGAATGGCCGGCATCCGGCGGGTTCGCCCCTGAGGTGCTTTCGATGCGCTGCATGCGCCCTTCGGGGATGACGGGCATTATGAGCCAGGTCTCCGACCTGCCCAAACGCTGCACCGGCAGGTACTCGGGTCGCTGCTCCCGCTTGCTGCGCAGATAGCGGGCGAAGAGGCGGGCGGCGCGCAGGGAGCGCAGCCCCTCGCGCGGGCTTTGCACGGCCTGCCAGAGCTTCTGGATGAGGTAGCGGGGGCGGAGGTGGAAGCGCACAAAGGCGTGGTCGCAGAAATCGTCGATCTCCCGGGGCGTCAGACCCGGCAGATTGAGGACGCAGCGCGGTGCACCGGCGCGGGTCAGCCAGTCCCTGAAGCTGGCGGTCGCCAGATAGCCTTTCTCCGTGTAAAAGCTCCAGGCCCCGGTGCCCGGGTAAGGCATGACCGGATAGAATTGGGCGCTGTCCGGCCTGATCCGGCAGGCCCACTTGAAGGCCTCGCGCATGCTGCCGCGGCTCTCGCCGGGAAAGCCGACCAGGAAGCAGCTGTGAACGAGGATGCCGAGGCGGCGCGTCGCCGCCATGAAATCATGGATGCTCCGGTCGGTCTGGATCTTGCCCATCTTTTCGAGCAGGGAGTAGCGTATGGTGTCGAAGCCGACGGAACAGTTGTGCAGCCCGGCGGCCCTGAGGGATTCAAGGCTGCCCGGGTCGAGGGAGGCGCTGATGTTGGCGAAGATGGGGAGATCGACCTTGTGGACGCGGACGACCTCGCCGAGGCGGCGGGCGAAGGCCGTGTCGGCTCCGAAATTATCGTCCTCGAAATTGATCTGTCTGATCTCCTTCCACTCCTTCTGAATCCACTCCATCTCCTTGACGATATTTTCGGCGGTGCGATGGCGGTAGCTGCCGCCCTGGGAGATCTGGGGATAGGCGCAGAAGAAGCAGTTGGAGGGGCAGCCGCGGCCGGCCATGATCTGGACGAAGGGGTGGGCGGAGAGGTTGAAGGAATAGAGTTCGGGCTCGAGGTACTCCTTGTAGATGGGCGAGACCATGGGCAGGCGATCGAGGTCCTGGTTGAGGGGGCGCAGGGGAGGGCGGCCCTCCCGGAGATGGGCGCGGGTGGCCAGGCCGGGGATGGTGTTGAGGTCGCCGCCCTGGTCGAGGGCATCAGCGAGGTCGGCCACGGTCTCTTCATATTCACCAAGGGCGACATAGTCGACGGCCGAGGCGCGCTCAAAGGTCTGCCGCCAGAAAAAGGTGGCGTGGTGGCCGGTCATGCAGATGCGGCTGTGGCGCAGCGTCTCTCTGAGGGCCTGGGCGGTCTCGCAGTCGGCGTACCAGCTCGGGGTGGAGGAGTCGATCACGATCAGGGCGGGATCGAACCGGACCGCCAGGGTGAGGAGGAGCTTCAGTTCCACTCCCTCGGCCGGGCAGTCGAAGAGATCGATGGTATGGCCGCGTTGTTTCAGCACGGCCGCGGCGAGGGCCAGCCAGTGGGGGTAGAAGAGATTGCCCGATTTGGCCACGGCTGGCACGCGATGGCTGCGGCTGTAGCGGGGTAGAAAGGGCGGATTGAGGAGGAGTACGCGCATACCATTCCCGCTGAAATTATCCGTTCCTGTGGTTGAGGGCCCCGGCTTGCACCTCCGGTCCGCCTAGATGCGGCCGCGAAAGCCCTCGCCGAGCACCTCATGGACATTGTTGACGATGACAAAAGCCCGGGGATCGATCTCCTTGACCACTTCGATGAGGGTGCCGATCTCCTTGGGGCTGACGACAGTGTAGAGCACCTCGCGCGTCTCGTTGGTATAGACCCCGCGGGCGGGGACGGCCGTGGCG
>JAKPUX010000229.1 GCA_029554865.1 bacterium | reverse complement strand
CTTGACGGAAGCATGCTGACCCAGCTCCGAGCGCAAATCGGCAAGGGCTTCGATCGGACCGCGAAAGGAGCCGGAGGCTTCGTAGACATAATCATGCAGGGGGGTATAAAGCTCCACCCCGCGGCCGTTCTTTTCGATGGTCTCGTGCTCCTGCCACCCCTCCACCGTCACGCCGGCGGGCCTCCCGCTGAGGAGCTTCTTGATGGCTGCGGCGTCCTCCTGCGCAGAGTCCTTGATCCGGACGGAAAAGGAGCCGGAGGTGATCCTTCTGGCCTGAAGGGGCTGGCCGGAAAGGCCAAGGGCGGCCGCTGCCGCCGAATCCTTGTGCAGCAGCGCCAGAAAATCCTCCTCGATGACGACACGCTGGAAAAGATCGGCGAGGCCGACCAGTTCCTTCAGCTTTTCGGAGAGCGATTCGGCTTCGATCCCGGCCTCTTCATTGATGAAAAAACGGTGGGCCTTGCCGCTGCCGGCGAGATAGCCCTGGAGGAAACCCTTGGCAAAACGGGCATCCGTCTTAAGCACCACTTCCATAAACGTCCTGGTCATATCCTTCTCCTGAAATCAGATTTCCACTCTTCTGACGGCGCCGCATCACTCGGGCGGCACCAGTTCGCGCACGGCATCGATGATGGTGCCGTCGCGGAACTCGATCACCGCCACCACCCGGTCGGTGAACTGGGGCTTTTCGGGCACACCCGACATGCGGGCGGCGATGTCGCGCAGCTCTTCGATCGTCTTCAGGGGCAGGGTGCTGCCCTTGAGCCGGTCAAGCAGATCCTGCCGGCGGGGATTGATGGCGATGCCGTGTTCGGTCACCACCACGTCGATCATCTCGCCCGGGGCGGTCACGGTGGTGACGCTGTCGAGGACGATCGGCAGCCGGCTGCGCACCAGGGGGGCGGTGATCATCGTCACCTCGGCGTCGGCGGCATCCGTAAAACCGCCGATGCCGTGCAGCAGCCAGCCATCCGAGTGGGTATTGACGTTGACATTGTAATCGAGGTCGATCTCGGTCGCCCCCAGCACCGAAACCTTGAGTAGCTGGGCGAAGCAGCCCTTGGTGTGATAGTCATACGAGACAAAAGGATTGGTCTCAATATGGCAGGGGTTGTCGCGCAGGGAGCGCACCCCGTCCAGATCGAAGCTCTGGCCGTCCAGAATATAGCGGGTCAAGCCGTTCTCGAGCATCCCGACCATATATTTGGTCGAACCGCCGCGGACGAAATCGGCAGCCACCCCCGCCTCGCGCATGAGATCGCTCATATACTTGACAAAGGCGAGCGAGACCCCGCCGGCCCCGGCCTGAAAACTGAAATGGGGATCGGTCATGATGCCGGACTCCTTGACGAAGCGGGCGGCATATTCGGCGATGAGCAAGCGGGTGGGCGAGCGGGTGATCTGGGTCGTGCCGGAGACGATCTGATTCGGGTCGCCAATGGAATCGATCCGGACCACAAAATCGACATTGCCCCCCTCGATGCTCCAGGGATGGCAGGGAAAATCGACGAGATGATCGGTCACCACCACCACCTTGTCGGCGAAGAGGGAGTCGGCGAGGGCGAAGCCGAGCGGACCGCAGGCTGAGGGGCCGTTGACTCCGTTGGCGTTGCCATGGGGATCGGCGCAGGGAGCGGCGATGAAAGCGACATCGATATGGAGATCGCCGTCCTGGATGGCGCGGTAGCGGCCGCCGTGGGAGCGCAGGATCGCGCTCTTTTTCATCTTGCCCAGGGAGCAGGCGCGGCCGATGGGGCCGTTCATCGATCCCTCGATGTGAGAGATGACCTCGGACTCGATATACTCGGCCAGCCTGCCGTGGGTCGGAAAGAGGGCCGAGGGGGCGAGGACCAGATCCTTGAGGCCGCGCGCGGCCAGCTTGTCCATCACCAGGTTGACCAGATAGTCGCCGTTGCGCAGATGATGATGAAAGGAGATGACCATGCCGTCGCGGATCTCGCAGGCGTCGATCGCTGCGTCGAGATCGGCCAGCAGTTTGTTCCCGTAGCGGGCGGCGGCGGGGATCGATCCGCCGTAGCGCATGCCCCCGCCGGCATCGGCATGAGCCCCCATGAAAGGCCGCACGCTGCGGCCGTTGACCTCTGTGGGCACCAGGCGCCCGAGACTGTTCTTCACCATGCTCATATCTTTTCTTCCTCTCCGAGAACGCCATGGGCGCGGGCGCGCTCGAGAGTCTTTTGTGCGCGCGCCACCACTGGGGCATCGATCATCTTGGTGCCGAGAGAGACCACCCCCGATCCCTTGGCCTTGGCCTCCTCCAGGGCGGCCACAATTTTCTGCGCTTTTTCGATCTGCTCCGGCGAAGGACAAAAGGCCGCATGCACCGGTTTGATCTGGCTGGGATGGATCACCCCCTTGCCGTCAAAGCCCTGGGCCATCGCCTCGCGGGCGCTTGCGCTCAGCCCTTCCACATCCTGTACATCGGAGTAGACCGTATCGATCGCCTGGATCCCGGCCGCCTTGGCCGCCAGCACGATCAGGCTGCGTGCCACAAAGTGTTCCCGGCCCTCGACCGTGCGCTCCACCCCCAGATCGGCGGTGAAATCCTCGGCCCCGAAGCAGAGGGCGATATTGCGGCTGCTGGCGGTGGCGATCTCGTCGGCGTGAAGCACGCCCCGGGCGGTCTCGATCAGGGGCATGAAGAGGAGGGGTTGGGCGAGT
>JAKPUX010000211.1 GCA_029554865.1 bacterium | reverse complement strand
CGTATTTTTCCTCGGCGGCGTCATATTTTTGCTGGCTGGAACGACGCAGGGTCTCGCTGTTGTACTGGGCGATCTCCTTTTTCCATTCAGCAAAGAGGGCGGTCGAGACCTCCTCGACCGATTTGATGCGGCTGCGCACCGCTTCGGCCTCAGCCTCGCTGCGCTCAAGGGTGGCGCTCAGCTGGTTGTACTTTTTCTCCAGATCGCCGCCTTGCACGGCGACGACGCTCTTGAACTGCTCGAGGGCGTTGACGAACTGCTCCTTGGCTTCCTTCTGGGTGTCCCGCGCCGCCTTGACGCGGTCCACCATGATCTCGCGTTTCTGGATGCCGATCTTTTCCATGCCAGCGAAGTAGAGGGTGCTGCACCCCGCGATACCGATCAGTACGAGGATGGGGACGAGGGTCTTGATTTTCATGGGATCTCCTGGCAAATGGTCATTCTGTTGACAGCTTAATATACCAAAAGAATGACCATTGTCAAAACAGAAATATCGGGGGCGCCGCCGGAGCGGTGACCAACCGCGCGCCGGCCGGCCCTTACATGTTTGCCTCTTTGACCCGTGTCGAGATGCGCGGAGGATGGTTCGCCTCCCAGGCGGCGATCTGCGCCTGGTGCTGGAGCAGGTAGCCGAGTGAATCGACCCCCTCGAGCAGGCAGCTTTTGTTGAAGGGGTCGATGGCAAAGCTGACGCTGCGGCCGCCGGGGAGCAGCAGGGTCTGGGCGGCGAGATCGATGGTGAGGGGAGCGCCGCTCCCTTCGTCTGCGCTGCCGAGAAGCTCCGCCAGGAGATCCACCGGCACAATCAGGGGAAGGATGCCATTCTTGAGGGCGTTGTTGCGAAAGATGTCGGCGAAACTGCTGCTGATGACGGCGCGGAAGCCGTAACCGGCCAGAGCCCAGGGGGCGTGTTCGCGGCTCGAACCGCAGCCAAAGTTGTCACCGGCGGTGAGGATGCGGGCGCGCCGCCCTTCCGGGCGGTTGAGGATGAAATCGGGCAGGGGCGCTCCGGTTTCGTCGTAGCGCCAGTCATAAAAGAGGTTCTCGCCCAGCCCCTTCTTGTCGGTCACCTTGAGAAAGCGCGCGGGGATGATCTGGTCGGTATCGATATTCGCGACCGGCAGGGCGATGTAGGGGCTGGTCAGGGTGGTGAATTTTTCCATGGCACTATCTCCGGAAGCAGGTTCAAGGCGCGCGGGCGGGTAAATGCTGCCGCTCGAATGCGCCGGGTTGGGGAGCGCCGCGGCGGCGCTCAGAGCAGCTCGCGCGGATCGGCAACGCAGCCGCGGATGGCGCTGGCGGCGGCGGTGAGGGGGCTGGCCAGGAGGGTCCGCCCGCCCTTGCCCTGCCGCCCCTCAAAATTGCGGTTGCTGGTGCTGACGGCGTACTCTCCGGAGGCGATCTGATCTCCGTTCATGGCGATGCACATGCTGCAGCCCGATTCGCGCCATTCGGCTCCGGCGGTCGTGAAAATTCGGTCCAGCCCCTCGGCCTCGGCCTGGCGCTTGACCGCCTGCGAGCCCGGCACTACCAGGGTGCGAACCCCCGGGGCGACGTGACGGCCCCTGAGCAGGCCGGCTGCAGCGCGCAG
>JAKPUX010000209.1 GCA_029554865.1 bacterium | reverse complement strand
ACCAGTTCGAGATCATCCATCCAGGAGTCTTTTTTTTCTGGCGAAATACTTTGGTTTCTACCTTATTGGACAATAGAATTCTGGAAAACTTGCGCACAAAAGGAACAGGTCCGAAAAGTAAAGAAGGCCAAAATGATGATTAAACATATTATGGATTCGATCAGGATCGGCAGGCCAGTGTCCGAAAAACCGGCCGTAGAGGCTATTTAAAGAGGGTGCCCGAGGGTGTGACCGGCCAGCTTATTTTTCCGCGCGCCACCCCGGCGGCGAGCTTGAAGCCGAGCATCTTGTAGGCCAGACGGGCGGCACAAAAGGCCGAATTGCGGTCCGCCTCGTCATAGGAGAGCTCGACGAGGTCGAATCCCACCACATTTTTCCGCATGAAAATCTTTTCCATCAGTTCCAGTCCCTCATCCCAGCTAAAGCCCCCCGGTTCGGGCGTGCCAGTGCTGTGGATCACGCTCAGGTCGAAGGCGTCGAGGTCCACAGTCACGAAGACCGGATCGGGCAGGGCTGCCAGGGCGGCGTCGACGTCAAAGCGCCCCTTGCGGTAGTCGTGTATGGTGCAGACCGGCCATTGGTTGGCGGCAATGGCCTGCGCCTCCTCGATGCACTGGGCGCGGATGCCGAGCTGCAGTGCGTGCGGGGTCATCTCGCGGATGCGCGCCATGACACTGGCGTGGCTGAGCCGGCTGCCCTCGTACTCCTCGCGCAGGTCGGAGTGGGCGTCGAGCTGGATGCAGGAGAGGCGGCCGTGCTTTTCGAGCAGGGCCTTGAAGAAGCCGCTGGAGATGGAATGATCCCCGCCCAGGACGACGACGAACTTGTCGTCCCTGAGCAGGGCACTGCTCTTCTCATAAAGCGTCTTGATCATCCCCTCGGGATTTTTCGGAATGGCCGGTGCGGCGATGGTGGTGATGCCCATGCGATAGGGTTCGGCCTTGAGGACCTCGTCGTAGAACTCGACATAGGCCGAGGCCTCGAGGATGGCACGGGGGGCGGCGCCGGTGCCATGACCGTAGGAGACCCCGCCCTCATAGGGGAAGGGGAGGACGGCCACGGCCGCGGAATCGTAGAGGGTGAATTCCGGCTCGGGAGCGAGAAATGGGTTGGCATTCAACCTCATCATGCACCCGCCAGTTTTTCGATCATGGCCGGCATGCGGCCGACGATCTTTTTGTGAGGGCGGTCCGGGCACTGATCGAGGACGAAGGCGGTCAGGATCGGAAAGATGACGGAGTATTCGCCCCAGATTTGCACCAGCTTGTCATCGCCGGTGGAGCGGTATTTGCCCCAGGTGACCGCCTCGCTGAAGGTGCAGGAGGAGAGGCTACCCTCGCGTTCGACTGCGGTGCCAATCTGCAAGCCGCGGTCGGCCCCCTCGAATTCGACGCCGAGGATCTGGCTGATGGTGGGCCCGGTCTGCTGGATGAAATTTTTGGGTCCGCCGCCGCCCAGTTCGACAAAACCGGTGCCGTTGGCGCCGTAGCTGATCGCCGCCGAGTCGAAGATGTCCCTCTGGCCGGAGAGCACCACCGGGTAACCCTCGCGGTCGGTGCGGGCCAGGTTCATGGCGATGGAGTGGTTAGAGAGCGAATCCCAGAAAATGGGCACCCCGGCGCGGGCGGCGACGGCGACGAAGCTCAGCTCGGGA
>JAKPUX010000199.1 GCA_029554865.1 bacterium | reverse complement strand
CTTTCCCAGAATCGGCGGCGCACCGGCAGCAGCGGATAATCGTCGACAAAGGTGCTGCGGTCTTCGCTCTTCGGAGCGATGCGGGTGCCAATCAGGTGGCGATCGATCTCGCCGGAAAAAGTCTGGAGCAGGCTTTCGACGCTTTTGCGCTTGTCGGCTTTTTTGGCCAGAACCACGCGCCGGGTCACGGTTTCGACATCGGTATCGGAGAGCTCGACGGCGATGGTAAAGCGGTCGCGCAGCCGCTGCAGCAGGGGCACGCTGCCGGCCAGGGCGGTCTGACCGGATCCGATTAGCAGCAGCCGGCTGTCCAGCTGTTTGCACAGCGCTTCAGCCACTTCCTGAACCTCGGTTGAACGCTGCGCGCTGTCGCCGATGAAAAGCTGCACTTCGTCCAGGACCAGCACCGTGCAGGGCAGCTGGCCATTGCGGGGGAGCACCTGGCGGATGGTCTGGATGAAATCGGCGGTCGAGATATCCTGCACGACCGGAAACTGGTTTTTAAGGATGGAGCGCACTTCTCTGGCATTGGGAGCGAAATCGGGATAGACCTCTTCCAGGGCTTGAGCGATGACCGGACTCACATAGAGATCATCCAGTTCGGCCAGCAGGTTCTTGCCGGCTTTTTCCACCGCAGCGGCGACCTGGTCGAAAATCCCGTTCTTTTTAAGCCAGAGCCAGAACCTGGCCTGGGGGTAAGAGGTCGGCAGATTCAGAGAGCGAAAGAGGATGCCGAGAATGGCGAGGCGGACACTTTCGCCCCCGCCGGAGGGAAGGGTGCCGCTCGCGGCATGCAGACCGCCGGTGCGGCGGCTGAGGGTATCCAGCTCCTTCAAAAGATCGGTGACTTCGACCGGAAGATGCACCAATCCGCGCGCGCTGGCGCCGTCCGAAGCGAAAACCGTGTTGACCCAGAGATGGCGGAACATTTTCAACAGATGCGACTTGCCGCTGCCGAAAAATCCGCTCACCCAGGCGGCCGGCTGCACGGCGGCGTCCACGCTGCCGAGGTAGGACTCCAGGATACGGATCAGGCCGGACTTGTACTGGCCTTCGCAGACAAAATGCTCGAGCTCGAAGCGAAGGGTTGCTTCCTCTTTTTCCGTGCGGCCTTCGTTTACGGCCGCTACGCCGTCGTTCATCAGTTGAACCGCCAGAGGATCCCGTTGAAACAGTTCCCTGTTCTTCATTCATCCACTCCATGCTGAAATAATCGTAGCCCGGGCCGCCGATGCCTTAATCATTCATGTCGTCCTGACAGGTAATGGGCACCGCCAGGTAATTCCAGTTATCGCGTGCATCCAAAAGTCGATAGTGATTGTTTTCATACTCCCCGGGGAAAAAGAGCACCAGGCGTCCGCGGATCTCATGAACGACCTCTTTCAGGAGCAGGGAGACCTTGGCCAGGCCGTAGAGGCTGGCGACGCCATAAACCGCGACCACCGTATTCTCATCGACATCATCAGCGGTGAGCGCTCTCAGGAGCTGATCCGCGGCATAACGCAAAAAATCACTGTGCAGCTTC
Source organism: bacterium (assembly GCA_029554865.1). GTDB lineage: Bacteria > Zhuqueibacterota > Zhuqueibacteria > Residuimicrobiales > Residuimicrobiaceae > JAKPUX01. The sequence goes on along the minus strand of JAKPUX010000199.1, from coordinate 1,439 downwards.
ATGGAGATCGAATCCGGTTCCTCGAAATAGATCTCCTTGTATTCGACCTGCGCCATCCAGGTGGAAAAAGTGCGGGTGAAATCAAAAGCTTTCCAGCGATGGCCGGTTCGGACGGTGGCGATCTCGAAAAGCGGCAACCTGGCGCGCAGGCGGCGTTCTTCGGTCTCGGGATAGACCACGAAAATGGTCTTCTGATCGCCAGCGAGGTTCTTTTGCCAGGGCGTGGCAATATGGTTTTTGTATCTGGAGACGAGGTTCTCAATGCGTCCCATGGACCAGCTGCCTTTCTTCATTCGTCAGCAGGGTATTGAAAGAGATGGTCAGGATGCCGCCCGACTGGCTCATTTCCAGCAGCCCCATTCTTTTCGCATCCAGCGCCAGTTCGCTGATCCGCATCTCGCTCAGATCGAGCAGCTGCGCCCAGAGCGTGCGCAAGAGGCCTTCACCGCGCTGGCCGAGGAGATAGCCCAGTAAAAGCGCATAGGTGACGGCGAGGATCGATGGCTCCACTTGCCGCCGTACCTTGCGTACGCGTCCGGCAAGATGGCCGGATTGGGTCCAGGAGGCGGCGGCATTGCGCAGTACCTTGTCTATTGTAGCCTCATTGAGCCGCGACTGCAGATGGGTGGTCAGGACGTCGGACAGATTCTGCCGGCTCAATTCGCGACCAGGGGCGAGATCGAGGAGAGGTCCGGCGGTGATGCGCAGGATCGGATCGCGGGCCAGGGCGGTGAAAAGCGCCAGCAGGGGCTTGCTCTTCTCGTCCATGGTCCAGAAAACTCTCATGAGGCGAAAAATGGCGACGGAAGGTTCGAGAGCAAAGAGTTCGCGCAGCCGCTGTGCTGTGAGTTCCCGGCTGGAGGCCGTTTGCTTGCCAAGGCAGTTTTGTTCGATGATGGCCTGATCGTATTCAGTGCGGCTTGCCGAAGGTGGGCAGGAGCTGAGAAGTACCTCGAGCTCTTTCAGCATGATGGTGCGGCTGGTGTGGGCGCCTTTATCGCCGAAGCGAAAGCCGAATCCAGCCAGGCTGTGGAGGTCGGCGGCAGCAGGCAGGTTTTGCAGAAGGGGATCGTTGTGCATGGATGCTCCCGATTTTCGCCGGCAAACTTGCCGGCGAAACAATATAGAAGCATTTTTTGCGAAAAGCAACAGGAATTTGCTGATTAAGGGAAAATATTCAATGGGGATAAGTGAATTGTTTTATAATACATACAGTAAAGTGATTGCCGGAATCTGAAAGGAAGCGCTGGAGTCAGTGGAGAGAAGACGGGCACTAAGCCAAGATTTGGTCTAGTGGCTGAAAAGTGGGCGCCTGGATTATCTGATGATATAGCGCGCCTCCAGATAGTCCGCCCAATTTGTATAGGGCAGCTTTTCTTCGGCGACATGGGTTTTAATCGACCGGATCAATTGATCGCTGTCGATATAGACCATTCTTT
>JAKPUX010000185.1 GCA_029554865.1 bacterium | reverse complement strand
AATCCAGGCGGCCAACAGCCATCTTTGATGATGTGATTTGTGTAGCGTCGCTAATGAAAAAAACATTTCAAGGATCTGCCTTGAAATCGATCGTCCGAATCACGGGCCTGTAGCTCAACGGCAGAGCAACGGACTCATAATCCGCAGGTTGTAGGTTCGAAACCTACCAGGCCCACATTGAAAGCCTCAAACCATAGATCAGTTTGGGGCTTTTTTGTTGTTCATCATTACCCGTTGAATTTACCGATTTTTATTGATTTTGATACCATTGAAGGTTACATTTCATAATAAGTGTGCCAAGAAGGTCTGGCTCGCTCCTGCTTTCCTGAAATATGTATTGAGAATGGAGGCAAAAACTAGAAAATATCACACGAATAAATTGAATTTAACTCCTTTTTACAGTGCAGGTAAGATGGGCTTCGGAAGAAATTGAAAATTAAGCCGTCTCATTGGGCCCTTATTATCAGCACAGCCTTGAAGCAGATATGCTCTATGCAATGGATCAGCGTTGTTTAAATCAAAATTGCTCTGACTCGACGATCCTGCCTCGGGAATTTCTTTTTGATGAAAAGGAGCTTCATCATGAAGACGAGACGCATTCGACGCTCAAGATGGCCTTTTGGCATCCTGCTGGTATCCCTCCTGATTATCTGCTACACCTGCACGAACAAGCAATCTCCCAACTCTCCAAGTGACGAAAACAACTTGAGCGAGACACCTGCCCTAACAGCCTTTTCCGACAGCCTGATCACCGCTTTCAGCTCAGAGAATGAGGATGATGTCCTGGCTCTAGTCAGATCGGAATATCGCGCCACTTGCGACGCGGAGCTGAACGGAACCCGGAACACGATGACAGCAGTCGCCCAGGCGCTGAAGAAACGGCAGCTTCTATTCGCTAATGCATTGTATGCTGAGTATAAAGTAAGCATCGATGGCACAGAATTCCGAATCGCCTACAGCAATTGTGGCGACGGCCACTGGCAGTTAATCAGATTTTAAGGATGCTGTCATGATAAAACTAGCTGTGTATCTTCTCGCCGCCGGAGTCTGCATCTCGACCGTATACGGCTATGAAAATACCAAGGCGCATCCGGCGATCAACAATGCGATCATTTCTTTCGGCGAAAATTATCTGGCCGATAAATTGCCAGATAAAAATAAATGGCGAATCACGAGCGATCGTGAAACATACGGCGGAACAGGCGTAACCAACTCCGGATACTCTTATGCCACCTATAGCGAAGGTACACTGAACCTCACCCTGCTGCAATGGGTCGAGCATGGCGGGTATTCGGCGGATGAACCCGAACTGGGCGCGGCGATTCGTCACTTTTACGATCCCACCGGACATACCGGCGGCCGCAAGTATCTGACAAATCGCGGCACTTCGTGGGAATGGTTATATACCCTCGACAATCTGCTGCATCCTCAAACCGATGCCATCGAATGGGCCATGGGCGACACTGACAAGGGAGCCTATAACGATTGGTCGCTGAAAGCAGGGAAGAAATATCTGGCTTTTGCGTTTGAACTGAGCGATGAGGCCGAGAAAAGAATGTGTCTGGCCAAAGCCTATCGCTGTCTGGGTGAGGTGCTGCACAATACCGCTGACATGGCGTGCCCGCCCCATGTCCGCAACGACAGTCATGCAGCACCCCTGGGCTATGCATGGGGGGAGTTACTGGGCAGTCCGGATCCCTACGAAGAACTCTTTGATCCCCAATGGGCCGCAGATTATTTAAATGGCAAAGGAGACCCCTCCCTTGAAAGCTTTTTTGCGAGCGCCACTTCCATCCGCTCCATCAATGAAAAACTGGCCCAATTCACCAATCACAATTTTTTCACTGAAGAGACCATCAACGGGGCGGGATACCAACCCCTTAGCCCGATCAACAAAGACGGCGATTACCCTCAACCTCAACTGCAAAATCTGGACTATGATGCAAATGATTTCACCTTTTACCGTCGTTTCCCCAGCGGTAACCTGGTGAAACTTTGCAGGGATAAACGCATTTTCAGTCTGCGAGGCACGCCCTACGTTGACCTGGATTGCGCCAAATCGCAAGCCGCCGAGTTGGTGCCCAATATCCTCTGCGCAGGCGCGAATATCATCCGGCTTTTCTTGCCGCAATTCCAGGTGCAAATCCGCGAGGCCGTGCCGAATGATTACATAAAAGGTCAAGTCGTGCATGTGAAAAGCAGTGAGTATCCGGAATCGATCCTTTATTCCGGCCCCATTGATCTGATCGATGCCAATACCGGGCGATCCATAGAAAAACTGAATTGTTCCACAGGGGAGTTTATTGGCAGAAATCCAAAGTTTAAAAATGGCGACCAGCTCATCGCACGCATTACTCTCGGAGGATTCACTATAGAATCGCCTGTATATACGGTGACTGGCCCCGTTGGCAGCACCCATCGTATTGGCTTTCAGGTCCGTGTCGATGGCCATTTCCTCAATCAGGTAGCCACACCGGATACGTCTTACAGTTATGAGAACGACGCCGACGGAGCTACCTTTTCTTCCTCCGGGGACTATATCGGCGGCTTTGCCAGCAATACCTTCACGGCCAGCTATACACGAACCGTTGTCCATATGCAAACAAATGGCACAATCTCCGCTGTATTCAGCAGTGACAAGCTTAAGATAATCTCTCTCATCTGGACCGAAACAACCACCACGCAGTATTATAACAAAACAGTCAACTGCACCGCCGTCAACATCCCCCTTTCTTATTCGTACTCGGGCACCTCCATTTACGAAATCAAGGGCGAAGAGGCTAAAATTGCAATCACTTCACTTACCGTGGTGCAAACCGCCGCAGAAGGACTCAGCTATTCTCTGCAGAGCTGGAGCACAGACTGGAACGGCCAGGTTTACGCGAGTTTGACAAAGCTGGAATGACCAAATTTGTGCAACTCAATCTCACCGAGACCAACTTGCGAAGGTTCTTATGCAGGGGCTTTCAGGTGAAAAGCCCCTCTGTGCTGTTTCGGCCCGCCACCGCTCCCTGGCCGCCTTGACAGACGGCGCTGCCTCCCTATTTATGAATACCCCCGCCAACTGCCCTGCGAAAAATTCAGGTTGTGTTTATAGTTATAGTTCGTTAATTTATACCACCTTCCAGCCCTGGGCCGGAAGCCTGAACTCTTCGGCAGATCAACAAAGGGAGAGGCTGCCTGGTGGCAAAGAAAAAAATCGATGTGATGATCACAGCCTTCAGGGATGGTTTTCAGTCCGTTTACGGCGCGCGCGTTTTCATGGATGATTTCATGCCGGCCGTAAAGGCGACTGCCGAGGCGGGGATCGATCACTTTGAGTCGGGGGGCGGAGCGATGTTCCAGTCCCCCATTTTTTATGCGAACGAAAATTCCTTCGACATGATGGACATGTTCCGGACGACGGTCGGGCCCGAAGTCAATCTGCAAACCCTGGCCCGCGGCGTGAATGTCGTCTGTCTCGATTCCCAGCCGCGCGATATCATCAAGCTGCACGCGCAGATGTTCAAAAAACACGGCGTGACCACCATCCGCAATTTCGACGCCCTCAATGATGTCAACAATCTCATTTTTTCAGGACAGTGCATCCACGAAGCGGGCCTCAGACACGAGGTGGTGGTGACGATGATGAGCCTTCCGCCCGATACCCCGGGGGCGGACTGGGCGCATACGCCCGCTTTCTATGTCGACACCCTGAAAAAGATCCTCGCGGCGGGCATCCCCTACGACTCAGTCTGCTTTAAGGATGCCTCGGGCACCTCGACGCCCAGAACCGTTTACGAGACCATCAAGCAAGCGCGCGCCCTGCTCGGCGACTCTACACCCCTTCGCTTCCACTCCCATGATACGGCTGGAACCTGCGTGGCGGCCTACCTGGCGGCCCTCGACGGCGGCGCCGACTGTCTTGACCTTTCGATGGCGCCGGTTTCGGGCGGCACCTGCCAGAGCGACATCATCTCGATGTGGCACGCCCTGCGCGGCACTGACTATGATCTCGGCATCGATATCGACCGCATGCGTGAGGCCGAGGAGGTCTTCAAGGAGTGCATGAAAGACTATTTCATGCCCCCGGAGGCGAAGCAGGTGGAGCCGCTCATCCCCTTTTCGCCCATGCCCGGCGGAGCGCTCACCTCCAACACCCAGATGATGCGCGACAACAAAATCATGAACCGCTATCCGGAGGTGATCAGGGCGATGGGGGAGGTCGTCGAACTCGGCGGCTTTGGCACCTCGGTGACGCCGGTTTCCCAGTTCTACTTCCAGCAGGCCTTCAACAACGTCATCTTCGGCAAGTGGGAAAAGATCGCCGAGGGCTATGGCAAGATGGTGCTCGGCTATTTCGGCAAGACGCCAGCCGCGCCCGATCCCGAGGTGGTCCGCATTGCCGCCCGGCAGCTCGGTCTGGAGCCAACCACCGAGATGGTGATCGACATTAACGAACGCGATCCCAAAAAGGGGATCGCGGCGGCGAGAAAGATGCTCGAGGAGGCGGGCCTGCCGGTGAACGACGAGAATATCTTTATCGCGGCGGCCTGCGGGCCGAAGGGCATTATCTTTCTCAAGGGCGAAGCAACAGTCTCCGTGCGTAAACAGGGGGTCAAAAAGGAAGCCCCAGCGCCCGCCGCAGAACCGCCGGCCTGGCCGGCCATCACGGTCGATTACACCATTTCCAGGATATAGGGAGGCCCCTTCATGACGATCAAGGCCATGCTCGAGTCCTATGAGGCGGAAATCATTATTCTGTTTGCCATTGTCATCGGAGCCATCATCGCGGTCAAGGTGGTCTCGGCCTTTATCGCCGGCGCCCGGCAGCGCGCAGCCGCCGCCTCGGCTGCTGCGAGGCAGGAGATCCTCCCTGCTGGAGAGGCCAGCCCCGACTCCCGTACCACCGCGCTCATCAACGGTTACCAGGTCTCGGGGGAGGGCTTGTCATTGTCGGATGTAGACGAAAAGACCGCGGCCATGATCCTGGCCATCGTGGCCCATGACGCAGGCATACCCATCGCAGAACTGCAGTTCAAATCCATCAGGGCGACCAGCTGATAGCGGAGTCAAAGGACGGAATGAAGCCATGAAGTATGTCATCACCATCAACAGTCAGAAATATGAAGTCGAAGTGGAGAAAGGCAAGGCGACCCTCGTAGAGCAGGCCCCGCTGTCGTCCGCCGGTGCATCAGCCCCGGCGCCAGCGGCAGCGCAGCCCGTCGCAGTTCCGGCTGCAGCGGCAGCAGTGCAGGGGGAGAAGCTGCTCGCACCAATGCCGGGCGTCGTCATCAGTACACGTGTGGAGCCCGGAGCCCGTGTGAAGAGGGGGCAGCCCCTGCTGGTCCTCGAGGCGATGAAGATGGAGAACGAGGTGGTCTCCACCTGCGAAGGCGTCGTCGCCTTCCTGGTGGCCAGAGGCACCCGGGTCGCCGCGGATGATGTTCTGGCCATCATTGGCTGAGGCCTGGCGGCGGACAAATACTCCGTGCCTTTCGATAATTCCAGTGGAGAAGAGTGATGAATGAACTGCTAGCGGGCATTGTCAACCTGCATCTGGGCAATTTTGTCATGTTCGGGATTGCCCTGATTCTCATCTATCTGGCCATCGCCAAGGATTACGAGCCGATGCTGCTGCTTCCCATCGGCTTTGGCGCCCTGCTGGCCAACATCCCCTTTTCCTCCGCGATCGGCCATGAGGGCTTTCTGACTGTGCTCTATAATTTTGGCATTCGCACTGAGCTTTTTCCCGTCCTCATCTTCATCGCGGTTGGTGCGATGATCGACTTTAAGCCGCTGCTGCAGAATCCCTTCATGCTCTTTTTCGGAGCCGCCGCCCAGTTCGGCATCTTCGCCTGCCTTTTCGTCGCCGTGCTCATGGGTTATGACCTCAAGGAGGCCGCCTCGATCGGCATCATCGGGGCTGCGGACGGTCCGACCTCCATCTATGTCGCCAACAAGTTCGCCGAGCGGCTGCTGGCGCCGATCTCGGTGGCCGCCTATTCCTACATGTCCCTGGTGCCAATCATTCAGCCCCCGGTGATCAGGGCGCTGACGACCCGGCAGGAGCGGATGATCCGCATGAGCTACCACCAGACCGAAATTCCCAAGCTGGTGGAGATCGCCTTTCCCATCGTCATCACCCTCATCGCCGGCATCGTCGCCCCCATCAGTGTCGCCCTGATCGGCTCGCTGATGTTCGGCAACCTCATCCGCGCCTGCGGCGTGCTCGAGCGCCTCTCCAACGCCGCTCAGAACGAACTCGCCAATCTGGTCACCCTCATGCTTGGCATCACCATCGGCTCGACCATGGTCGCGCAGGATTTCCTCCGCGCCGATACCCTGATCATCATGGGCATGGGGCTGATCGCCTTCATTTTCGACACCGCCGGCGGGGTACTCTTCGCCAAGTTTCTCAACCTGTTTCTCAAACACAAGGTCAATCCGATGGTCGGTGCCGCCGGCATCTCGGCCTTTCCCATGTCCGCGCGGGTTATCCAGCGCATGGCCAAGGAGGAGGATCCGACCAACTTTCTTCTGATGCAGTCCACCAGCGCCAATGTGGCGGGCCAACTCGGCTCGATCGTCGCCGGGGGACTGCTCCTCGCCCTGGTTCCTTTGTTCATGAAATAGTGAGGTTGCTGATATGAATCCGGAAATCGATGCTGCTCTCAAGATCATGGGGCTCGGACTCGGCGGGGTCTTCACCGTCCTGATTCTTTTCTACTTTGTCACCCGGCTGCTGATTGTTATAGCCCGCAAGCTGCCCCCCTTGGAAGAAAAATAGCCCCGCTATTGCGCTCCAATAAAAAAGGCCCTGTACTGCAGGGCCTTTGCTTTTTACCTCAAGAGGTTGAATGATCATCTGGAGACCACGGTAGTGATGCTCGAGGGCTCCAGAGTGAGGGTGAACCGGCCATCGCTCACGCTGATCGCCCCGCCCGCGATGCAGTTTTTTTCAGCAGTAGTGACAAAGGGCGTCAGGGCTGTGACGGAGCTTCCGGAGAGGGCGAAGGGCTGTTCAGCGGCTCTCGCCCCCGTATTGAGGGCGACGATGACAAGGTTGGTCCCCTCAGTGTAGGCGCTGAGGTGCACCCCCGGCTGGGGATTCTCCGTAACCTCGATGCGCCGGCAGCCGGGCCGTATGAAGCGTGAAAAATGGGACATGACCCAACCGCGCCGGGTTACGGTGCCGTTTTCGTCGATGGGGCCGTAATAGCGAATGATGTACCACCAGACGTAGGCGTTCATCTCCGCGGCCATGCAGTCGTGGATCTCCTTGCCAGTGGCGAGCGCGCTCGCCCAGTCAGTATCGAGCACCAGATGCTCGGTCATCCAGACCTCGACGCCCTTTTCGCGGGCGAGGGGATAGGGTTCCAGGCCGCCGCCGTAGAGGTGGCCGCAGATCATGCCCAGGTTGGCGGTGGCGACGGGGTCATTGAGGATCGGATCGGAGAGGCTGCGGTTAAAGTTGCAGCCCTCCGGGGCCATCACCCGGGTGGTGATGGCGGGGGCATTCTCCCGCATGAATTTGCGCATCTCCTCACCGTTATAGTCGCAGGACTCATAGGTGACATTGACATCGGGCTCGTTCTGTACCGAGATGGCGTAGAGGGGCGCCCCCTGGGCCGCCATGTAATTGACGAAGGAGGCGAGATGGCGGGCGAAATCGTCATAGCAATCCAGCCGCAGCCGGCCGCCGATGAGGCTGTTGTTGGTTTTCATGCGGGCCGGCGGGGTCCAGGGCGATGCTATGAGGATCGCCCCGCGCTGGTGGGCAGCCCGGGCGGTGGCCACCTGCGCCTTGAAGGCGGTCGAATCGGGGGGGACGCGCAGGCGCAGAATGGAGAAGCCGAGTTGGCCGTCGCCGGTGCCGAAGGCGGTGGCGATCTGGCCTGCGGTCATGTCCGGCCGCCAGCCGACGATATTGGCCGCTCCGAAACCGCGAATGATCTGCCGGGGCTGGTCGAACTGCACGACAGCAGTCAGGGCGGGCTGATGCCTGTCGACATAAAAATTCCTGACTGTTATGCCTTCGACGGTGATCCCGGAGAATTCCGCGGGCACGATCCTGGGGATGGTATTAGCGGTATTGGTGATGCGGACAATCCAGGAGTCGCTGAGGCGGACGTTCTCCAGACCCGGGCCTGCGGCTGTGCGCGCTGGATGGAGCGGGATTGCCGGCCCGCTGTTGTTCTCCAGGTTCTGGCCCGGCAGGTAGAGCATCTTTCTGGTCATGATCCGATTGCTGCTCTGCAGCCGGCAGAAATAGACACCGCGAGGGAGCTGCTCTCCCCGTTCGTCGCGGCCGTCCCAGAGCAGGCGGTGAACGCCGCTGGGCTGTGGCCCGTGAGTGAATCTCCTGACCTCCCGGCCCACGAGGTCATAGATAATCAGCAGGGCCTCATCCGGCCGCTCCAGGAACCAGGAGATAGCGGTCGAGGACGAAAAGGGATTGGGATAATTTTGCTCAAGCCTGAAGGCGGCAGGCGAGGCCGCATCTGATTCGACGCCGGTGGAGAGCGAGAGGAGATAGCCGCCGAATTCATCGGTCAGCGTGTCAAAGCGGACAGTGGAATCAGCCGCATCGATAAAGGTCACCGAGGCGTTGGCTACGGATGTGCCGGAGGTAGAGACCACACCGCTGACCCGCGGTGACTGCGCGGCCAGGATTTGGGCGTTGATGAGAAGCGGGAGGAGCGCAAATAGCCCCGCGAGCGATCCCCATGCCCGTGATGAAGTGCGTCTGTTCATACTATACCTTTCAAACATTCCAGGAAAACATCTCCCCGGCACAATTTAACGAAATGAGCGCAAGGATGCAAGCTTTTGACGCCCGCTGAAACCATCTGCAATACATCCGGCCGGTCCGCCCACCTCTTCGAACCTGTCCTCACCCGGTGAACTCGTTGCCCACCTTGCGCGCGCGCTGCGGCTTGTCGAGGTCGATGCCGAGGGCAAGGCCGATCTCCACGAGCAGGTTCCAGCCGGCGGTGAGGAAGAGGTAGGGATTGAGCGCCCCGGCCTCCGGCACGCGGATGGTCGGAAAGGGGGTCTCCTGCGCCGAGATGGCGATCACGGTTAGCCCTACCCCCTTGACCAGGGCCTCCTGGAATTTGGCGGTCTCGGAGGCGATCGGATCGATGACAAAGAGCACATCGGCCGGATCCATCACCTCCTCGATGCCGTGGACGGCGTAGGTGCCCTCGAGAAAGTCCGATTTTTTGCGCGTGATCTCGTTGGTTTTGAGGGTGAGCTCCTCGGCCACGCCGTCGTTGTAGCCGGCGAAATAGATCGTCGGGGCTTTGGCCGCAGCGGCGATGATGGCAGGGTCGATGGGCATGGTCAGCGCCGTCCGCATCGCATCAGCCAGTTTCCTCTGCCAACCCGCCTGCGGGGCGGAGCCCATTTGCCAGAGCAAGGAGTCGTAAAAGAGAGCCTGCTCGACCACGCTCTTGGTCGCGGCGACGGCCTTTTCCCCTCCGCAGTTGAGCACAAAGGTCCGCACACAGGTCTGTTCGAGGGGGGTGCCATGGTGGGCGCAGAGGGCAAAGCGGTTGGGATTGCCTTCAGCCGCCAGTTTTTGCGCGAGCAAAATGACCTCTCTGGTCTTGCCTGAATTGGAGGCGCAAAAGACCGCATAACGGGAGAGGTCGTAGCCGGCGGCCTGGCGGGATCCCTCGGTCGCCACGGCAAGGTCGAGGCCCAGGGTGAGGGCCTTGCGGACGGCATTCTTGGCCGGGAAGATCCGGCTCGAGCCCTCGCCGGTCAGCAGCAGCCGGCCGGTCTTTTGAATCGCGGCCAGCACGGCGGCGCTGCGGGCAGGATCGAATTCCTCCACCAGATGGATGGCATCCATCATCTCGCGGACGAGAGCGAAATGCGCATATTTTTCCTGTTCCAGATTCATCGTTGGGTCCTTTCCTCATCCTGTCCGGTTTATCAGCTTCTTTGCTTGATCTCCGCGACGAGGCGGAGATACTCCGCGCTCTCCTCGCGAACCTGGCGGATAAAATCGTTTTCATCGATCGTGCCGATCGCAGCCGCCATCTCCTCATCGTTGCGGAAGGTCGCACGGTGAAAGGGATTGTCGTAATCCTTTTTACGGGAAAGGTAGACCTGGTCGCTGACGAACTGCTGGATTCTCACCGAATCTTCGAGGGCGGCCAGCCACTGTTTGCGGTTCAGGCGTCGGACCCCCAGGACAGAGCAGAGGGAAGCGAAGGCGTGTTTCTGTTTGGCGAGGGGATACTTTTCCCACAAGCTGGTATAGCGGCGGTGGATGGCCTGCCAATCCCTGAGGCGTCCGGAGACGATGTCGGCGCGGAGCCGGTCTGTTTCCTTTTCGTGCATGAGCTGTCCGCCGAAATTGACCCAGCGCTCGATGCGGCGTCCGCTCAGGGCTTTTTGCATGGCCTCAAAGCCGGCTTCAGGATGGGCATGTATCCAGGCGGCCAGGTTTTTAACGCCGTAGTAGCGGATCATATCGTGGTAGGCGCGCCAGGCCTGCCAGGTCTTGAGGATTACCACCTTGCGGCTGGAGCGTTCCATGTTTTCACCGAGGATTTCGAGGTGTGCGACCTCCTCCTCCGGCCCGGAGAGCAGGTCGCGCCCGCGGGCGGCCAGGGCCTGCTCGCTCACTCCATCTTCCGGGCGGCCGGCGCTGCGCAGCCAGGCCCGGGCGGTCCAGATTTCGAGCAGGCGACAGGCGGCAAAGATCTCCTCGATGGTATCGGGGGCGAGGCATTCAAATTCGATATTCTGTTTTTTGTTTTTGCGTTTGTCGCGGCTGCGGTACTTGGCGCCGTTGCGGGCGAGGGCGTACATGTTGTACATCCACCAGAAGGCGGGCATGATTTCGAGCCGGTTGAGGGTTGCATTGTTGTTGAGCAGGGAGAAGGGGAGAGGGATATCCAGCTCGGCGGGATAGTCCGCCTTGGAGATGAGCACAAAGGAGGCGAAGCGGCAGGAGTGTTTGACGCTGGTGCAGAGCCCCGGCCAGAAACCGCGCCCCGCCTGGATCTCGTTGTCGTTGGCGCGGCTGTTGTGGTTGGAGCCGATGGTGGCGCCGGCGGCGATATTGCTCTGGCCCATCACCACACCCGCCACCAGGAAGGAGTTGTTATGGTGCTGTTCGTGGGCGGGGAAGATGAGAGTGTTGAGCACCTCGCAGCACGAGATAGTCGAGTTGTCGCCGAGAAAGGAGTTGATGAGGCGGGCGCCATACTTGAGGTTTGAGTTGTCGCCGAGGACGAAGCGGACCGCCTTGCAGCCGTAAAAGATGTGGCAGCCATAGCCGATGATGCCGTTGACCAGCTCAACTCCCTCGCCGATCTGGGTCGGCTCGGCCTGCGAGGAGTTGATGGTCAGGTTTTTAAGTTTGTTGGCCCCCTTGATGTAGCAGTGGGCGCCGATTTTGACATCCTTGAGCACCAGGGAGTTTTTAATGACGCACTGGTCCTCGATGAGGCCGTAATAGCCCCGATGGGCGTCCATACTTTTCTGGGTCATTTCCTTGAGCCTGGCCTGGAGCGGTCGGTCGTCGCGGTACTTGGCCCAGAGCCAGGCGTCGGCGGCGATCATGCCGTCGAAAGGAGCGACCCGCCGGCAGCCGGCCTCATTCATCAGATCCAGCCAGACGCGCACCTCTTCGCGCTCGCCCTCCTTGACGATGCCATTGCCGAATTTGGCATGGTCGCTGGTGTTCATCTCATCCACTTTGGAGAGGATGCAGCGGTTGCCGATGATGAAATGGGAGAGATAGCCGACGTTATGGATGGCGACGTCATCGCCGATATCGCAGGCGATGATGATGCTGCCGGTGATGCCGGTCGGCAGTCTGAGGTCGTTATGTTCGAGCACTGATTTTTGCAGTCGGCCGATACGCACCAGTCCGAAGAACTGGTTGTTGGCTATAAGGGAGGGATCGAAAACGTCGGTGACGAGGATGTCGTCCCAGCTGCTCGAGGTGTTGTTGTTCTTGACCAGCGTCTCCACCTCAACCGCATGCAGATGGCGCCAGCGCTCAAGCGGCCAGAGGGTTTGCAGGTTCCGGTATTCGTATTCATCCTTGCCCTCGGGCAGCCAGGGTGCCTGGATAAAATTTTTACCGATCGATCCGGCGGGCAGAATCGAAACTGTGTCCATAAGCGTCCCCTCAGCTGGTAGAATGAAAAAGCCCCCGGCCGCGGAGCCGGGGGCTCGAAAAAGAGGCTTGCGGAATCAGAACCAGATGCGGAAACCGATGCTCATCGGAAAATAGAGGTGGGTCGCGCCGATGTTGGGAGAGAAATGGAGTCCGATCGACGGAACGACCTGGAAGAAGGGTTCGATTTTTTTATCGATCATCATATTTACGCCGAGGGGAATGCGCACGCCGCCCTTCATGCCCTTGTCATCCTCTTTGGTTTTATCATCATCATCGAAGCGTGTGCTCAGGAAGGCCCCGACCCCGGCGAACCAGTTGACATCCGAATTGCCGGTAACCGTAATGCGGTTGTTAAAGAGCCAGTAGTCGGCGGTCAAGCCCAGGGTTTTCTGGTCGCCGAGGTAGTAGCTGAGGGCGAGCACGAGCGGCTGGTCGTCCATTTTCATGTTGATGGCGATGCCGTTGGTGTAGAGTTCGCCGGCGTTGAGGTTGTACTGCAGGCCGATGCCGTTGGCATAGCTGCCGCTGGCGAAGGCCAGCATGAGGACGGCGATCAACAGTACTTTTTTCATCTTCATCTGGTTGCTCCTTGTCTAGGTCTATGCTCTCGCCGGTCCGTATGGAGCCGGGCCTGCTCTGCATTATCGCGACACTTGCTGCAAAATTTAAGTTTATCTTATGATAAAATCAAGAAGTATTTGCTTTGCTTCCTGAGCGCCCATGCCCGCCGGGCGGGTGCGCATCTCTTTTGATCCATTTTTCCCCCGACGCGCCCATCATCCGAAGACGCGGATTTTGCCGGGCAGGACGTTGACTGTGATCGGGGTGGTGCCGGTGATTTCGCCGTCCGGGGTGAGCACCTTGGCCGGGGTGGTGCGGAAGCTCATGGTGCTGGCGGTGAAATGCTCGACCTCCTTCATTTTCAGATGGGTGCCCGCAAAGATCCTTGGCAGGGCGGAGAGCAGGCGCAGGCGCGACAGCTTGTTGAGGATGACAACATCGAGGAGGCCGTCATCGATGCTGGCATCCGGGGCCATGATCATGTCGCCACCGGTCTTGCGGCTGTTGCTGATCTCGACAAAGATATTGTCGCGCTGGAAGGAGCGGCCGTCGATTTCGAATTCGAGGGGGTAGCTCTTGAGATTCCGGGTGATAATAAAGACCCCGATGACATAGTTGAGGGCTCCCCACTTCCGGTAGCTGTAGGCCTTTTGCGCCACATCGGCGACAAAACCGAAGCCGAGGATGTTGATGAAGACGAAGCTGGTGTCGTCGCAGCGGCACTCACCGAGGTCGACGGGCCGTGTCGCGCCCGCGGCGATCAGTTCGATGGCGTCGGCGTGGGTGCCGATGCCGAGGTCGCGCGAAAAGGAGTTGCCCGTGCCGGCCGGCAGCACACCGAGGGGGATGGGCAGCTCCGGATTGCCCTTCATCATGCCGTTGATGACCTCGAAGAGGGTGCCGTCACCGCCGAGGGCGATGATGCCATCCCAGGCTCCGTTGACCTCCTTAGCCGCCACCTCGACGAGGTGGCCGGGGCGATCGGAAAAGATATTTTCCACCGTATGACCTCGCTGCCGGAGCATCTCGAGGGATTTTTCGGCGACGGCCAGCCCGCGTCTGCGGCCGGCCAGGGGATTGGAGAGCATGAGCAGCTTCATGGGCCATCCATTCTTGTGGGGAACCGTTTGATCTATAATAATGATATTTGGGCTCAATTGCAAGGGGTTCCGGGCCGGATTACCCCAAGAAATCTGGTTCCCACCTTGAACCGCTTTTTTATAATTACATGCAGGTGGGACTCTTATTTGAGGGGCATCAAGGTAGTGCGCCTGCTTTTATTTGCCTTGATTTTTGCGCCCTGATTGGCTAATTTCCGTGGGAGAGCCCCGACATGGAGATGACCAGAGTGGACAGGAGGCGCGCGCAGGCGGCCGCGCCGGAGATCGATCATCAGCAGGTGAGCTGGAGGGATCTGCGCGAATCGGCCAACCGCGCCTTTTCAAGAGCGGCTGGAGCGCCCCTCATTCCCGGCAACCGCATCCGCCTGCTCAAGGATGCAGCCGAAAACTATCCGGCCTGGCTGGAGGCGATCGCCGCGGCCCGGAAGCATATCCATCTCGAGAGTTATATCATTTATGGGGATGCGACCGGCCGCAGATTCGCCGATGCCCTGCTGCAAAAGGCTGCTGAAGGAGTATGCGTCCGGGTCATCTACGACTGGCTGGGGGGATTCGGCAAGACCCCTGGCGCCTTCTGGGAGCGGCTGCGCGCTGGCGGCATTCAGGTGCGCTGCTTCAACCGTCCGCGCCTTGATCGTCCCCTCGGCTGGCTCTCGCGCGACCACCGCAAGATGCTGGCGGTGGACGGCCAGGTCGGCTACGTCTCCGGGCTCTGCATCGGCATGGCCTGGGAGGGGCTCCCCGCCAAAAAAATCGAGCCCTGGCGCGATACCGGGGTGGAGGTGCATGGGCCCGCGGTCGCTGACATTGAAAAGGCCTTCGCCCAGGTCTGGGCGATGACCGGGGAGGAACTCCCCGACGGGGAGGAGGGCGCCGGCGGGATCATCGCCCCGGCCGGGACGGCCAGCCTCCGCGTCGTCGCCAATATTCCGGCCACCGCCGGCCTTTTCCGTCTCGATCAGCTCGTCGCTGCTCTCGCCCGTGAGCGGCTCTGGCTGACCGACGCCTACTACGCCGGCAACACCCCCTACGTGCAGGCCCTGCGCTCGGCGGCCGTGGACGGGGTCGATGTGCGCCTGCTGGTGCCCAATGCCACCGATATCCCCGTGGTCAAAGCCCTCTCCCGCGCCGGCTACCGCACATTGCTCGAATCGGGGGTGCGCGTCTTTGAGTGGAACGGCACCATGCTCCATGCCAAGACCGCTCTCGCCGACCGCCACTGGGCGCGCGTCGGGTCGAGCAACCTCAATATCTCGAGCTGGCTTAGCAACTGCGAACTCGATGTCGTGGTGGAGGATGAGCATTTCGCTGCCGGGATGGAGGCGATGTATCTCGCGGATCTGGACAATGCGACCGAGGTGGTGCTGAGCAGAAAACAGCGGGTGCTGGCGCCGGGAGAGCCGCCCCATCCCGCCCGCACCATCACCAGCGGATCAGGCAGCGCCGGGCGTGCAGCCGCCGGAGCGGTGCGCATCGGACACGCCGTGGGCGCGGCCTTCACCGGCCGCCGCCTCCTCGGCCAGATCGAGGCCCGGCTGATGACCCTGATCGGAGTGCTCTTCCTCCTCCTGGCCGCTCTCGCTCTCTGGCTCCCGGCGCTTCTGCTCTATCCAATCCTGTTTCTCTTCGCCTGGTTCGGGCTGGTTTTGCTCGGCCGCGGCTGTGCCCTCTATCTGAAAAGCAAACAGAAGGAATGAATGAAACGCGTCATCATCGGCATTCACGGACTGGGCAACAAGCCCGCGGCAGATGTGCTGCACCGCTGGTGGAGGAGGAGCCTTTACGAGGGATTTCGCGCCATCGGCCATCCCAGACGCCGGCTGCCCTTCGAAACAGTCTACTGGGCGGACATTCTCCATCGCATACCCTATGATCCCGCCATCCGCGACCGTGGGGACGCGCGCTATCTCGAGGAGCCCTACCGGCCCTCGCCGGGTGGGCCTGTTCCCTCCTCCCGGCCGGTGCGCAAGAAGATCCTCGATCTCGTCGAGAAACAAATCATGCGTCTGGATCCCGATGAGGGATCCTCGCTGCTCTGGAAGCAGCTCAACGACCTGGTGCTGCGCCGTTTCTTCGTCGAGCTGGAGGCCTATTACACCAACAGCCTCGAGATCGCCCCGGGTGCTGCGCTGGCCTATCGGGATATCGTGCGGACGCGGCTGGCGAACAAACTCCGCGAACACAGCAGCAAGGAGATCCTTCTCATCGCCCACTCCATGGGCTCGATCATCGCCTACGACGTGCTCAGCAGCGCCCCGCCAGGGGTGCAGGTTCATACCCTGATCACCATCGGTTCTCCCCTGGGCATGCCCCTGATCATGCACAATATCCGCCTCGAGCAGAAACTGGCCCCGGGGGGAAAGCTCGCTGCACCGGCGCCCGTCACCCATAACTGGTACAATCTCGCCGATCTTGCCGACAAGGTGGCCCTCAACTACCAGCTTGCCGACGATTTCGTCCCCAATCCCGGTGGGGTGGGGGTCACCGACATCGAGGTCTTTAACGACTATGCCATCGATGGCGATCCCAATCCCCACAAGGCCTACGGCTATCTGCGCACCCCGGAGCTGGCGCGCCTCTGTTTCAATTTCATCAGCGCCGGGGAGAGTCCCGCCGCCATCCGCCGCAATGATGCCCTCTTCAAGGCCTGGGAGTGGGGGAGCCGCCTTTTCAGCCCCTCCTGAGTCGCCTAGCTGTTTTTTAGAATCTCCGTGCCGATGCCCTTGGGGGTAAAGATTTCCAGCAGGAGGGAGTGGCGGATTCTGCCGTCGATGATGTGGCCCTTGTTGACCCCGAACTGCAGGGCGGCCAGGCAGGACTGCACCTTGGGGATCATGCCGCCACTGATGACGCCCTTGCTGATCAGCTCCTCGGCCTGGTCACGGTTGATGGTGCTGATCAGGGTCTGCTCATCCCCCTGCTCGCGCAGAATGCCGGGGGTGTCGGTCATGTAGACCAGCTTCCAGGCCCCGAGCGAGGAGGCGATCTCGCCCGCCGCCAGGTCGCCGTTGATATTGTAGCTCAGGCCGTCATCCCCGACCCCGATCGGGGCGATCACCGGTATCCTGCCCCGGTCGAGGTACTCCCGCAGCAGATCCGTGTTGATATAACGCACCCGGCCGACCCGGCCGATGTCCATCTTTTCGCCCTCCACCTCGGGCATCAGCTTGTCGACCTTGATCATCTGGTGGTCGCGGCCCGAGACCCCGACAGCTTCCCCCTGCAAATCGTTGAGCAGGGTGACGATCTGGGCGTTGATCTTGTGGGCGAGGATATCCTCCACCAGCTCCATGGTCTCGCTGTCGGTGACGCGCAGGCCGCTGACGAAACGCGGGGGGATGCCCCGCGCTTTCATGCCGGCGCTGATTGCCGGCCCGCCGCCGTGGATGAGCACGGGGCGGATGCCGATCAGCTTCATAAAAACCACATCCTGAAGAACCTCCCGCATAGCGGTCTCGCTCTCCATGATACTCCCCCCGAACTTGACGATCATGGTCTTGCCGCGGAAGGCCTGAATGTAGGGCATGGCTTCCATCAAGACCCGTGCTTTTTCGATGTACTTTTGCATGGTGACCCCTGTCCTTCAGGTGTGGTACTCTGCGTTGATCTTGACATAGTCGTAGGAGAGATCCGAGGTGTAGACCACGGCGGAGTGGCCGCCCGTGAAGAGATTCAGTTCGATGTCGATCTCCTTCGGGGCCATCAGGGCCATCATCTCACGGCGGGAGAGCATCACCGGGTTGCCCTGGGAGAAGATATAGGTGTGGTTGATCATGAGATCGCTGCGGTCCGGATCAAAGTCGGGCCCGGCCATGCCCGCGGCCGAAAGGATGCGGCCCCAGTTGGGGTCCTGACCAAAGAGGGCGGTCTTGACCAGGGGTGAGTTGGCGATCGCGAAGGCGATGGTCCTGGCCGCGGTCGCGCTCTCGGCCTGACCGACCCGGATAGTGACGAATTTGGTCGCCCCCTCGCCGTCGCGCACCACCGCCCTGGCCATGGCCAGCATCAGGGTCTTGAGAGCCTCGCCGAACAGCTCCGCTTCCGCTGTGCCGGGCATGATTTCCGCATTGCCAGCCAGGCCGTTGGCCATGATCAGGGCGGTGTCGTTGGTGCTGGTGTGGCCGTCGACGGTGATCATGTTGTAGCTCTCCTCCACCGCCGCGGTGAAGAGACCGTCGAGCAGGCTGTGGTCGATGGCCGCGTCGCAGGTGACGAAAGCAAGGGTGGTGGCCATGTTGGGCATGATCATCCCGGAGCCCTTGGTGATGCCGCTCAGGGTCACCGCCGCGCCGCCGATCTCGAGGCGCAGGGTGAAGGCCTTTTCGACGGTATCGGTGGTCATGATCGCCTCGGCGCAGGCGGCACCGCCGGCGATGCTGAGGCGGGCGGCCGCCCGCTCGATCGCCTTGCGCATTTTGGCCATGTCCAGATAGCGGCCGATCACCCCGGTGCTGGAGGCGAGGATGAGGTCGGCGGGGATGGAGCTCTTTTCGGCCATCCAGGCGAGGGTGTCGCGGACATCGCGCAGCCCCTGCTCGCCGGTGCCGGCGTTGGCATTGCCGGAATTGATCACCAGGGCCTGGACCATTCCCCCCGACCTGCGCAGGGATTCAATGCCGGCGAGGACGGGTGCGGCTTTGACCCGGTTGGTGGTGAATTTGGCCGAACAGCGGGCGGGCACCTCGCTGACGATCAGGCAGAGGTCACGGCGTTTGCGTTTAAAGCCGGCGCGGGCGGCAGCGGCGGTGAAGCCCCTGGGGTAGGTGATGGAGGGATTGTCCAGAAACTGCATTGCATTTTTCCTTTTCTTGAGATGTGGTCTCCCCGGCGCGGGCTCGCACGCAGGGCTCCTGAGGCTTCCAGGCTAGAGCAGCCCCAGGGTTTCATCCAGCCCCAGCATGATGTTCATATCCTGCACCGCCTGGCCCGAGGCCCCCTTGACCAGATTGTCGATGGCGCTCATCAGGATCAGGGTACTTCCCACCACGGCCATGCCGATGTCGCAGAAATTGGAGCCGCTAACATGACGGGTTTGGGGCGCCTCGCCGGCGGGGAGAAGCCGGATAAAGGGCTCACCGCGATAGTACTCGTTATAGAGGGCTAACACCTCTTCGGTATCCGCCGTTTCGCGCAATCGCGCATAGATGGTGCTGAAGATGCCGCGAGTCATCGGCGCCAGATGAGGGACGAAGAGGATATCGACCGGGCCGCCGGCCATTTTGGCCAGCTCCTGCTCCATTTCGGGCTCATGCTGGTGCCTGCCCACCTTGTATGCAGCCAGGTTTTCATTGGCCTCGGGGTAATGAAAGGCGGGTTTGGGGCTCCTGCCCCCGCCCGAGATCCCGGTCTTGCTGTCGACGATGATCGATGCGGTCTCGATCAAACCCCGCCGCAGGGCGGGCAGCAGGGCCAGCTCGACGCTGGTCGGGAAGCAGCCCGGATTGGCGACGGCGGCGGAGGCGGCGATGCGGGAGCGGTTGAACTCGGGCAAACCGTAGACAAACTGCTCCAGGGCTTCAGGTTGGCGGTGTTCGCAGCCGTAGGCTGTGCGGTAAAGATCGGCCCGGTCGAGCCGGTAGTCGGCGCTGAGATCGATCAGCTTGATTCCGCGCTGCATGAAACGGGGCACCCATTCCATGCTGCTGGTATGGGGCAGCCCGAAAAAAATGAGGTCACTGCCCTGGGCGATAGCCTCCACATCAAGTCCGCTCAGGGGCAGGTCGCAGAGGCCGCGCAGGGCGGGAAAGAGGTCGGAGAAGCGCTGCCCGGCGGGCTCGCGCACGGCCAGGTGGGCCAGCTCAACGGCGGGATGGCGAAGGAGGATCCGGACCAGTTCCAACCCGGTATAGCCGGAGGCGCCGACGATCGAAACCCTAGTCATTTTTCTGCTCCTGCCGGAACCGGGCGGCGATGATCCGGTAGGCCTCACGAAAGGGCACACCCTGCTGGACCAGTTCATAGGCGTCTGCGGTGGCGTAAAGTTCATCGGTCATGGCGGAGCGGCAGGCCTCCTCGTTGACCCTGAGGTTTTGCACCACCAGGGCGGCCATCTCGAGAGTTTCGAGAGCCGTGCCCAGCCCGCGCATGAGCGCCTCCTTGGTGGACTGAAGGTCGCGGTGGTAACCGGAGATCAGATTGACGGTCGCGGTGCGGAGCTGGGCCTCGCAGGCGGCGACCTCGTGGTAGCGGGCGCGCAGCAGCTCGAGCACATCCGGATTCTTTTTTTGCGGCATGATCGAGGAGCCGGTCATAAAGACCCCGGGCAGCGTAAAGTAATCGAATCCCGGCATGGTGAAGAGGATGAGGTCTGAGGCCATGCGGTTGATATCGGCCAAAGCCACCGCCAGGGCATGCAGCAGGATCCCTTCATACTTGCCGCGGCTGTTCTGGGCGTGAATGGGATTGTACAACACCCTGGCAAAGCCCAGCTCCGCGGTCGTCATCTCCCGGTCGAGGGGAAGCGGGACGCCGTAGCCCGCCCCGGTGCCGAGGGGATTCTGGTCGATCAACCCGGCGGCGTGGCCGAGCAGGTCAAGATCCTCGGCGAAAGCGTCGCGCCAGGCTCCGGCCCACATCCCCACGCTCGAGGGCATGGCCTTGCGGGTGTGGGTATAACCGGGCAAAAGCACAGCGCCCTGAGCGGCGATGAGGGCCTCGAGGGCGGCGATGATTCCCTGCAAGGCGGCCGTGCAGGCCGAGGTCCGCTCCTTGCTGTAGAGGCGCAATGCGGTGAGGACCTGATCGTTGCGGCTGCGGCCGGTGTGGATCTTGAGGCCGGCCTCGCCGCAGCGCTGCACGAGATGGTTTTCGATGGCGGTGTGGCCGTCCTCGTCGGCCCGGCTGATTGTGAATTCTCCCCTGCGGTGGAGGGCGAGGATCCCGTCCAGGCCGGCAATCAGGGCTGCGGCCTCCTCCTGGGAGAGCAGCCCCACCTTGGCGAGCATGCGGGCGTGGGCCTTGGAGGCGAGACCATCCCATGGCAGCAGCTCGAGGTCGAGGATGGGGTCCGCGCCGGCGGTGAACTGCTCGATCCGTTCTGTGAGGGGATCCGGCGGCGCAACGGCCGCCGGAGGATTCTGCCAAAGTTTCATCTTACTCCTTGTGGCGCCAGGTGTAGGGTTTGCCGTTCTTGAGGACGATGTTGTGGGCCTTGAGCCGGATAGCATGGATGCGGATAAAGCCCCCGGCATCCATGGCGTTATAGCCCCCTTCCACGTCCATGCTCGAAAGATCCTGGTTGTAAAGCGAGATCGGGGATTGCCGGCCGATGGGGGTGACATTGCCCTTGTAGATGGAGAGCAGCACCGAACCGTTGATTTTCTCCTGGCTCTTTTCAAAGGCGCTGAGGAGAAAATCCATTTCAGGCGAGAACCAGAAGCCGTTGTAGATCAGTTCCGAGAAAAGGGGGGAGAGCATGTCGCGGATGCGCATCACCTCCTTGTCCATGGCGATCCCCTCGAGGTCACGGTGGGCGGCCCAGAGGATGGTGGCGCCGGGGGTTTCGTAGACGCCGCGCGACTTGATCCCGACGAAGCGGTTTTCGACCATGTCGACCCGGCCGACGCCGTTGGCCGCACCGACCCGGTTGAGATAGGTGAAGAGGGGGAGTGCGCCGGTGACGACCGTGCTGTCACTGCGGTTGGTCACCCTGACCGGGTAGCCGTCGGCGAACTCGATCTCGAGCAGGGTCTCCGCATCGGGGGCCCGTTGAGGCGCGACCGTCCGGCTGAAAATCTCCTCGTGGGGACGGAAGAGCGGGTCCTCGAGGATGCCGGCCTCATGGCTGATATGCATGAGGTTTTCGTCCTCGCTGTAGGATTTGGCGATCGAGGCCTTGACCGGGATGGACCATTTTTCGGCAAAGGCGATCATATCGCTGCGCCCCTTGAACTGGGCGAGGAATTCCGCATCCTTCCAGGGCGAAATGACCTGAATGTCGGGCTGGAGGGCGTAGTAAGCCAGCTCGAAGCGGACCTGATCGTTGCCCTTGCCGGTGGCGCCGTGCGAAACATAATGCGCTCCCTCCCGGGCGGCGATCTCGATCTGACGCTTGGCGATGAGAGGGCGGGCGATGGCGGTGCCGAGGAAATAGCGGCCTTCGTAAAGGGCGTTGCCGCGCGCCGCCGCAAAGATGTACTCCTGCACCAGCTCCTCTTTCAGATCCTCGATGTAGACCTTGCTGGCGCCGGTCTTGAGGGC
Source organism: bacterium (assembly GCA_029554865.1). GTDB lineage: Bacteria > Zhuqueibacterota > Zhuqueibacteria > Residuimicrobiales > Residuimicrobiaceae > JAKPUX01. The sequence continues at coordinate 21,893 of JAKPUX010000185.1, read as the reverse complement.
TTTCTCACGGACAGCCTCAAAGTCCTCCTTCTGGCCGACGTCGGCGACATAGGCGATGACGTCATAGCCCTTGAGCTCGAGCCACTTGAGGATCACGGAGGTATCGAGGCCGCCGCTGTAGGCGAGGATCACTTTCTCTTTCATGACAGACCTTTCTTGATGGATGATGATGAAAAGATTCCGGTGGTGCGGGCTGAGTGAGTCTGCGCCGCCGGGGCTGTTCAGGATTTATGCTTTTTAGGGATCGAGATCAGAAACGGTCGCGCAGCTCGGGGAGGCGCTCCAGCAGGATCTGCCTGAATCGGTGATGGCTTGTTCCCTCGGCCAGGACGACGATGAGAGTGTCATCGCCGGCGACGGTGCCGACCACTTCGGGCAGGTTGAGGCCGTCGAGGAGCAGACCGATGGAAGGGGCGAAGGAGGGCAGGCTCTTGACCACCGCCAGATGGCCGGAAAAGGCGAGAGAACGGCAGGCGTGCAGGGCGGAGGTGTCCGTCAGGGGCGGGGCAAGCGCTGCCGCGCCGGGGAGGGCGTAGATATAGCCCTTTTCCGGATCGGGAATCCTCATTGCGCCCAGGAGCAGGAGATCGCGTGAAAGGGTCGCCTGGGTGACTTCAAAACCCAGTGCCTGCAGTTCCTCGAGGAGCTGGTTCTGGCTGGCGATGGGGCGGGATTCGATCATCGCCCGGATGGCATGGTGGCGGTCGGTTCTCTGTTTCATGCATAAATATACAAAACAATGTATAAATATGCAATAATAATTTTGGGATTTTCAGCAGGAAGGGAAGCCCCCTCCCCGCGCGCAGCGCGGGGAGGGGGCAGAATTTCAGAGGTTATCGGTAATCTTTTTTGAGGCTTTGTCGATGCGCTTGTTGGCCTCCTTGACCTTTTTGCTGGCAGGGTAAAGGTTGGCGACCATCTCATAGTATTCGATGGCCTTGCGGTAATCCTTGAGCCGTTCCGCGCAGAGATCGCCCGCCTTGATGAGCAGATCGGGCGCCTTTTCGTCGGCGGTATAGAGCTTGGAGACCCTGGCGTAGCTGCTGGCAGCGTTGAGATAGTCCTTGAGGTTTTCGGCGTAGAGGTCGCCGGTGAGCTCGAGTGCGCGCGCACCGCGGGGATCGCTGACATAGTCCTTGATGATTTCGTCATAGGTGGCAAGGGCGAGATCGTACTGCTTCAGCCGGCGGTCCTGGATGTCGGCGATGGCGAGGAGGACCTCGACGGCGCGTTCGTCCTTGGGCCATCCCGCGACCAGCTTGCGGTAGGCCTCGATGGCGCCGTTATAATCCTTGAGCTCCCTCTCCTTGATTTTGCCGATGGTATAGGCGGCGGTGGGCGCGAAGTCGCTTTCCGGATAATGGGCGAGGATGCGGGTGAGGCGGCTGACCGCGTCCTCATGCTTGGCAGCGCGCTCGCTCAGGAGCAGGGCCTGCTGGTGGAGGGCATAGGGGAGCTGGGGGTGGTCGGGAAAGATCTCTTCGAGCTTGCGGTAGCTGTAGATGGCCTCCCAGATCTTGCCGAGCCGCTGATAGAGATCGCCGGTCCATTCCAGAACCGGATAAATAAGGGAATCGCCCGGGAAGCGGGTGACAAAGGTTCTGGCCTCGGTCAGGGACCAGTCATAGAGCCTGGGCTGGTCGAGATCCTTGAGCAGGTTGAGATAGGCGTGCCAGCGTTCCAGAGTGGCTGCATCCACAGCGGTGCCGTAGACGGCACTCTCGAGCAGTCCTTTTTTGGGGGCGTAGACCACCTCCCTGGCGAGGACGTTCTGGATGATATCCCGGCATTCTCCTTCGTGGAGGCTGCGGGGGTAGAGATAGAGGGTCTTGAAGGCGGCGGCGAGGGCTTCATGCCGTTTGTTTTTATCCAGGTAGATCTTGGCGAGCAGCCAGGAGGCGTCGGCCGCCCTGGCGTCATCCGGGAAGATGAGACCGAACTGGGTGAGCTCGTCGATGAGATAGCCGGAGACGTCGCCGTCGTTGCGATCGTAGACCGACTGCAGGTGCTGGTAGAGCCTTTCCGGATCATATTGGGCTGTAGCCGGCTCCTGAAGGGCAGCGAGCAGGATCAGGAGTGCCAGAACCGGCATAAGAAGGAGTCGTTTCATGGGCTGGTTCCTCGTGTTAGGTCAATGCCTGCCAGGGATGCAGTGCGAAGGCTTTCATACAGCCTGAGGATGCTTCGGCTGCATGAATCTCATAAAGTATATTAAAAAATATACAACTAAACAATGAAAAAATCTTCCGTCTGGCCGGGGCTAATCGACGCTGGAAGGGGCGGATAGCCAGCGCTAACATTGATCGTTTCCGTCGCTGGCAGACCGGCCAATGGTATGAATTTCAATCATCATTTTGCTTGTTCAAGAAGCAAATATTGGGTATACTATTCAGGATCTACTTTTGTTGAGGAAAAGCCTATGCAGCGATACACGATGTTTTTCGCGATGGCGCTCCTTGTCACGGCACTGCCGGCCGCCGCGGCCCCCGGGCCTGAGGCGGCGCCGGTCCGAGTGGATGAACCTCTCAGCGAAGGTACAATGAGCGATCAGGCGGGCGACCAGTTCACCTTATTTTTGCAGCGGGTTTACTCCCTCCCGGAGGGGGCGCGCCAGGCTGTCGCCGACAGCTTTTATCAGGCAGCCGGGAATCTGCCTCTCATTGTGGCCGATTCGGCCGTCTATTATCTCTATCGCGGCGGGGCCACCTCAGTGGCCCTCGCCGGCGACGCCAACGGCTGGGATCCGAGCCGTCACTCATTCAACCGGGTTTCCGGGACAAATCTCTGGTTTCTCCGTCAAACCTACGAGCCCGATGCCCGGCTCGACTACAAGTTTGTCCTCAACAACTCGAGCTGGATTCTCGATTCGCGCAACCCCCTGCTCTGCTACGGCGGCTATGGCCCCAATTCGGAGCTGCGTATGCCCGAATATCCGCCGGCGGCGGAGTGTATGACCGATACCAGCGTGAGCGGCGGGACCCTCGAAAAGGGGAGTTTTGTCAGCGCCATACTCGGCAACAGCCGCTTTCTGCGTGTCTACCTCCCTGCGGATTATGATCCGGAGCGGGAGGATGGCTATCCCCTGGTCCTATTTCATGACGGCCTCGAGTTCCTTGCCCTGGGGGATGTCAAGACCGTGCTCGACAACCTCATCGGCTGGAAGCGGATTGAACCGATGATTGGCGTTTTTGTGCCCCCGGTATCGGCTGGGCAGCGGATCGAGGAGTACAGCGGGGCCACGGCGGTCCATTTTGAGCGCTTCATCATCGAGGAGCTCATGCCCCATATCGATGCGACCTACAACACCTCCCGAGATCCTTCCAAGCGGGCGATGATGGGTCCTTCACTGGCCGCCCTGATCTCGGCCCAGATCTGCTTTCATCATCCGGAGGTTTTCGGCCTCAGCGGCCTCTATTCACCGGCGATGTGGCCGACCGAGAGGGCGGTGCTCATGCAGCTGCTCGCCTCCGCCCGTCCCTTTCAAAAGTGCTACATCGATGCCGGCAGCTACGAACCTTCGCTGATCGGGGATGCGGAGACCCTTTTCTCCCATCTCCTCGACAATGGCGTCGAGGCCAGGTTCCGCCTCTGGCATGAGGGCCACAGCTGGGGCAGCTGGCGCGCCCATGTCGACGAGGCCCTCGAATTCTTTTTTCCGCTCTCGACGGGGATCGAACGAATCGGCGAGGTCGGGACGCCGGCCTTCCAGCTCCACCCGGCCTATCCCAATCCCTTCAACGCCGGAGTGACCCTCGAATTCAGCCTGCCGCAGCCGGCCCGGGTTGCCCTGGAAATTTTCAATGTGCGCGGGGAGCTTGTCGAGCAACTGCTGCAGGGGGGGCTGCAGGCCGGGCGTTACCGTCACCTCTGGATGGCGGCCGGGCGCCCGAGCGGTCTTTATATTTACCGGCTCCGGGTGGGGGCGGACGTGCACACCGGCCGGGTGCTGCTGCTGCGCTGAACTGAAACAATGGACCAATGGCAAGGACAGGACTATGATCGGTTTAAAGGAGAAGGTGGTGCTCATTACCGGGGCCTCGCGCGGTATCGGCCGGGCGGCGGCCCTTATCTTCAGCCGCTACGGGGCGCGCGTCGCAGTCAACTATCATCAGCAGGAGCAGGCGGCTCGCGAGGTGCTGGCGCAGATCGAGGCCGGCGGGGGGGAGGGGATGATTGTGGGCTGCGATGTCAGCGATGCCGCGGCGGTGCGCGAGATGGTCGACCGCGTCGCCGGCCGGTGGGGGCGCATTGACGTTCTGGTCAACAATGCCGGGGTATGGCTGCCGGCGCCGATCGAGCGCTTCCCCGTCGAAACCTACCGGCGCACCCTGGCGATCAACCTGGACGGGGTGATTTTCTGCACCGAGGCAGTGGTGCCATGGATGATCCGGCAGGGGGGAGGCAGGATCATCAACATCTCCTCGACCGCCGGGCAGCGCGGCGAGCCGGTCTATTCCCCCTATGCGGCGAGCAAGGGGGCAGTGATCAGCTTGACCAAGTCCCATGCCGTCGAGCTGGCCCCCCACAATATCCTGGTCAACAGCGTCGCCCCGGGCTGGGTGGACACCGACATGTCGATCGAGGCGATCGAACAGTCGAAGGAGACCATCCTGCGCACCATTCCGATGCGCCGGGCCGGCCATGCCGAGGAGATCGCCTGGCCGATCGTCTTTCTCGCCTCTGACGGGGCCAGCTATATCACCGGCGAGATCTTTAATGTCAATGGCGGTTCGGTCCTCTGCGGCTGAGCCCGCTCGCCCCTCTTTTCCCGGCCTCCCCGGCCAGTAAAGCCGGGGAGAGCCCGCCGCCGCTGCAAGCCCGCCCAAAAACGCCGCAAACTCCTAAAAAAATCTTGCAATAGAGCTTTTTTTTTCCTATTTTTATTGGCTGTATCATTTTCGAGGATAAAAACGCGCATGTTCCAGGAATTGACCGACAAGCTGGAAGCCGTCCTGCACAAGCTTCGCGGCCATGGCACGTTGAATGAAAAGAACATCGCCGAGAGCATGCGCGAGGTGCGCCGGGTTCTTCTGGAAGCCGATGTCAACTATAAGGTGGCCAAGCAGTTCATCGCCGATGTGGAGCAGCGCGCTCTCGGCCAGGAGGTGCTGCGCAGCGTCACCCCCGGCCAGATGGTGGTCAAGATCATCCATGACGAGATGACCCGTCTGCTGGGCGAGAAAGAGGCCCCGCTCGTTTTCGGCCGCTCCCTGCCGAGTGTGATCCTGCTCGCAGGGCTGCAGGGCTCGGGCAAAACCACGTTTGCCGGCAAGCTGGCCCGCCATCTGCGCAAAAAGGGGCGCACCCCCCTGCTGGTCGCAGCGGACATTTATCGTCCCGCTGCCGTCGAGCAGCTCAAGGTGCTCGGACGCAGCCTCGATATCCAGGTTTACTCCGAAGAGAACCGCGATGCTGCGGCGATCGCCGCCCACGCTCTTGATCATGCGCGCAAGAATCTGCTTGACACGGCCATCATCGACACGGCAGGGCGGCTGCACATCGACGAGGAGATGATGGCGGAGGTGGCGCGCATCAAGGAGGCCACCTCACCGGCGGAGATCCTTTTCGTCGCCGACAGCATGACCGGCCAGGACGCCGTCACCACCGCCCGCGCCTTTCTGGAGCGCCTGGATTTCAGCGGGGTGGTGCTGACGAAAATGGACGGCGATGCCCGCGGCGGCGCAGCCCTTTCGATCAGGGCGGTCACCGGCAAACCGATCAAGTTCGTCAGCAGCGGTGAAAAGCTCGACCAGCTCGAGCCCTTTCATCCGGACCGACTCGCCTCGCGGATTCTCGGCATGGGCGACGTCCTCTCCCTGGTGGAAAAAGCGCAGGAGGCGGTCGACCTCGAAAAGGCCGTCAAGCTCGAGAAGAAGCTGCGCCGGGCCGAGTTCAATCTCGAGGATTTCCTCGATCAGCTCCAGCAGCTCAAACGCATGGGGCCGCTCCAGGATATCCTGACCATGATCCCCGGCGCCCAGGCCAAGGCCTTCAAGGGGATGCAGGTTGACGACAAGGCCCTCATCCGCGTGGAGGCGATCATCCGCTCCATGACGGTCAAGGAGAGAAATAACCCGAACATCCTAGACGGCAGCCGCCGCAAGCGCATCGCCCGCGGCAGCGGCACCAGCGTCCAGGAGGTCAACCGGGTTCTGAATCAGTATAATATGATTGTAAAGATGATGAAGACAATGAAACATGGGGGCAGGGGCATGCGCCTGCCCACGGGCTTTTAACAAAGGAGAGCAAGTTGTCGGTAAAGTTAAGGTTAAGCCGCATTGGTAAGAAGAAACAGCCTTTTTACCGTATCGTCGCCATCGACTCGAGATCCTCACGGGACAGCTCCTATCTGGACAAGATCGGACATTATAATCCCGTCACCCAGCCTGCCGAACTGGTCATCGACCGCGCCAAGGCCCTGAAATGGCTCAGCGACGGCGCCATCCCCTCCGATACGGTGAACAGCCTTTTCCGCAGCCAGGGCATCCTCCACGAGTGGGAGATGCACAAGCGCGGGGCGAACGCTGAGACCATCGCCGAAGAGATGACCCGCTGGCAGGATCTGCAGCTCCAGCGCAGCAAGCGCGAGGAAGCCAAACAGGCGATGGAGAAGCGCGAGACGGAAACGAAGAAACCGGCCAAGAGCGAAGCCAAAGCCCCCGCGGCCGAAGCACCGGCTCCAGCCCCGGTCGAAGCTCCTGCAGCAGCCCCGGCGGCCGAAGCACCAGCTCCCGCCCCGGTCGAAGCTCCTGCAGCTGCCCCTGTAGCTGAAGAGCCCCCGGCCGAAGCTCGTGCACCTGAAGAGCCCGCAGCAGAGGCTCCAGCGGCTGAGGAGCCTGCGCCTGAAGAGAGCGCCGAGCCCAAGAGCGAAGCCTGAGCGACGACAACCCATCATCTGTAATGGCGGATCAGAGCGGCAAACGGGCCAGGACCCCGGACTTTGTGGTCATCGGCCAGGTGAGAAGGCCTCACGGCATCCGCGGGGCCTTGCGCGTCGCGCCCTTGACCGATGACCCGGAGCGCTATCACCTGCTCAAAAGGGTCTGGCTCAACCACGGCGATGATGAGCGCACCCCCTTCACCCTCGCCCAGGTGCAGCTCATTCCTGACGGAATCATCCTCAGCCTCGACGGGATCAGCGACCGCAACGCCGCCGAGACCTGGCGCCAGGCCTGGGTCGAGATACCGGGGGAAGAAGTTCTCCCTCTCGCCGAAGGCCGGCATTACATTTTCGAGATCATCGGGGTTCAGGTGGTGACCGAAGAGGGAGTAGCTCTGGGCGAGGTGGTCGACATCCTGCGCAATCCGGCCCACGATGTCTATGTGGTGCGCGGCGATGAGCGCGAATATCTCATTCCGGCCGTGCCGGAGTTCATCCGCCAGATCGACAGCGAGACCGGCCTCATGATCGTCCACGTTGTGGATGGCTTACTGGATTTGTAACGGAGTAACGGGTGGAAATTCATGTCGTAGCCGCTTTCCCCGGATTACTCGAAAGCGCCCTGGGCGACAGCATACTCAAGCGGGCGCAGTCCAAAGGGCTGGTCAGGATCCATTTTCACGAGATCCGGCCCTACGCGACCGACAAACATCAGCAGATCGACGACTACGGTTTCGGCGGCGGCCCGGGCATGATCCTCAAACCGGAGCCCCTCTTTCGCTGCCTCGAAGATATCTATGACAGGTACAAGCTGGAGGGGGTGCCGGTGACCCTGATGTCGGCGGCCGGCCGGCTCTTCGACCAGAGGCAGGCCGTGATCTTCTCCCTGCGCGAAAAGATGGTTCTGCTCTGCGGGCATTACAAGGGCATCGACGAGCGCGTCATCCAGAGCTGGGTCACCGAGGAGATTTCGATCGGCGACTATATCCTCACCGGGGGGGAGATTGCCGCCACGGTCATCATCGATGCTGTGGTCAGGCTGCTGCCCGGCGCGATCAGCGACATCGATTCCGCAGAGACCGATTCGTTCCAGTCAGGACTGCTCGACCATCCGCACTACACGCGGCCGCAGGATTTTCGCGGTATGGAGGTGCCGCCGGTGCTGCTCTCCGGGAACCATGCCGGGATTTCCGAGTGGCGCCTGCAGCAGAGCCTGGAACGGACCAGGCGTCTGCGGCCCGATCTCTACGAAAAGTATAATCAGCAGGATTGAAACATAAACCCTCGCAAAGAGGAGGAAAACAAAATGAACAAGTTGGATCTCGTTGCTGCATCCCAGATGAAGACCGACATCCCTGCCTTTCATCCGGGCGACACGGTCAATGTGCACGTCAAGGTCATTGAAGGTGACAAGGAGCGCATCCAGGTTTTTCAGGGTGTTGTGATCAACCGCAAGGGGGCCGGCATCAACGCCACCTTCACGGTCCGCAAGATATCCGAAGGCATCGGCGTGGAGCGCATCTTCCCGCTGCACTCGCCGAACATCGCCAAGATCGAGAACATCCGCGAAGGCAAGGTACGCCGCGCCAAGCTCTACTACCTGCGCAGTCTGCGCGGCAAGGCCGCCCGCATCAGCGAAAAACGCAGCCAGTAACCCTCCATCCACACGCCAGCTTTGCATGACCGCCCGCCCCCGCGGAGGGCGGTCATTTTTATATGCATCCACCACAAAGATATTGACAGGTTGCCGGAAATTTGTTATTTTTCGTTTTCCTGCCCCCTTTTCGGGCTGCATCAATTCCCCGCCGGCCGGGGACAAGAGTACATCATCAGGAGTTCCCATATGGTTGCGCTGCAGAAACGGACGCTCTGCGAACTATTTCGCGCCGGGGTGGCGGAATTTTCCCGCGATATCGTCTTCTCCTTCGTCGGCGAGGAACCCTATACCTATCGCCAGGTCGAACAGCAGGTCCACCAGCTCGTCCAGAGCCTGCGCCAGCGCGGCATCCGGCCGGGCGACCGCATCGCCCTCCTCGGCGACAATTCCCCGAGCTGGTGCATCGCCTATCTGGCGATCGTCAGCATGGGGGCCGTGGTCGTGCCCATCCTCACCGAGTTCCACAAATCCGAAATCCACCATATCATCCGCAACTCAAACGCCAGGGGACTCTTTGTCACCAGCAAACTCGTCCACAAGGTGGTCGAACTCAATATCCGCGATCTTGTCTTTGTCGCCTCCCTCGACAATCAGGAACTCCCCCTGGATGAGAAAAAGTGGGTAAGACTTTCCGCGCTGCTGGCCGGTGAGGCGCCCGCCAGGAAGCAGAAAAAGCTCAAGCCGCTCGCCGATCCCGGGGAGGAGGATCTCGCCGAAATACTCTACACCTCGGGCACGATGGGCCATTCCAAGGGGGTGATGCTGACCCATGCCAACATCGTCAGCAATGTCCAGGCCGGCATTCAGGCGATCTCCATCAGCCACAGCGACTGTTTTTTGGCCATCCTGCCCCTGTCGCATGCCTACCAGTGCAGTATGGGTTTTCTCGCCCCCTTCCTGATGGGCTCCCCGATCTACTTCATCAAGGGCCTGCCCACGGCGCAAACCCTCCTGCCGGCTATCAAGGAGGTGCAGCCGACCATCATCCTTTCGGTGCCCCTGATCATGGACAAGATCTACAAAAAGAAGGTGCTCGGTGAGATCAACGCCAAGCCGATCTCGAAGACCCTCTACCGCATCGGACCGATGCAGAAGGTGGTCAACCGCATCGCCGGCAGGCGGCTGGTGCAGGCCTTCGGCAGCCGGCTGCGCCTGATGATCTTCGGCGGCGCGGCCACCCCGCCGGATGTCGAGGCCTTCTTGCACGAGGGGGGCTTTCCCTACACCACCGGCTACGGCCTCACCGAGTGCTCGCCTCTTCTCACCGTCAATCCCATCGGCAAGGTCAAGCTGCAGTCCGCCGGCAAGGCGATCCCGGGGGTGACGCTGCGGATCCTCGATCCAGACCCCCAATCCGGCATCGGCGAGATCATCGCCCGCGGCCCCAATGTCATGAAGGGCTATTTCCACAACGAGGAGGCGACCCGCAAGGCCTTCACCGCGGAGGGCTGGTTCATCACCGGCGACCTCGGACTCATCGACAGCGACGGCTATCTCTTCATCAAGGGGAGGTCGAAGAACATCATTGTCGGCCCGAGCGGCGAGAACATCTATCCCGAGGAACTCGAGTTCCATCTCTCCCAGAATCCCTGCGTGCTCGAATCCCTGGTCTACGAACAGGCCGGGCGCATCACCGCCAGGGTCTATCTCGACATGGACGCCATGGAGGAAGCTTATCATCTCTCCAGGCTGGACGGCTCGGAGGCGGCCCGCATCGTGACACAAAAGCTGGAGTCGATACGACAGGAGGTCAACAGCAAGGTAGCGGCCTACGCACGCATCCACCGCATCATCGAGCAGGCCGAGGAGTTCGAAAAGACAGCGACCAAGAAGATCAAACGCTATCTTTACATCAATTAGGTCGGGGCATAAAAAAAAAGGTGCGATCGAAATCGCACCTTTTTTTTTGTTCATTGAAGCAAGGCGGACTATTTGAGGTTCTGGACCATGTTTTTTACGCCGTCCTCAAAGACCACTGATATTTTGCTCGGATCAAGTATCTTCACCACAACACCAAGGCCGAATTTGGTGTGTTGGATGATATCGTTTTCGGCATAAACACTGGACATCGAATAGGCTACCGCCTTTTCCGGATCCGCGGCGAGCAGCAGCTTGTTCCATTTTTTACTCTCTCTCGCCTCCGGGGTCAATTTGACCTTTTGGGCTTTCTGCACCTTGGCGGCTTTTTTGACGCCCTTGGATTCCGGCGCCTTGAAGCGGTGCAAACTCTGACAGGTTTTGCACATCACCCGGACCATGTCCTGGCTCTTGATCGCGACCACAACATGGACCGTGGCGGCCTTGCATTTGTTGCACAGCGCCTCGACCTCTATGCCGATCTCCATCTTTTTTTTGCTGAGCATGGCTTTTCCTTATATGGAGTCCCTTAATTTCGCCATAAAATAGGAATATTTTATGAAATAATCAAGGATTTACTTGCCCGCAGCGGGTTGGGTGTTGTCCCCGGGAACAAGGTCCACACTCCCGCGGGGCGTGGTTCGTGCCTGTCCGGCCAGCAATTCGTAAGGGATGGAATAGAAAAAAAGCTGCGCTCTGCATGATGCGGAGCGCAGCTTTTTTTGATAGATGATAGAGGCGGGCGCACCCGTCAGGGTGATCAGGGCTGGTAGCTTTTATATTCCGGCGGGGGCGGGCTCTTCTTTTTGCTGCCGCCGAAGAGTTTGTAGAGGGCCCAGAGCAGGAGCAGGAGCAAAACCCCGATGATGATATAGATCAAGGTCCAGTTTGTGGTCTTGGGTACTTCCACCTTGACCGCCTTGATCGCGGCGTCGTAGCTGGCGAGCAGGGCCGCCTGATCCGGCGCGATATTATTCTTGGCGAAGATGCGGTTGTAGTTACGGATGCGGTCGTAATCCTTGAGCAGCTCCTTGTAGCCAACCGAGTCGATGGTGGTGATGCCCTTGACCCGGCGGATTTCCGATTCGATCACGCCGCGAAAGACGTCATCCACCTGGTTTTCGGAGAGGGCGACGCGAATGGGTTCCATCTCCGGGCTGGCCTCGCCGGCGAGCATCTCCGAGATGGTGTTGATATAGGAGAGGCGCTCGGTGTTGAGTTTGGCCATCTCGCCCTTGATCTTTTCGATCTCCTGTTTGGAGGCGGCGGCCGATTTCTGCAGCTTGGCCAGGCGGGCTTCCGCCATCCTGAAGCGGTTGTCGACGGCGGAGAGAGAGTCGGTGAGGAGCCCCACCATCTGCGAGAACTTGCCGGTCAGCTTTTCCATGATGCCGGTGGAGGCGAGTTTTTCGATGCGGGTCAGCACCGGGGCCCTGAGCAGGGCGGTGCGGTACTCGGGGGCGAGTTCGCGGGAGGCGAGGATCTCGTCCCGGCGGCGCTGCAGATCATCGCTGGCATCGCGGGCCTGTGCGTGATACTGGGTGATGGCCTCCTGGTTCAGGCCGAGATCGGCGAAGGTGACGCCGCTTTGCGAGGAGTCATACAGCTCCTCCAGGGCCAGCATGATGGCGGCCATATTCTGGCCGTTGCGCTCCACCTCGGGCAGCAGCCGTTTCATAAAGACGCCGTTCGGATCCAGCTGGGGATCCTGACTGATCTCCGCCTTGGCGGCGGCGATCTTGTCCAGACAGGTCTGGTAATCCGCTTGCCTGAGCGCCTCCTTGGCCTGCTCGTAAAGATCCTGCACATCCTGCGCCTGAAGGAGCGGGGCGAGGAGGAGCAGGAAGAGCATCATCCAGCTATTTGCACTCTTCATTCAAACCACCTTTCTGATTGATGAATATTTCCTTGCCGTTGAAGCGGAAGCGGATGCAGGCCTTCTCCTCGGTGCCGTAGCGGGAGAGGCTGATGTTCCGGAGTTGATCGGTTTCATCCTCCGGGGTCACATCAATGGCCTTGATCTTGCCTTCGGTTCCGTCCGAGGTGGGCTCGATCATCCAGAGATTCCTGAACTCATCGGCGCAGAGGTAATAGCGGCCATAGTTCTGGATCACCTTGACTGTGGAGACCGGCTGGTTTTCCTCCCTGAGGATGGGGGCGAGAAAGAGGACGCCGTTGAATTTATCTCCATCACCCAGGTAGACCGAGCTGTCCGCATCGACCGTGAGGTTCATGGCCACCGAGTATTGATCGAACCGGATCATCTGCTTGCTGCAGCCCGCCAGGGCAATCAGAGCGATGAGAAGAAGCGCTTTTTTCATTGTACCTCCAATCGTGTAACTTGAAAGAGAGTTGCCGGAGCGAGAGAGATGTGCGGGAAAGGCGGATCGGATGGAGGGGGAGGATCGCTCGTCACCCCCGTCGCTATATCAATAGTAAATATAATACAAATCGGGAGAATCGCAAGCAATTGTTGCTGCGGCGGGGGGAAAATGTCCAAAAATTTGACAGGGGTCACGCTCGGGGGCGTTCGCGGACGCACGGCGCCGCCGGAACGGCGCCGTGCTGTGAATTACAAAAATGTAATTAATGGCTGATCAATTCCGCCGGATTACAGCTCCGGTTTGGCGAGGGTGATGTTGCCTCCGGAGGTGCGCAGATAAAGTTCGGGTCCGCCGCCGTTGAGCTTGCCCTGGAGGGAGGATCTGCTCATCCCGCCGTGGATGAGGAGGTCAAACTCGCTGTGCACGTGTCCCCCGCTGGTGCTGGCATTGATGGCCAGGCGGAGATCGGGCGCCAGGTGGACCTTGATGCTGCCGCCGGAGGTGGCGAGCCGGCAGGGCTGCTGGGGTTGTGCGGTGATAGCGGCCGTGATCCCTCCGCCGGAGGTGGAGGCTTCGATCGCCCCCTTCACCGCATCGACGGAGATACTCCCCCCTGAGGTGGCGAGCTGGGCACGGCCGGTGGCGGAGCCGAGGCTGATGCCGCCGCCTGATGTGCGGGCTGCGACGGCGCCCTCGACGCTGCCGATCGAGATGCTGCCGCCCGAGGTGATCAGATCGGCGTCACCCCGGCCGCCTGCCAATTTGATGCTGCCGCCGGAGGTTTTGGCCTTGACCGGCCCGATGATCCTGCCGAAGCTGAGGCTGCCGCCGGAGGTCTTGGCGAGCACCTCACCCTCGAGATCCCCCACCGAGATTGATCCGCCCGAGGTGTGCAGGTCGAGGTTGAAGCGGGCGGGGACAGTAGCGTTGAAGCGGAGCTTCAGCCGTCTTCCGCCCCAGTCGAGCAAGCCGCTGCGGTTATATCGGGCGGTGACGCGCAGTTCGCCGCCCTCCTGGATAAAGCCGAGTTTCAGATCCTTGAGGATGCGATCCGCCTCCTTTTCCGAGGAGGTGTTCATGATTTCGAGGACGGTGATTTCCAGCTCGTCGCTCGCACCGCTGTTCACCTGGATGGTGCCGAGATCGGCATCGATCCGGAGCCAGCCGCCCGGAGAGATTTGATAGCTCCTGGTGACAGTGCGTTCGATGTCCGCCCTGGCCGGGACGATGATGACCAGGCCTGCGATGGCCAGCAGCCCGGTGATGCGCAGGAATTTTGTGACAGGCATAGTGCCTCCCTTGTTGGCATGGTGGTGCCGTGCTCTTGTCGGGAGCAGGGCGCTCCCCGCTCTTTCTTCTCATTACTACGCAGAAACCGGCAGGCGGTTTCATCGGGAGGCGTTCGGGGAGGGAAAAAGAGAAGCGGAAAGGCTGTTGGAGGCACAAAAAAAGCGCGCAGAGGCCCGGCCTGGCCGGGGCGTGTCTGCGCGCGTGATATGTGAGGAATCAGAATCCTGAGGATGAGGAGCAGCTGCCGGGAGCAAGTGAAAACCGGTGCATCAGATTTCGTCGTCGACGTACGCCCATTCTTCGTTCTTGCTGTTGTCGAAGATGATTTCCCCGCGTTCGGCGCGTTTTTCAACACGGGCGTATTCGGCCAGGATCTCCTGCTCCAGTTTGGTGCGAAACTCCTTGGTGATGGGGTGGGCGATGTCGCGCTGCATGCCGTCTTCCGATTTGCGCGAAGGCATGCAGAGGAGCACACCTTTTTTGCTCTGGATGATCTTCAAACCCTTGACGGCGAACTGGTTGTCAAATGTAACGTTGACGAAGGCCTTGAGCTTGCTCTCGTTTCTTAGTCTGATGCTGATCTCAGTGATCTCCATTGATGGCCTCACACCCTCTTTAATCCCCGTGAACCTTATTCGTTTTTCTATTCATACCAACAGTGGCGGATATTTGCGGGATGGATTCGCTAAAAAATGTTCAATTTTTTCAGATTTTTTAGGAGGGTTATGCAGTATATAAACAACAGGATGCCTATGATGCTGAGCCAGGTGCCGTACTCGAGAAAAATCCTGTTTTCCCCGCCGAGCAGGGAGTGCTGGACCAGCATCCAGAGTCCGAAAAGCATGGTAACTGCCGCGGCGCCCGCCCCGGCGATGGAGAGCAGCTCGCGCGGTTGGAGCGGGATGCGAAGCTGTTCGGGGATGCGCGGAGCGAAGCGGCGAAAGAGGAGCAGCAGCCCTGTCCAGGCCAGCCAGGCCAGCAGCTGCACCGGTCGCAGCGAGCGGAAATAGTCGAGCAGGGTGATGAGGGGTGAAAGCCAGGTGAGACCGGCCGGGATGGGCATGCGGTCGCGATAGAGCAGGATCTGCAGCCGCGACTGGTCGCGCTGGCGCAGCAGATCGATGATCGCCCGGGTGCGCTCTTCGCGCTCCAGCCGGCGCCAGCCGGGCAGGTGGAGGGCATTCCAGGCCAGGCAGGCGGGGCCGTAGCCGTGATAGTCCGGGTTGCCGGTCAGGAGCAGGTCGTGTTCCTGTGCGGCCCGGCGCAGGGCGGTGGTGTACTTTTCGGGATGGAAAATGCCCTCGGCCTGGTTGGCGATTTCAAAGCCGTCTATGCCCATGGCGATATAGTGGGCGAGGGGGCGGGTGTTGCGCTGGGGGGAGAACCAGTGGGCGAGAAGGACGGCGCCCCCCTGGCTATGGGCGGAGTCGACCGCCGCCTGGTCGGGATAGTCCTTGCTATTAAAGTTGCGGGTCAGGCCGAGGAGGAGGATGTGGTTGCTGCCGGAGTATTCCTCGCCGGCGATGAGGAGGGGTTCCGGGGGCAGCACACCCGTCCTCTGTGCCTCCACCAGTTCAAGGCTGGCGCGGTGGTTGTTGTGCTCGGTGAGGAAAAAGGCGTCAAAGCCGTTGCGCTCGTGCCAGTGCATCAGGCGCAGCGGCGAGATGAGGCCGTCGTGGCTGTGATAGGTGTGGCTGTGCAGGTTGACGAGGACCACGTCTTTCTGCTCATGCTCAATGGTGCTGCTTGGGAAGGGGGAGAAGAGGAAGATGAGCAGCACGGCAGCCAGGAGGATAAAAGTGACCGGCAGCCAGGTCAAACCCGTGCGCAGAGCCCGGCCGGGTGCCGCGCCGTTCCTTCGGGCCTGAACAATCGGGAGCAGGAGGGTGGCGGCCATGAGCCAGAAGAGGATCCAGAGCACGAGCTGGAGGGGATCATCGGCCCGGCTGAGAAAGAGGAGGGGGCCGAGAAAGGGTTCGAAGAGGATGCGCCCGGCCGGGAGATGGACGGAGTAGCCGGCGGCCGGCTTCTGGAGGAGGACATCCTCGATCCAGGGGTGCTGCGGCAGCCACAGGGAGGTGGAGAGGAGCGCCAGCAGGACCAGCAGACCCCACTTCAGGCTGCGGAATCGGGTGGTCATCGCCCGGCCCCCCAGTCTTCCCGGGGGGGATTGAAGTAACCGAAGCGGATCCACGGGGCGGCGGCCTTGACCTGTTCCATCCAGGCGAGGATGCCGATGGCACGGGGCGCGGCCGCCTCAAGCCCGAGGGCCTGGCCGTACCACTCCGGATCGATGTTGAGATTGCGCATCTGGATGTAATCGATGTGGTGGTTTTTCACCAGGCTGATCAGGGCGGCCATCTCCTCCGGGTCATCGGTGAATCCTGGAAAGATAAAGTAGTTGAGCGAGATCCAGCGTCCGCGGCGGCGGGCGATGCGCATGCTCTCCACCACCTCAGGCCAGTCGTAGCCGGCCGGCCGGTAGTAGGCGCGATAGGGTTCCGGGCGAGCGCTGTTGAGGCTGATGCGCAGACTGTCGAGTCCTGCTTGGCAGAGACGGTCGATCACTTCCGGCCGCGAGGCATTGGTATTGAGATTGATGACGCCGCTGGCTGTGCGCGAGCGGATGAGCTGGATGGCCTGCTCGAGCAGATCGCCCTGGATGAGGGGCTCCCCCTCGCAGCCCTGGCCAAAGCTGACGACCGGGCGGGGGGCGTGGTCGAGGTGCGGTACGGTGTATTCAGCGATCTCCTCGGGGGTGGGCACGAAGGTGATGCGCGTCTGGGTCTCCGGCACGCAGCCCTCCGGCTGCTTCGAGATGCAGCCGACACAGCGGGCATTGCAGGAGGGGCTGGTGGGGATGGGGGCCTCCCAGCGCCCAAGGGCGAGATTCTGGGCCGCGGGGCAGCCATAGCGGCGGACGCAGTTTTCTACCAGGTGCCCGATGAGGCGGTTGCCGGGGTAGCGTTTGAGCAGGAGGGCGGCCTGCTGCTCGATGAGGCGGGCGTTGAAGTAGGCGGGGTCCTGGCGGATATCGGCGTCCACCCGCACCCCGGCGGTGAAAAAGCGCTCATCCCGCCAGCCCGCGGCGCTGTAGGCGAAGAGGGGGAGGGGCTCGGCGCCGGGCGTGCTCTCATAGGCAGCGAGCAGGGTCTGGGTATGAGCGGGGGCGATGAAGGCGCCGACGGCGAAGATCTTTTGTCCCTCATGCTCCTCGAGCACGACGAAACGCTTGCGGCTGCGGTCATAGCCCACGGGCCGGCGCCCCGGCAGCTGGAAGAGGGCGCTGCCGAAGGGAAGGGGAATGAGCTCCGCCGCCTCGGGGAGGCGGCGTTCGCGCAGGCGCATGCCGGCCATCTCCAGGCCGGGGATCTCGAAGATATGGCCGCCGGCATCGCTGACCACCAGCCAGGGCAGATCCGTATGGGGTGTGGAATTCTGCATAATTCGCATCAGGAAAGAAGATTCACCGCCCGCCATCCACCGCGCTCTCAGGAGCGCCACCCGCTGTTTGAAGCCTGATCCATCTCTTCACCCCGGGCTGAAGAAACTTAGTGAATAATTTATTATTATCAAAGGCAATTGTGCTCAATTTGCGGCGGATTTCGCCGCTGCGGGCGCCTCTTCCCCGTCAGCCCCTTTCCGGGTGCGATCGCGGCTCGGTGTGGATCACCACCCTGCCCAGGTTCGGGATCATCTGCCGGAGGGAACGCTCGATCCTTTCGGTGAGGAGGTGGGCGTCGGTGATGGGGAGATCGGAGGCGAGGGCGTAGTGAAAGGCGATGTTGAGCTCGCCGCCGACGCTGTTCACCAGCAGGTCGTGGATGTCGAGGCCGGCCTCCCTGACCTCTGGCAGTGCGAGGAGGACGCGGCGGATCTGCCCGGGATCGGCCTGTCCCGGCTGCCTGCGGGCGCTCGAATCTCCAACCGGTTCAATGTGGGTGATGATCTGTGCGAGTCTCGGGAAGAGGTCATGGAGGGCCTCTTCGAAGCGGGTCGTTTGGGCGTGCGCCTCCTCGAGGGTGTAATCCTCACTCACCTCGATGTGCTGCTCCATGTACTCCTTGCCGTGGATATTGTAAATGCGAATGCCGTGCACGCCCAGGCCGTGGCGTGCGGCGGTAAGGCGGATGACCTGAAGCATCGACTCATTGTCGCTCTCCACCGGATCGAGGTGGACCATGACGTCGGAACCGGGCATGATATTGTGCACCTCTTCCTCCACCGCTGCTGCGATATCGTGGGCCTGCTCCAGCGAGGTGTCCCGTGCGACCATCACGGTGACATCGGCAAAGGCGTCCGCTCCGCTGCGCCGGGCGCGCACGCGCCCCGCCCTCAGCACCCCCGGGACCATGATCGCCTGACCGATCTCCGCAGTAAGCTCCGCAGGGACGGCATCGAGCAGGGCGCTGACCGTCCTCTTGCCGAGCTGAAAGCTGACATGGATCACGATGCCGGCGACGATGAGGGCGGCTGCGGCATCGGCCCTGGTCAGCCAGGCGATGCCGGTTCGCTTCGAGAGCACCACCAGGAGCAGCCCAACGAGCACAACTCCCGAGGACCAGATATCGGTCGAAAAGTGGAGCGCATCAGCCTCGAGCGCCTGGCTGTTGTGTTTTTTGGCTGTACGCGCAAGGGCGCGCGAGCGGCCGAAATCGATGATGATCGAGAGGATGACCACCGCAAAGGCCCAGAGGCTGACCTCGACATGCACCTCCGTGAAGAGCAGGCGTCTGACTGATTCATAGATGATCCAGCCGCAGGTGAGGAGCAGCAGCAGGGTCTCGGCCAGGGCGCTGAGGTTTTCGATTTTGCCGTGGCCGTAGGTGTGCTCGCGGTCGGCCGGGCGGCCCGAAAAGCGCACGGCAAACAGGGTGATCACCGCCGCAATCAGATCGAGGGCGGAATGAGCAGCCTCGGCCAGGATGCCCATGCTTCCGGTCATGATGCCGGTGGTGAGTTTGAATCCGGTCAGAAAGAAGGCGGCGATGACCGAGGAGAGAGCCACCCGGTTCTTTTCCTGGTCAGCCACGGCAGTGTTCATGACCTCCTCCTTTCGACCACTCCGGCGGGCGAGGGGTGGTTCCGGCTCCGGCAGAAGAAGAACATCAGCACCGCGGCGAGAAGCGCCATGACCGCGCCGAAATAAAAAGGGATGCTCGAATTGACCCGGTCGTAAAGGGCGCCGGCAATGAGGCTGGCGGGCAGCAGGGTGAAGCCGATCAGGGCATTGTAGAGACCCAGTCCCGTGCCCTGCTTGTTTTTGTCGATGATGTCGGAGACCAGGGCCTTCTGGATGCCGTCGGTCGCCGCTGAATAGAGCCCGTACAGGGCGAAGAGGCCGATGATGGCGCTTACACTCCGGGTGATCCCGAAGCCGAAATAGACCAGGGCGTAGATGAGAAATCCCGCGATGAGGATTTTCTCCTTGCCGATCCGGTCGGAGAGCGATCCGAGCGGAATGGCGAGCGCGACCGAGACGATGCTGGTGACCAGGTAGACGAGCGGGATGAAGGCGACTTTCACCCCCACCTCATTGGCCTTGACCATGAGCAGGGCGTCGGTGGAATTGCCGAGGGTGAAGATGAAGATTATAGCCAGGAAGAGGTAAAACCGCCCGGGGAAATCCCGGAAGCGGAACTTTTTAAAGAGCTGATCGCTGCCCTTTTTCGCCTCGCGGATGCCGAAAAGGATCACCAGGATGCCCAGCAGGGAGGGGATCCCGGCCAGGAAGAAGAGGCGCCTGTAATCGGCCGGGAACAGGTAGAGGAGTGCAAAGGCGGCCAGGGGGCCGACGATGGCGCCGCTGTTATCCATCGCCTTTTGCAGGCCGAATCCCTTGCCGGTCTCGCCGTTGATGACCGAGCCGGCAATGAGGCTGTCGCGCGGTGCAGTGCGGACCCCCTTGCCGAACCTCTCGATGAAGCGCAGCAGCAGGACCTGCACGGGGGAGACGACCAGGGCGTAGAGAGGGATGATGAGGGCAGTGATGCCGTAGCCTACCAGCATGAAGGGCTTGTTTCTGCCGATGCGGTCGCTCCAGAAACCGGAGAGGGTCTTGACGAGGGCGGCGGTGCTCTCCGCGATGCCCTCGATCAGCGAGAGGCTGGTCTTGGAGGCGCCGATGGAGAGCAGAAACATCGGCATGACCGAATAGACCATCTTCACCGAGGTGTCGGTGAGAAAGCTGGTCAGCCCTGTTAAGAGCAGATTGCGGCTGAATCCGGAGGTGGATTTGGCTTTTCGAGGCGATGAGATCATTCTGTCGGAGACTCCATTATCATCGGCGGTTTTATCAGCCAGCGCACGGGCGCCGGTCCCCCATTTTGCACGCGCTGCGGCTGTACGGAATATTTCCTTATTCCAGCCACAGGCTCATCCTGAGCACATCCTTGTAGACCCCGTCGATCATGACCTCGTTGTGGAGGATGCCCTCGATGGTGAAGCCGAGCTCCTGATTGAGGCGGATGTTGCGGATATTGGTATTGATGGTGTTGAGGTAGATTTTTTTCAGACCGAGGCCGAAGAGGCCGTATTCGATCCAGAGGCGGGTGGCGGTTTTGGCGTAGCCCTTGCCGCGATATTCGGGATTGCCGATGAGCTTGCGGAGTTCAGCCTTTTTGGAGAGGATATCATGCTTGAGAAAGGCGACGGCTCCGATCGGGAGCCCCTCGGGCAGGGTGATAACCCCGATGATATTGGTGGGGTCATTGACCAGATCGAAAAAATCGGTCCGGTGCAGGCTCAGCCGGGAGAGGAGGAAATAGCGGCCGTATTCGTCCTCGAGCCATCTTTCGAAAAAGGGGGGGTCGATGATATGGTCATATTCACGGATGCAGAGCTGTTCCATGGTGATGGGAAGGCGGGCGTAGCGCTGCTCACCCTCCCGTGACCAGTGCAGGGTGCTGAATTTGTGGGTGTTGGCCACGTCATTCTTCATGATCAGATCGAGGATGGCGTTGACGAAGCGCAGGCAGTCCGCATCGCTGAATCCGTACAGGCGTGCTTCACGGTGGAAATTGCGCGCAAAGGCTTCGATGGTGTTGTCGGGGATTTCCATACGGCGAAGGAGGCTCCTATAAGATCCGTAACTGCCATATGAATTTATGAAGCCTGAACGAATTAAAAAAGCTATATTTCCAGCTGAACCATTTTATCCTTGCCCCATCTCTGCAAATCACCTATATTTTACCAGCCTTGTGAACTGATGAATGGACCAGATCATGCAGAATGAAGAACAGAGCGGCCAGGGGGTGAGGGTAGGACTCGTCCGGGCCTTCAGCAAAAAGGGGCTGGGTTCCCGCACCCAGGCGCGGGAATGGATCCTCGCGGGCCGGGTCAAGGTCAACGGCCGGGTCGAAAAATTCATCTACGCCTGGGTCGACCTGGAAAAGGACCAGATCACCCTGGACGATCAGCCCATCGGCCGGGTGGAGGAAAAGCTCTATTATCTTTTTCACAAACCGGCCGGATTTCTCACTGCCCGCGTCGATCAGGAGAGCCGGGCGACGGTCTATGACCTCCTGCCCGGTTTCGCCACCTGGGTCTTTCCCGCCGGCCGGCTCGACATGGAGAGCGAGGGGGCCCTCTTCCTGACCAACGACGGCCCGATGGCGAGCTGGCTGGTCTCCCCCGGCAGCGGGATCGAAAAGTGCTACCGGGTGCGTATCAACCGCCCCTTGCAGGAAGGCGACCGGAAGACCCTGGAGGAGGGCATTCTGATCAGGAATTACCGCACCCTGCCGGCGCGCCTGCGCATTCTGCCCGATGTAAAACCGGGCCATTGGGCGGAGATCATCATTCATGAGGGCAAAAACCGGCAGGTGCGGAGGATGTTCGCTGCCTGCGGTTATGAGGTGGTGCGTCTCATTCGCACCCGCATCGG
>JAKPUX010000179.1 GCA_029554865.1 bacterium | reverse complement strand
CAAAATATCCTCCCCTGACAACAATGGAATGATGAAAAAAGATGGGTACAATTAGATCAGATGGCAGAATGAACACTGGGAAAGAAAGTATTGATATACCTTTAATCTAACCA
Source organism: bacterium (assembly GCA_029554865.1). Lineage (GTDB taxonomy): Bacteria > Zhuqueibacterota > Zhuqueibacteria > Residuimicrobiales > Residuimicrobiaceae > JAKPUX01. The sequence continues at coordinate 2,012 of JAKPUX010000179.1, read as the reverse complement.
GCCATTGTTCAAAATGCAAACTTTTTTCCCAAACCGGGGCTGTGTATTGACTCATAAAATGTATTTATGCATCAACAGGAGGGGCAGGAACAGAGAAAAAAGAATTGATTTTCTCTATGCCAGTAGCTACATTTGCGCAAATATTGGCCCAGGCCTCTTCGCTGCGCCCGAACGGAGGAATGTCCATGCCGAGAAACCTTCTCGCTGTGCTGAGCGCCGCCGTCGTTCTCTTTACGGCAAGCTGTCCGGATCCTGAAAAAGTCAACGGACCCGATGAGCCCAAGAACACCTTTGCCCTCGCTCCGGCTGCAGTCTACACGGTACCTACGGGAGTCATGGTTCAGCTCCCGGACAGCGTCTCGGGCGGCACCTTCTCATTCCTTTCCGGAGGGGGCACGCTGAGCGTGGCGCGGATTCTCTCCGGTCCGAAGCCATCCCAGCCGGGAAAGAGCTTCTGGGTGGAGTACACCGGCTCGAGCCTCGCCCGCCTGGAGTTCCCGGACACACCCGGCGAGATCCAGGTGCTCTACGGCTACGGGGTCGATCTGGGCAGCATCGACGACGCGACCGGGAGGGTCGAGCGCTGGACCTGCGTGCCGGTGGCCGAGTCGCTGTGCGTCACGCCGGGCACCTCCGCCCAGCGCCACGCCGCGGCCGTGAATCAGGCCTGGGGATTCTTCGGTGCCATCCTGGACTCCCTCCCCTCCACAGTATCAGGGCGCGTTGCGACCCAGGTGGCCTCCGGAGCGGCCTACGAGCCGACCTTTTATAACAGCGAGGACCACAAATACAAGGGCTTCCTTTACCTCACCGACCTGGTTCCGATCACCCGGCCAATGATCTTTCTCGGTCCATCCTCAACCGACCATACCATCGCCCATGAGGTGGGCCATTTTATGAACCACATCCTCTGCGGCGAGTCGCGCTATCTGGTGCTGGAGGCGCAGGCACCCGCCGAGCACATTCCGGGCATGGCGCACCCCGGGCGAGCCATGATGGTGGAAGATTACGCCCACTTCAGCGACTACTTTTGCACCGGCACCATCCTGAATGCCAATCCTGAAGAACCCTGGAGCATGTTCCAGAGCTTTACGGCCAGCACGGGGCTCTCTCCCAGCGCGGTGGACTGGCCCAGTCTTGAAGGGTTCGGCGCCGTCCTCCTCACCGCTCTCGTCCGCCGCTCCCCCACCATCCGCTCCTCCGCAGGCCAGCAGGAGGATTTTCCCGTCATCGGGGCGAGCTTCGGCGATGTCTGGATGTTGACGGCGAGCGGAGCGCCCGGCATGGGCGCCCTGCGCGATACCGTAGAGGCCTTTCTTGGTCGCAGAGGCCAAAAGGCGCTGTTGCCGGTGCTCGGGGAGCGCATCGGCTGGCGCTATAATGCCAAGGGCCGCCTGGTCAATGAAGAAGGCAAACCGGTCTCGGGGGCGAAGGTGCAGGCCGTTTGCACGGCGGGTGGGCGGACCTGGCGCACCCCCGGAACGGTCAGGACCGGCGCCGACGGCCGCTTCAGCCTCTCCCGCCTCTTTCCGGGAGAATCGGCGTTACGCGTCTGGCAGGATAAAGACTCCAGCGACGTCACTATCACTATCCCCTGGTCCCGCCCCACCAATCAGGAGGTCGACCTGGGCGATCTGACTGTGGGCGGCGCACTCCTCGAGCTGCTGCGCAAAACCCGGTGGATCGATATCAAGTTCGAGGGGGAAATTCGCTACAGCGACGGCTACACCCGGGGAGGTATCCTGCTCACCAGCTTTATGGATAACTATGATCCACCGCTCTGGAATGGAACCAGCTTCAGTCTGGAAAAGAGCGTCACCTTCCCCAGCGGCTCCGTCCGCGTCGCTGTGCAGGGGAAGGTCAATGCGACCGGACGCCTGCTCGAATCGCTGCACGCCACCTATGCGGTGACGAGCCGGGATTACAACATCAACCAGCTCTTCGATCTGCGCGATATCGAGGTGGAGTATTATGACGAGGATGCGGTCTGGTACGGATTGGAGGGCGCTGTT
>JAKPUX010000176.1 GCA_029554865.1 bacterium | reverse complement strand
CGGATTGAAGGGATTGGGATAGTTGTGATAGAGCTGATAGGCCTCGGGCAGCGCCTCGGCGGGCCGGGCGACGCCGGTATAGGTGAGCACGCGCGCCTCGACCACCCGTTCGTAGAGCAGGCGATGGCCCTTGTTGTTGAGGTGGACACCATCTCCAGAGTTGTAGGTGGAGACGATATTGCCGTTGGCGTCCGCCAGTCCGGTCCAGAAGTCGATGACGCGGGTCCACTGCCTGTTGGAGTAGCGCGAGATAATCGAATCGCGCATCGTAACCAGGTTCGCACGCTGCCCGGCATCGCTGAAATTGCGCGGTTGGGTAGTCGAGAACCAGACTGGAATCTGGAACCTTCCGGCATAGGCCGCCAGGGTGTCAAAGTTGGCCACCTGTTCGGAGATGGTGTAATAGTTGGCCGCATCGTTAGTGGGCAGGTTGACGATGATCGCCTTGGGATGGAAGGCGAGGGCGTAGGTGATGTTGTTGTTCTCGCGTGGGTAATCGGTCCGGTTCGACGGCAGCGTGGTTGCGGTCGGCATGACCCGGTAGGAAGTGAAGCCGCCGATGGCGAGATTGATCACCTCAAAGTCGGAGCTGTATTTCTGCAAATAGCTGCGGTAGCGGTTGACCCAGGCGCTGTCGGCCGGACTGGCGCCGGTCCCTTCGGCGGTGGAGGAGCCGATCACGACCACGACCTGTTTGTCCGTAAAGGTCTTGCCGCCGGTCAGGCGCACTTCATCGATATAGAGGAGATGTTCCTCGCCGTCCGCTCCATTCTGGCTGAGGAAGAGGGTTTTCATCTGAGAGAGCTTGGCCTGGCCGGGATGGTCGAAGAAGGGTTTGAGGGGCACGACGATCCGTGTCCAGGTATGGGCGGGGATATCGCCGTGAAAATCGGCGAGGGCAAAGCGGTCGGTCTTGACGCTGCCGATGTCCTCGAGGAAAATTTTGGGCAAGGCGGCTGCGGAGATGAGCCGGGGGCTGTAGACCAGGAAAGAGAGGCTGTCCTTCCAGGTGGCATCCATCTTGTGCCAGCCTTCGCTGGCCACTGCAACGGCCCAGTCACCGCCGCTCTTGGAGGTCCAGCGCAGTTTGAGGTTGTAGCTGCCGTTGTAAAGATAGTCGCTGGAGAGGGGATACTTGTCGCCGTTGTAAAGTTCGAGCGCGCTCGGGGCGTTGACATATCCCCAGCTGGCGTCCCAGTAGGTGCCGGTGCGGGCGTCGGTGTAGAGCTTGAGATCGAGCGCATCGAAGGTGTAGACCGGTTTGGGACCGGGCAGTTGAACGATTTCGGCAGCGAGCATGGCCTCAAAGAGGGCCGCATGGCCAGCGTCGTTGAGATTCCAGCCACTGGTGGAGCGGTAGAGAGCATCGAGGTCATCCTGGGCATCGGCGAGCAGGGGCCAGAGATTGATGACCTGGGGATAGCGGGCCAGGATGGCATCGCGCATCTCGATGAGATTCTGTTTTTCGACGGCCTCAATCCCGGCGCGGGGCATGGTGGTGGTGAGCCACAGGTTCAGTTTGTTGCGGCTGGCGTATGCGGTGATGGAGTCGAGATTGGCCAGCTGTTCCGCGGTGGTGAATCCCGCCCGGGCATCCTCGAAGGAGAGGTTGATGATCACCGCCTCCGGTTTAAAGGCGGCGGCGAAGGAGATATTGTTGTTCTCCCACGGATAGAAAGGATTGCCGGGAGGAAGGGGGGAGCCGTCGGGCAGCATATGATAGGTCGTGTTGTAGCCGACGCCGAGATTGACGACGGCGAATTTGTCGCTGGCGGCGGTGAGCTGCGCGCGGTAGCGGCCCACCCAGCTGCTGTCGGCGGTGCTGGCGCCCATGCCCTCGGGGATCTCGCCGCCGAGGACGACCACGACGCGTTTGCCGGCAAAATCATTGCCGCCGGTAAAGCGGATCTCATCGATGAGCAGGGTGTGGTCTTGCTCGTCGGCCTCGCCCTGGGCGAAGAAGAGGCTTCTCACGCTCCAGGCGTCGAGGTCGCTGCCGCTGGCGAAGAAGAGCTGCAAGGGGACGGTGACGCGCGTCCAGTGCCCCGCCTTCACGGTGTCGACCCAGGCGGCAATGGAGATGCGCGGTGAATTGTAGCCGGTATTATCCGACATATAAAGGTGCGGGAGTGTCGTGGGGGAAAGAGGCGTCCCTGAGTAGATCAGAAAGGAGAGGCTGTCCTTCCAGCTCACGTCCATCCTGATCAGACCCGGGAAGAAGATGCCCATGGCCCAGTCGCCGCCGGCCTTCGAGTTCCAGGTCAGGCGCAGGCTGGCTGGATCCGAGTAGGCCTCCGTCGTATCGACCGGAATTCTGTTCTCCCCAGAGGAGCGTTCGACCAGGCTCGGGGCGGTGGCGTAACCCCAGCTCTCGGTCAGGTAGGCATCATCGCGGCCCTCTGTGAAGAGCCGGATGTCGAGGGGATGGGTGGCATAGACCGGCTTGTCTGGCGGGGTATAGGGTTTTTCCGTGTACATCAGCACGCGGTTGTTCTGGGAGTCGGTGATCCAGACGCGGCGGTTTTGGGTGTCGATGGCGATACCGCGCGGCTGGCGCAGGCTGGCGGCAGTCGGGGGGGTCAGACCGGTGCGAGTGATAAAATCGGGCTGGCCGAGCACGAAATCGGCCGGAGCGCCGTTGGCCAGCGTGGCGGCATTGTTGAAGACGAGGACGCGGTTGTTGCCATCCTCAGCGGTATAGATCTGGCCGCTGCCATCGCCGAAGACGGCGCGCATGTCGCGCATGCCGGTTTGCGTGGTGGCGGCGGTTTTGCTGGTGAAATCGGGCTGGCCGAGGACGCCGTCTGCCGGCGCGCCATTGGGCTTGTTTTTGGCATCATCGTAGCGCACGACGCGGTTGTTGGTGAACTCGCAGACCCAGACGGTGCCGTCGAGATCGATATAGATATTATTCGGGCCATTCAGGCCGTCGGCGGTGGTACGGCCGCCGGTGGAGGAGAAATCGGATTGGCCGAGCACGCCGTCGGCCGGTGCGCCGTTGGGCTTGTGTTTCGCGTCGTCGTAGCGCAGGATGCGCTGGGCGCTGAAATCGGCCACCCAGAGGGTGCCGTCGGGATGAATCGAGATACCGACCGGACCGCCTATGACGCTCTGGGAGACTGTGCCGCTGCTGGTGGTGAAATCGGCCTTGCCGAGGACGCCGCTGGCAGCAGCGCCGCTGGGGAGGTTGACGGCATCGTCAAAACGCAAAATCCGTTTGTTGGAAAAATCGCCGACCCAGAGGGTGCCATCCTCCTCGATCGCCAGTCCGATGGGGGCGCTCATGCCGGCGGCGCTGACCGTCGCGGTCTTGCTGGTGAAATCGGGCTGGCCAAGGACCGCTTCGGCGCTCGACCCGCTCGTGAGTGCCGCCGCCGAACTGAAGCGCAGGACGCGGTTGTTGAGCCGGTCGCTGATGAAGAGCTTGCCGGAGGGCGGATGATAGCAGATGGCCTGGGGTGTATTGAACTGTGAGGCGGAGAGGCCGGAGGCAGAGGTGGAAAAATCGGCCTGGCCGATCACCACCTCGGCCGCCTGGCTGTTGACCCAGTGGAAGGGCTCCGGGGCAGCCGGGGCTTGTACTTCGGTGAAACGCAGCACGCGGTTGTTGGAAAAATCCGTCACCCAGAGGGTTTTGGCGACGTCATCGTAAAAGGCAGCCCTGGGGATGTTGAAGGAGGCCTCGGTGGGCGGAATGGGATTGAGCTTGGAGACGAAATCACTCTGGCCGAGCACATAGTCGGCCTCGCCGCCGTTGGCTTTGGTCTGGGCGTTGCTGTAAACCAGCACGCGCTGGTTGGGCTCCTCGACGACATAGAGGGTGCCCTGGGCATCGCCGGTGACAAAGCGGACGCTGTTCATGCCGCTCTGAGTGGTCGTCGCCGTATTGGTGATCAAATCGGGCTGGCCGAGCACGCCATCCGCCTCGGCGCCGTCCGTTTTGGCGGCGGCGTTGTCGAAACGCAGCACGCGGCGGTTGGTGAATTCGCTCACCCAGAGGGTGCCGTTGCTATCGACGTAGAGGCTGTTGGCGTTGTTCATTTTCGAGGCCGAAAGGCCGCTGCTGCTTGTGGTGAAATCGGGCTGGCCGAGCACGCCGTCCGCATCCGCACCGTTGGCCTTGGCCGCTGCGTGATCGTAGCGGGTGACGCGGTGGTTGTTGAATTGGGCGACCCAGAGGGTGCCGTTGTGATCGATAAAGGGGGCGACCGGTCCGGACATGCCGGCCCGGGTGGTTGCTGCCGCTTTGGAGACAAAGTCCGGCTGACCGAGCACGCCGTCGGCCGGCGCCCCGCTCGGCTTGTCCGCGGCGGCGTCGAAACGCAGCACGCGGTTGTTGGAGAAATCCCCCACCCAGAGCCGCCCTTCGGCGTCGAAGCAGATGCCGATGGGATTGTTGAATTTGGCCGCATCGGCTCCACTGCTCTTGCCGGCGAAATCGCTCTGGCCGAGCACCGCTTCGGCAGCCGCGCCGCTGGTCAGGCCATCTGCCACACCGAAACGGAGGATGCGATGGTTGGTGCGGTCGACCACGAAGAGCTTGCGGCTGACCGGATCGATGGCCACGCCGTTGGGACCATTGAAATGGCTGGCATCGGTGCCGCTCACCCGGCTGACAAAATCGGTTTGGCCGAGGACGAGGTCGGCGGGCTTGCCGTTGCTCCATTCGGCTTGTGCAATGGGCGTCAACAAGAGTGTCAACATCAGAAGGCTGAAGAGGGCGAACCATTTTTTCATGAGCTGCTCCTTCCGGGATCAGGTGATGGTGTCGGGGCGGCCGGCTGCACAAAGGCCACATGTGTTTGGTTTTGCTATTACATGAAGATAAGGAACCTCAAGGGTGGGTGCCCGATAGCCGATAATCGGTCACCGGTGAACGGAGATGTAACCGTTTGCAGGTTTTGTTAATGTAAAGAACGGCCCCAATATATGCAATCCTTTTCTCGTCAATCAGGCTGAAATCATGACAGATGCGTTGTACACTCTTTCGGGGAGCAAATCACAACGGCAGGTTCAGGGTCGCTTCAGTGCGCCAGTTTTTCTCCCGCCAGCGCCAGGCCAGACGCACCCCGACATCGAGGATGACCGGCAGGGAGAAAAAGTTGACATCGGCGCTCAGTTCGACCCCGCTCGACCGGTAAAAAGTGCGGCGGCCCGCAAGGCTGGACCAGCCGTAATCATGGAAGAAGAGACTCTTCACACGCTGCACGTAGAGCAGGGCCCAGAGGTGCTGGTCGGGATAGGCGAGGGGCAGGGTGTAATCGACGGCGAGGCGCCCGATGCGGTCCTGATAGCGATAGCTGTAGCCGCGCGGAAAGCGGATATCCCCGCTGAAGCGGTAGCTCTCCGGCCGCTGCCGTTCATAATCGCCGCGCAGCGCCAGACCATGGCGCCGGACCAGGCCGGGCAGATAGAGGTTGGCTCTGAGGAGGAAGCGCTCTCCCCGGTAATGGCTCTGCCAGGGGGTATGATCATAGCCCATGCGCAGGGTTTGGCCCAGGACTGGAAAGATGTCGGCGCCGGACTTGCGATAGCGGTAGAACTCGAGGCCGTAGCCCATGGTTCTGAACCATCCGCTTTGGTTTTCCCAGCGCTCAAAGGCGTTGTCGTCGCTGATTCCGCTGATCCAGGTCAGCTGGGCAGCGCCTTGCAGGGAAAGAGCGGTCGTATAGCCGTTGCGGCTGAGGTTGAGCGGCAGGAGGATGGTGGCGCGGGCGCTCTTTTCCTTCCAGGTATAGCGAAGCGTTTTGTCATTCTCGTCGAGATAAGTGGAGGCGCGATGGCCGCTGGTAACGCCCGCGCTGAGCAGGGGATAGAGCCGCGCCCAGGTGAGATCGGCGCTGAGGGCGCCCGCGTTCTCATCCCGGTCGAAATCGAATCCAGCCGAGGCCTGCAGGGTGCTGAGCATATTTTGGGCGAAGAGGCTGCCCCCCAGGGTGCGGGAAGGGTCGTCGGCATAGACCTGCCAGCTGTGGATGCGCGGCCGGTCATTCCAGGCGGTGAAGGGGCGCACCGGCCAGCTATGCGGGGCAAGGTCATCGAGGAGGGCGGGGCCGGCCTCCTGGGCGGTGACCGGCTCGAACCAGGGGTTCTCCATCACCGGGAGGCTGTCGAGGGGAATCCAGCGGGATGAATCCAGGGTTGATTCCGCGACATGGTAGCCATCGAGATCGTAATCGCCGAAGAAGAGCCGGCAGCCGTCACCGGAGAGGGCGGGATAAAAGGCCCCGAAGGGGCGGTCGGTGACGCGGAAGAGCCGGCCGCTTTGCCGCTCCACGGCGAAGATCTGCATGACCTCCCCGTCATTGCTGCTGAAGAGGATGTGGCGGCCGCCATGAAAAAGGGTGGTGACCTCCCAATCGCCGGGGGGGATGAGGTCAGTCATGCGGCCGTCATCCAGGGAGATGAGAGTCAGGGCCCGGCCGCTTCCGCACAGTTTGCTGCAGACGATCTCCCTGCCGTCGGGCGACCAGGTTGGGGTCATGAGGAAATCGTTGGCCGGATTCTCGAAACGGCGCATTTCGCTGCCGTTTTGCGCAGAGAGCAGGACCAGATGGCAGCGGTTGTCCGCTTCAAAGAGGATGGCGGCGATGTTTGCGCCGTCCGGCGAGAGGGCCGGGGCGAAATGGCGGCCCCTCGCGACCAGGGTCCGCCTGGCGCCGCTGGCAAGATCCAGGCTTTTAATGGCGCGGAAATCCTGGCGGCTCCAGCGCGGATCATGGACCTTTTCGGACCAGACCAGGGTCTCTCCGGCGAGGGAGTGCGGGCTGCCGTCGACCGGATTGGGGTGGAGGAGCGTCTCTTCCCGGCCGTCGGGATGGAGGCGGATGAAGGCCGTCTGGTCGGCGAGGCCGATCTTGAGGACGATCAGCGATCCGTCCGCGGCCGGGCGCGGGGC
>JAKPUX010000171.1 GCA_029554865.1 bacterium | reverse complement strand
CTCGCTGCCCTGCAGCCTCCCCTCGATCTGATCCATGATCTCGCTCTGCAAAATGCCGTTGATATAGCCCAGGGCGATGGTCGAGGTGTTGGAATCCTGGCCGTCCATGAGCACCTGCAGTCCCGAGGGCTCCCCCCGCTGCAGCCGGGTGCTGAAATCGGCCGGGATGACCACTGCCACTACAGCACGGCCGTTGTCCAGATAGTCGTGGAGATGGTTCTGCCGGGTATCGAAGAAGGCGAGATCGAAATAGCCGGAGTTGCGGATGCGCTCGACGAGCAGGCGGCTGGTCGAGGAATTGTCGAGATCGCAGATGACCGTCCTGATGTTGCGGACCTCGCTGGAGATGACATATCCGAGCAGCAGCAGCTGCAGGATCGGAGCCACGAAGAGGATCATCAGCATGCCGCGGTCACGGCGCACCTGGATAAACTCTTTTTTGATGATGTGCGAGATCTTCCCCACCGTCTCATCCCTCCAGATTGATTTTGAAACGCTTGACGCTGATCAGGATCAGCAGGGTGCCGAAGAGCACCAGGAAGAGGGCGGGCTGCCAGAGCAAGGGGCCGGCGATCCCCTTGAGCATAATGCTGCGGATGATGACCAGAAAGTATTTGGCCGGGACGATATAGCTGAGCGCCTGGAGCAGCTTCGGCAGCGAGGCCAGGGGAAAGATAAAACCCGAGAGCAGGATTGCAGGCAGCAGGGTGGAGACCATGGTCATCATCAGGGCCATCTGCTGGTTGGGGACCCGCGCCGAGACAAAGATGCCGAAGCTGAGGCAGGTGTAGATGAAGATCAGGGCATAGCCGAGCAGCCAGAGGGGTTCGCCGCGGAAGGGAACGCCGAACCAGAGCCAGGCGAAGACCACCACCACAATCCCGTCGATCAGCCCGAGCAGGATGTAGGGCAGGGTCTTGCCGGCAATGATCTCCAGGGAGCGCACCGGCGAAACCAGGATCTGCTCCATGGTGCCGGTCTCGCGCTCGCGGGCCACCGTCACCGAGGTGAGCAGGGCGCAGATCAGCATCAGTATCACCGCCACCAGGCCGGGGACGATAAAGTTGACGCTCTTGAGATCGGGGTTGTACCAGACCCGCGGCTGCAGGTCGATCGGCGTCCGCATCACCTGTGCATTGAGCTGGAGGGAGCGGGTGACGAAGTAGGCCTTGAGGTAATTCATCGCCACCGTGGCCGTGTTGGCGTTGGAGCCGTCGATGATCACCTGCACCTCACTCTGCGGCTGGCTGCCCAGGGCGGCGGCGAAACCCTGCGGGATGATCAGCACCGCGACCATACGGCGGTGGAGAAACGCCTCCCCGATCTCCTCGCGGCTCTCCAGCACCCCGGTCAGCCTGAAATAGTTCGAGCTGACCAGCCCCTCGACCAGCTCGCGCGCGGCCGGAGTACGGTCCTGGTCGAGCAGCCCCAGCCGGATATCGCGAATGTCGAAGGTGATGGCATGGCCGTAAAGCAGCACCATCAGGATCGGGAGCAGAAAGACGATCACCAGGCTGCGCGGATCGCGCAGGATGTGGATGAACTCCTTGCGCAGGATGGCATAGATTCTCGATCTCATTGCTTTGCAGCCTCCTCTCCCTCCGCCGGCTGCCCGGGGTTCCCGCCCCTCACCAGATCGATGAAAAGCTCTTCGATGGTCTGCTTGCGATAGCGCGCCTTGAGTTCGCCCGGCGCACCGATGGCGATGATGCGCCCGGCGTGCATGATCGAAAGGCGATTGCAGTATTCGGCCTCATCCATGTAGTGGGTGGTGACGAAAACCGTGGTCCCTTGCTCCGCCAGATCGTAGATCACTCCCCAGAAAGCGCGGCGCGAGATCGGATCGACCCCGCCGGTGGGCTCGTCGAGGAAGAGGAGTTTGGGCCGGTGGAGGATGGCGCAGGAGAGGGCCAGGCGCTGCTTCCAGCCGGCGGGAATATCCCGGGTGAGCTTGCC
>JAKPUX010000165.1 GCA_029554865.1 bacterium | reverse complement strand
GTCATCTCGGCATGGGCGGGCTGCCCGATCGTGAAACGGATGCGAGTCTGGCTGTTGAAGGGATTGGGATAATTCTGCGAAAGCGCAAAGACCGCCGGCTGGTTCGCGACCGCGGTGACGGGGCCGTGCCAGGCCATTTGACCGCTGTAATCGACGTCCATGAGCTTGTAGTAGTAGGTGGTGCCGGCGATGACCTCGGTGTCGAGATATTCATAGCTGTGTTCGGAGGAGGAGGTGCCCGCGCCCTCGATGATGGCCGGATTTATCCTTTCATACCGGCCCTGCTCCTCTTCGGCGCGGAAGAGCTGGAAGCCGAAATTTTCAGTCTCCGAGGCGGTGACCCATTTGACCAGGACGCCGCGGCCGTTAAAATGCGCGATGAATTCGGTGAGTTCGACCGGCAGTCCGTCCCGGAGGACGTATTGATAGCTGTTGTCGGTCTGGTCGGTCTCTTCGGTGGTGGTGAGCAGATAGATGGTGCCGGTGGCTTCACCGTCGTCGACGACCAGGGTGCGCACCGTCACCCGGCGCATCTCGCTCATCACCAGGGTCTCGAGGCTCCACTCCAGGGGATTATTGTCCGGATCGACGGGAGCAGGGGAGGCGCTTACGAAGATGAGGTTGGGCGCCAGCTGCATGACCAGATGCGGCGAGAGCGAGGCGTCGGGCCCGCGGTTGGTGACATCGATGGTGAAATCGACATACTCCCCGACATGAGCTGAATCGTTGCTGACGGCGACATTGAGGACGAGATTGGCCGCCGGCTTGATCTCCGGCACCACCAGAGGTGAACTCATGTAACCCGCGTTCCAGCCGATGGAATTGGACTGATTGGCCAGGGTAAAAATAGGCGTCCGGCCGCTGCTGGTATCGACTTCGGAATCGGTCAGGATGTCGCCGCCCGTCCGGGGCAGACTGAAATACATCCCCGGCACCTTCTCGAACTGGAGATAATAGCTCTCCGGCAGGAGGGAACTGGAGACCAGAAAGAGGAATGATCCATCACTCTGGGTGCGCAGGGAGGTGAGGACTTCATAGGCGGCCCCGCTTGTACGCCGGAAAAGCTGCACGCGGACCCCGGAGAAGGCGCGTTCGCTTTCGCCCCGGAGGCCGTCCTTGTTCTGGTCCATCCAGGCGCTGCCGCTGATGGAGGCCTGGCCGTAGCCCGCTCCACTGAACATGATCAGGAAAAGGATCGCCAGCAGAAAGAGCCAGCCCAACCGGACGAGATCGGTGCTCCAGGCGCGGGAATCAGAAAAGCTCAGGTTCTTTTTCACAATCTTTCTCCTCGGATTGCTCAATGCCCCATTCATGCCACATCGAATATCCCTGATGAGGAAGCGGCGCCACATAATCGGATCGTGTCTGCGAGGTTCAGGATATTTCAACTAACTGTTATTAAATAAATTATTAATCAGCCGCCAGGCGTGCGCGACCTGATTTCATACCCACTTAGTCAAAAGGTGTGCCAGAATTGCGGCTTTTCGGCAGCAAGGTAATACTTGTTTTTTATTCAGAAGAGTGATAAAATAAACATAAATCAATCCCGGTCCGGCCATAACCAGCTCGGCCGGACAGAGCGGCATCCACAGGATGAGGAGCGATCCAATGAAAAGGCTTTTCTTCTCTTCGCTTGTCTCCGTTATGTTTGTTATCCTTTTCAGCGGCTTTTCGGGGTTATCAGCGCAGAGCCTGGCGGAAATCGAAGCCGGGCGGGTTGCCCTGCCCAATGGCTGGAAGCTGACGCCGGTCGGTAAAAAGGTCCCCCTCGGTGATCTGCCCCTCAATCTCACCCTCTCGGCCTCGCAGCGCTGGCTGGCGGTCACCAACAACGGCCAGAGCGACCAGTCGATTCAGCTCTATGACATCCGCAAGAACAGCATGGCCGACTCTGTCGCTGTCGGCAAGGCCTGGTTGGGCCTGGCCTTTTCGGACGATGATAAATTCCTCTACGCCTCCGGCGGCAACGACAACTGGATAGTAAAGTTCGCGCTTGCGGGCGGCAGGCTCACGGCGGTGGATACCCTCGTGCTGGGCAAGCCCTGGCCGGCCCTGATCTCTGTGGCCGGTATCGCCCTCGATGACTCGCGCCATCTCCTTTATGCCGTGACCAGAGAGAACAATTCCCTTTACACCGTGGATACCGGGAGCGGTCAAGTGCTCGCCCGCTATCCCCTCGGAGGCGAGGCGTACACCTGCCTGCTCTCGCCGGACCGCAGCAGGCTCTATATATCCTGCTGGGGGTGCAACCAGGTGGTGCTCTTCGATGCCGTCACCCAGCAGCTCGACGGCCAGGTTCCTGTCGGCGACAATCCCAACGACCTCTGCCTGAGCAGGAACGGCGAGTGGCTTTTTGTAGCCAATGCCAATGACAATACCGTCTCGGTCATCAACACGCGGCTGCGCAAGGTGGTGGAGACCCTCAACACCGCCCTCTTCCCCGACGCCCCGAGCGGATCGACTGCGAACAGCCTCGCCCTCTCCGGGGACGACAGGAGCCTCTATGTCGCCAATGCGGACAACAACTGCCTGGCGGTCTTTGATGTCGAGGAGCCCGGCACAAGCATCAGCAGGGGCTTTATCCCCACCGGCTGGTACCCGACTTGTGTGCGCGCGGCCGGGGGCAAGCTTTATATTGCCAACGGCAAGGGCCTTTCCTCTCTGGCCAATCCCCGGGGCCCCAATCCCGCAGGCAAGCGCGCCGATGTCGGTTATCAGCAGGGCAGCCGGCAAAAGGAGCAGTACATCGGCGGCCTCTTCCGCGGTGTACTCAGCATACTTGCGGAGCCTGATGACGCGCTGCTCGGGGTCTATTCGCGGGCCGTCTACACCAATACGCCCTACACCAAGAACAGTGAAACCAGCAGTGAGGGGGAGGCGGGCAATCCCATCCCCATGCGCGTCGGCGATCCCTCACCCATCCGTTATGTTTTTTACGTGATCAAGGAAAATCGGACCTATGACCAGATACTGGGCGATCTACCCGAGGGCAATGGCGACACCACTCTGGTCCTCTTCGGTGAAAGGATCACTCCCAACCATCACGCCCTGGCGCGGGAATTTGTCCTCCTCGACAATTTTTATGTCAACGGCGAGGTGAGCGCCGACGGCCACAACTGGAGCCTGGGGGCCTACGCCACCGACTATCTCGAGAAGAGCTGGCCTACGACTTATGGCGGCCGCGGCGGCTTTTACACCGCCGAAGGGAGGCGGGAAATCGCCAATAACCGCGATGGTTTTATCTGGGATTTCTGCAAGCGTTATGGGGTCAGCTATCGCACCTACGGCGAGTTCGCCGATGACTACAAGCCCAACATCCCGGTTCTTGAAGGCCACCTCTGCCCCTATTTCACCTGCTGGGACCAGAGCGTGCGCGACACCACCCGTTTCTATCAGTGGAAAAGGGACTTTGATTCCCTCTATGCCGCCGGCAGCGTTCCGCAGCTCAACACCATCCGCTTCATCAATGACCATACCGAGGGGCTCGGCGTCGGCAAACCCACTCCCTTCGCTCATGTCGCCGACAATGACCTGACCATCGGCCTCTTCGTCGACTATCTCAGCCACCATCCGATCTGGAACCAGAGCGCCATTTTTATTATCGAGGATGATGCCCAGAACGGTCCTGACCATGTCGATGCCCACCGCACTGTCGCCCTCGTGGCCGGAGGATTCGTCAAGAGCGCTTTTGTCGACCACACTCTCTATTCCACCTCCTCAATGCTGCGCACCATCGAGCTCATCCTCGGCCTGCCGCCGATGAGCCAGTATGATGCCGCGGCGACGCCGATGTGGCGCTGCTTCGCCCAGACCACCGGCCACGCCCCTTATGCCGTGCGGCCGATCAATATCGATCTGAATGAGAAGAATATCAAGGTAAGCAAATGGTCGGAGCTGAGCGAGAGTTTCAACTGGGCGCAGGAGGACCGCTGCCCGGATGACCTTTTCAACGAGGTGATCTGGCGGGCGGTCAAGGGGCTGGAACGCCCCTGCCCACCGCCTGTGCATGCAGCCTTTTTTCTCCCGACCGCTGAGGATGAGGAGTAAAAAATAAAAGTCCGTGACGAGCCGTCACGGACTTTTTCGTATCACCACTCTATCCAAACTGTTATCTGCAGCTCGCCGGCTTTTCCTCACCGAAAGATCCGACATAAAAAATTTATTATTTCGGGAATACGAGGCATTGTCTCCTGGTTACATTGGGTACAATAATTAGACAAATAGTGGACATAAAATAATCAAGATCTGGCTACCTTGCGCATCTAACCGACTGTCCACTCGGATGAATCGTCAACAGTAACAGGAGGCAGTATGAAAAAAAGCATCATGTTCTTGGCCCTAATCGTGCTGGGACTTGCCGGCGCGAACGTTGCTGAATCAGCGTCCACTGCGGGATTGCAGATCATACACAACGCGGCGGATCCCGGCCTCAGGGAGGTCGACATTTATGTCAACGGAGGTCTGCTGCTTGACAACTTTTCTTTTCGTCAGGCGACCGAGTTTTTAGACGTGCCGGCCGGCGTTCCCCTCACGGTCGAGCTTGCGCCCTCGTACAGCAGCTCTTCGGTTGAGGCTCTGGACAATTACACGGTCACCCTGAATGAGGGTGTGAATTACGTCGCCTTTGCCAGCGGGGTCCTCAAACCCGGTCTTTTCGCCCCCAATCCGGAGGGCCGCAAGACCAGCAACAATCTCTACATCAAGGACCGGATGACACAGAAACAGCGCCAGCCCGGCAATTATGATTTTGTCGTCTTTCATGGCAGCACCGACGCCCCCGCCGTGGATGTGATTGCTCGCGGTGTCGGCGCCATCGTCAAGGGTGCCGCTTACCAGGATATCACGGATTATATCCGCGTCCCGGTGGGCTCCTATGTCCTCGACATCACCCCGGCCGGGGATAACGAGACCGTGGTCGCCTCTTACGCTGCGAACCTTTCCGCCCTCAAGTACCAGGTAGGTGTCATATTTGCTTCCGGTTTTCTGAATCCTTCCGCCAATCGCAACGGCGAAGCCTTTGGTCTCTTCGTCGCCTATCCCAACGGCACAGTGATTGAACTGCCGGTTGCGGAGAAACCCCAGCCCCAGCCGGCGCGACTCCAGGTCATCCATAACGCGGCCGATCCTGCTGCGGCAGCCGTGGACATCTATGTAAACGATGCGCTGCTGCTGGACAATTTTGCCTTCCGCGCAGCGACGCCCTACATCGATGTTCCCTCGAATACTGAACTGCGCATTGGTGTGGCCCCCGGAACCAGCACCTCTTCTGCTCAGGCTCTGGCCACCTTTCCGGTGACCCTTGAACCGGGCAAGACCTACGTTGTGATGGCCTCCGGTGTGCTCAATCCGGCCGAATTTGCGGTTAATCCAGGCGGCAAGAATACCGGCTTTAATCTCTATATCAATGCGGCCGGACGCGAGTCCGCTCCCGCGGGCGAGGTGATGCTGAGCGCTTTCCACGGAGCTACTGATGCACCGACGGTAGATGTGAGGGTGGTCGGACTTGTTGATCCTCTGGTCCCTGCACTGGCTTTCGGTGATTTCAGCGGATACCTTTCGGTCGCTCCGGCAAGCTACACTCTTCAGATCACCCCGGCCGGTGTGCCTGGAACCGTGGTTGCCTCCTACGCCGCTGATTTGAGCGGGCTGGGCAGCGGCGCAGCGGTAGTCTTCGCTTCCGGTTTTCTCGCGCTGGACCAGAACAAGAACGGTGCCGCTTTCGGTCTTTTCGCCGCCCTGCCCAATGGCACGGTAATTGCGCTGCCGGCACCCACTCTGCGCAAGTCGGCGGCCGCTCTGACGGGTGTCGAGGATGGGGTTGTCCGTGTTGAGGGATTTTCTGTCCAGCAGAACTATCCCAATCCCTTCAATCCCGTCACCCGCATCAATTTCTATCTCCCCGGCAGTGAGGTGGTGCAGATGCAGGTCTTCGATGTCGCAGGACGTCAGGTCTCGTCGATGCAAATGGGCGAGCTCTCCGCCGGCGCTCACTCATTCAGTTTCGACGCCAGCGGGCTGCCCTCCGGGCGTTATTTCTACCGCATTCAGGCCGGAGCCTACAGCGCGACCAAATCGATGGTGTTGATGAAGTAAGCAGCAGATTTTAAAAAAAGCCCCGATACCGCAAGGAATCGGGGCTTTTTTATTGTGGAGTCAGGGCTGCGGTTGCTGGCCGAGGCCTCGCTCACGGGCGAGAAACTCGCGGAGCTGGGCGATCCCGTTGATAAGATGGATGGAGAGGCGGTCGAGCAGGGGAGCGAAGAGGGCGGCAGCGCCGCCGCCGGCGATCAGTATCGTCTCACTGCCGGCCAGATTACGAAGAATCTCCAGCTGGAGGGGAAGCTGCGGATCGTCTGAGGGCTGGATGAGGCTGAGGGCGATGATGCGCGCATCAAGTCTGTGCGCTGCTGCAGCCAGCTCATCGGCGGGGAGGCTGGTGCCGAGGTACTGGATTTGCCAGCCCTGAGCAGCAGCGGTCAGGGCGACGAAGAGGGCGCCCATTTCGTGGAGCTGACCGGCGGGGGTGGCGATGATGATTACGGGAGCCTCTGGATCGGCCGTACAGGCGAGCCGCAGGGTGGTGAGAAAATCGCGGATGACGATGGTGGCCATGTGTTCATGCAGGATGCGCAGCCGTCCTTCGCTCCAGCCGTGGCCTATGCGCTGAAGCAGGGGGGCGAGCAGTTGCTCGAGCAGGACCGGCTGACTGAGCAGAGCAGCCGCCTGGTGCAGGCTTTGCTGCAGTGCGCGGTCGTCGAGGTTCTGCACCGCCCGCCAGCTGTTCTCGAGCAGAGCCTCGACAGCATGCGAGTGCTCCACAGTCTCGGCCTCCGCCGGGATGCTGCTGCGGCCGTGCACCAGCCGCCACAGATCGGGCGTGGGCAGGCCGGCGAGCAGGCTGATGGTGTGCCCGTCGGCGACCCCCTGCCGGAGGAGCTGCAGCCGGGCCAGGTCCTCTTCGGTGTAGAGACGGCGGTTGCCGGGAGTGCGCTGGGGGCGCAGGGCCTGATAGCGCTTTTCCCAGGCGCGGATGGTATGCATACTCACACCACTTTTCAACGCCAGGGTGCGGATGGTATAAAGGGGCTCTTTTTGCATGAAAAAATATAGGAATTTGTCTACAATTTGTCAATAAATAAGGCGAAATGCTGCATGCACACGGTGGGCTGTCGGCCTGCTCCCTCTTCCCCAAAAAAAGGCGTGCCGGGGAGGGCACGCCTTGCTGGTTATCATGATTATACCGACCGCCTGGGGCGCGGTGCAGAGCCAGGCGATCAGATCAGCCGTTCCGAGACCGATTTGGCCTGCATGAACAGCCCCAGATAGTCCATGCCGCCGGCCTTGGAGTCGGTGCCGCTCATGTTAAAGCCGCCGAAGGGATGGGCTCCGACCATGGCGCCGGTGCATTTGCGGTTGACGTAGAGGTTGCCGACGTGGAATTTTTTCTTGGCCTCCTCGATCTTGTAGCGGTCGCGGGTCCAGACTGCGCCGGTGAGGCCGAATTCGGTGCTGTTGGCGATGCGGATGGCCTCCTCGAAATTCTTCGCCTTGATCACTGCCAGCACCGGCCCAAAGATCTCCTCCTGGTCCAGGGGCGTGCCCGGCTGGATGTCGGCGAATATGGTAGGCTGGATGTAATAACCCTCGCCCGGGGCCTTGGCCCCGCCGCAGATGAGGCGGCCATCCTTCTTGCCGATCTCGATATAGCCGAGGATCTTTTCTTCCGAGGCCTGGTTCGCGACGGGTCCCATGTAGGTGGAGGGATCCTCGGGTGGGCCGACGGTCAGCTTTTTGACCCGCTCGGTGAGGAGGGCGATGATCCTGTCATAGACCTCCTCGACCACGATGGCGCGGGAGCAGGCCGAGCATTTCTGCCCCTGGAAGCCGAAGGCGGAGGCGGCGATGGCAGTAGCCGCTTCTTGCAGGTCGGCGTCGGCATCGACGACAATGGTGTCCTTTCCGCCCATCTCGGCGACCACACGTTTGACCCAGATCTGGCCCGGGGAAACCTGCGAGGCCAGGTTGATGATGCGCAGACCGACCTCCTTGGAGCCGGTGAAGGAGATGAAGCGGGTCTTGGGATGGGTGACTAAATAGTCGCCGATCTCGCCGCCGCTGCCGGGGATGAAGTTGAGGACGCCAGCCGGCAGCCCCACCTCGCGCATGATCTCGACGAGCAGATAGCCGATGCAGGGGGTGTCGGAGGCCGGCTTGAGCAGCACGGTATTGCCGGTGACGATGGCCGCGGCCGTCATGCCGGTGAGAATGGCCATCGGAAAATTCCAGGGCGGGATGATGGCGCCGACGCCAAGAGGGATATAGTTGAGTTCGGGGAACTCGTTGGGAAATGGAGTGGCGCCCTTGACCTCGCTCCAGCGCAGGGCTTCGCGGGCGTAGAATTCGAGGAAATCAATTGCTTCGGAGGTGTCGGCGTCGGCTTCGGGCCAGCTTTTGCCGATTTCAGTGATCATCCAGGCGTTGACCTCGAGCTTGCGCCGTCGCATCACCGCCGCCGCCTTGAGCAGGATGATGGCCCGCTCCTTGGGGGCGACCCAGCGCCATTTTTCAAAGGCCTCGAGGGCGGCCTTCATGGCGAGATCGACCTCGGCCTGTCCGGCCTTGTGAAAGGTCCCCACCACCTGGCTGGTGTGGGAGGGGTTCATCGACTTGAAGGTTCTGCCGGTGGTCACATCCCGGCCGCCGATGAAGAGGGGATACTCCCGGGCGGACTGGCTGGCGACCAGTTTCAGGGCTTCCTGCTGTTTTTGCCGGTTTTCCGGCTTGCTGAAATCAGTGAAAGACTCATTGTGAAAAGGGGAAAGCATAAGGCTCCTCCTGGAATGGGGTCAGACGGGCGCAGCGGGAGGGTGGGGCCCGCTGCACGTTTTCACGCCTTATTTTAGGTCTTTAAAGCTTGAAAGTCAAGGCAAATCTGGCTCAAGAGGAGGAGGCGGGGAGGTTGAGGAGGCGGATGCGCTCCATCTCCAGGTAGAAGGCCTGGAAGGCGATCTGGATGAGGGCGGCGAGCACCTCCTCTTCGATGTTCTGGACCATCTGCTGAAGCATGCGGTCCTCGCTGTCGGCGATGGCGTAAAGGAGCATCAGTCCCATCGCGGGCCGCAGGGGGAGGAGGGGGATGAGCTGCTGGAGCGCGCCGGTGGCGATGCGCTCGCCCTCCAGTCCGAGGCTGCCGGCGAACTGGCGCAGGTGTTCGAGCTGCAGGGCCATAATCATGCGGGCCAGTTCGGCCCAGTTGCCGGCCTCGAGGTGCTTGAGGCTTTCGAGGCCGAAGCGGGCGTCCTCCTCGCTGCCGGCAAAATCCTGCAGGATACCTCGCAGCCGCTCCGTTGCCCCCTCCGGGGAGAAGGGTTCGCCGGGGGCAAGGACGCGGACCAGGGCGGCGGCTCGTTTCAGCCTTTTATCGGGTCTGGAGGCGGTATAGAGCTCATAGACGGGGATGTTGATCGCGAACCAGCGGTTGCGCGGCTGGGGGCCGGGCTTGCCGGCGCTCTCCTGGGCGTCGAGATAGATCTGTTCAAGATCGTGGTACTCGCTGCGTTCGAGGGCGTGCTCGATCACCAGCTCGACGGGATCCTCCTCGTCCCATGCCTCGCCGGCTGCGGCGAAGCGGGCGAGGTAGCGCATGCAATCAGAGATGCGGCCGCAGCAGTAGGCGCTGACGGCAGCGATCAGGGCTGCTTCGCCCGTGAGGTCGCCCGTGGCGAGGGGGGCGAGCAGGGCCAGGCTGGTCTGGGGCTGGCCAAGGATGAGGGCGGCCTCGGCGCGGGCGGCCGGTGAGAAGGGCGCTCCCTGCTGGAGCATAAAGCTGTAGATTTTGCCGGCGGCGGCGTGGTGGTGCAGGGCCAGATCGCAGCGGGCCTGCAGGAGCAAGGCCTCCTCGTTCATTTTTTCCCCGGCGGCCGCCGGCAGCAGCAGTTCGATCGCTTGGGCGTACTCCTTTTCCGCTATGGCCTTGCGCGCTGCGGCGACGGGATCATTTTTCATGGTGCCTGCTCCTCTTTACACGAGCAAATTTTCCGGATTAAGGGGGTAAAGCTCCGGCACGATAAAGCGGCCGTCCTGGCGGATGAGACGGTTGTCGAAGCGGATCGAACCACCGCCGAATTCAGGGGTCTGGATGCAGACCATATCCCAATGGAT
>JAKPUX010000124.1 GCA_029554865.1 bacterium | reverse complement strand
GCCGTCCTGGTTGATATCCCCCGCCCAGAAACCCCAGACCCCGGGCTCCAGCTCAACGCAGGTGCGGCCGGCGCTGTCAAATTCATAACTCTGGCTGAGGCTGGTGGTGAAATCGAAGGCGGTCGCTCCGCCGTTGTTGAGGGCGACGGTGTTGGCGCTCATCACCTTGAGGTGGTTGCGGTGGTGTATGATGATCGAATAGTCTCCATCGGTCACCCCTTCAAAGATCACCTGGGTATTCTCGCCGTCGTCATCGACCAGATAGCCGTTCCTGTTCAGGAAGAAACTTTTTTGCCCGGCGACTGTACCGCCGCCCGTGCGCAGTTCGACCATCACCCAGTCGGTGACGTTGGCGGGGATATAACTGACGCTGCGATGATCCGGATAAGGCGAAACCAGGGGAATGTGGCCGGCGCTGTTGAGGGTGGTGGTCATGGCGTGGGCTGCAGGGTTATAGGCCCCCTGCAGGAAAAGCCTGACCTGCATATAGACAAAGCTGCTCTCCAGCCACTGGGCGAAGTGGAAAGATGGCCTCGAACCTGCCGCAGTGAAGGCTCCGCCGAGGTAAAGGTCGCCATTGCCGAGGGCATAGACCGTGCTGTCGAGACCGTTGCCGGGTGCGCTCCAGGAGTCGGTGCTCAGATCGAGGATGGCAAAGCGGTTGGCCGGGAGGCCGCCCGCTTCGCTGAAATCGCCGCCGATGTAGAGCCTGGTGCCGAGGACGTCGATGGCGCGGATGCGGCCGTTGGCGCCCGTGCTGACGGCGCCGTCCCAGAGGGAGCCCTCCCAGCGGGCGAGGCGTCTGGCTGGAAGGCCGTCGGCCTTGGTGAAATTGCCACCGACGTAGAGGACCCCGGCGGCGCCGGGCTTCATGACGTAGACGGTGCTGTCAACCCCGGTGCCCATGGCGTACCAGGCCTGACGGTCGCCGGACCACAGGGCAGCGTAATTGAGGAAATAGCCGCCGCCCTGGGTGTTCTTGAACTTGCCGCCGGCGTAGAACATAAAGCTCTCGTAGGCGAGGGTGTAGACGGTGTTGTCCATGCCCAGGCCGATGGTCTTCCAGGCCCCGCCGTTCCAGAGCGCGACGCGCGGGGTGTTGAGCCCCCCGGCGTTGCTGAATTCGCCACCGGCTACCAGTGAGTCGATGCCGTTGCTGGCCAGGGCGTAGACCGTGCCGGTCCCTGGCGAGCCGTTGTTGATGCCGCTGCCGAGGCTGGACCAGGCGGAGCCGTTCCAGCGCGCGATATTGCTGGCGGCGATGCTGCTGGCGCTGTTGAAACGCCCGCCGGCGAAGATGTCCGTACCCTGTTTGGCGAGGGCGTAGACCGGGCCGCTGATGCCGTTGCCGAGGGCGCTCCAGATCCTGGTGGTGCCGTCAAATTTGATGATATTGCTGGCGGCGATGCCCCCGCCCTGGGTGAAAGAGCCGCCGACGTAGGCTGTGGTGCCGTCCATGAGGATGGCGTGAACGGGGCCGTTGAAGCCCTTGCCGAAGTGCAGGGAGCCGTAGTTGTGGCCGTTCCAGCCGACGATATGATGAGCGGTGACGGCCCCGGCGGCCGAAAAATCTCCGCCGACAAAAAGTTGGCCATCGTCGAAGGCGAGGGCGTAAACAAAGCTGTTGACGCCGCTGCCAAGGGCGCTCCAGGTGGAGCCGTCCCAGCTGGAGAGGCGGAGGGCGCTGACGCCGCCGATATTGTAAAAATGGCCGCCGGCGTAGATGGTGCCCTCGTTGGCCGCCAGGGCGGTGACGCGCTGATCGGCGCCGCTGCCCATGGCGCTCCAGGCTGCGCCGTTCCAGCGGGCGACATAGTTGACCGTGACGGTGCCGGCAGTGGTGAAATCTCCGCCGGCATAGAGCGAGCCGTTGCTGAAGGTGAGGGCGCGGACGATGTTGTTGGTCCCCGAGGCAAGGGTGAACCAGGCAGTGCCGGTCCAGCGCCCGACGCGGTTGACGGGCGTGGAACCGATGAAGGTAAAGTCACCGCCGACGTAGAGGTCGCTGCCGTTGACGGCGAAGGAGAGGACCGGGCCGTTGCAGCCGGCGCCGACCGGGCTCCAGCTGCTGCCGGTCCAGCGCGCGATACGGTTGACGGTGGTCGAGCCGCTCGAGGTGAACTCGCCGCCGGCATAGAGGGTGCCGTTGGACATCGCCAGGGCGCGCACTTTGCCATTAAAGCCCTCACCGAGGGCGCTGAAACGGGCGCCGTCCCATTTGGCGATGCGCTGGCAGAAGAGGTCGCCAGCATAGATGAAATCGCCACCGATATAGACGCCGGTGTCGGTCACCAGGATGGCGTGCACATTGCCGTCCACGCCCGGACCGAGGGGTGTCCAGGTGAAGCCGTCCCATTTGGCAATGCGATTGGCGAAGACGGGGCCGATGGCGCTGAAATAACCGCCGATGTAAAGCTCCTGGTTATGGATGGCCAGGGCGGTGACGATATTGTCGGCGCCGGAAAAGGTGTATTCGGTGCTCCATTTTTCAACTGCCTCGGGGGCAGAGGGTTTGACTGCGCGGGCGGGGGTGAAGCGCGGCCGGCCCTGATCGTCGATGGTCATTTCAAAGCCGGAGGGATCGAGGGCGACGTTGCGGCCGAGGCCGAGGTCCAGAGTGCCATCAGCGCGTAAAAGCTGTGCAAGGGGCTGGAGAGAAGTGGGCTGAGCCTGTACGGGAGCCCCCGGAGTTCCCAAAACAAATAGTGCGCAAAGCACAACGGCTGCAAGCTCAAAGGCCGGATTTCTCATGTCCTGACTGCCTCCTATACTGATGGTTAACGGCCTCTTTGGGATGTCGATTCAGGTGCTGGAGAGGTGAACCGGACACTATCTTGTATGCTGTTATGTACATGCAATCACTCAGGATTGCGCAAAAAAACGCCGTGCAGAGCAATAATACGCAAAAAAACCGGCCCCTGCAAGTGCTTTTCCCGTCCGGCCTCTTCTTTCTCAGGCCGCCGCCGGCCCTTTCCGCACGCGTTTTACCGGCCAGGACGCCGGCAGCAGCCGCCGCGGTGGAGGAGGCGGCCCCTGCGCAATTTGCTTGCATTTACCTGCGAAATGATGTACTTTATTAAAAAACCGACTGCATCCGGAATCCGCGAACATGCGTAAATTTCTTTCCCTGGCCCTTTTTTTTCTTTTCATTTTGCCGCTGCGTGCGGAGGAGAGCTTTCCCCAGCGCCGGGGGGCCGTGAATGATTTCGCCGAGGTCATTCCCGCCGCCGAAGAGGCCGAGATCGAGGCCCTGGCCATCGAGGTCTGGGACAAGGCCGGCGTCGCCCTGGTGATCTGCACCATGCCCACCATCGGCGATGCCGATTACCAGTCCTATGCCAACGAGCTCTACAAGGCCTGGGGCATCGGCAAACAGGGGGAGGACAAGGGGCTCCTCATCTTCAACGTCACCGACATCCGCAAAATCTGGATCGAGACCGGTTACGGTGTCGAGGGCTTTATCAACGATGCCCGCGCCGGGGATGTCTACCGCCAGCATCTGGTCCCAAACTTTCAGCAGGGGAATTTCGGCCGGGGTTTTCTCGAGGCGATGCAGGCTTTTGCGGGCATGGTCAGCGAGGAGTATGGCATCACCTTCGACGGGACGACCATCGCCCCGCGCCGGGGGGGAAACCCGGACGATGGCATGGAGGATCTGATCGTTTTCCTGGTCATCGGCTTTATCTTTCTGCTCATTATCCTGAGCAATCACAACCGTTCCGGCTGGGGCTCCGGCGGCGACTGGGGCTCGGGACCCGGAAGGCGGTCGGGCAGCCGGGGCTGGGATGGAAGCGGATGGGGGAGCAGCAGCTGGGGCGGCGGCGGCTGGGGAGGCGGTTTCAGCGGGGGTGGCGGCGGCTTTGGCGGATTTGGTGGCGGCGGCAGCGGTGGCGGCGGCGCCGGCGGGGGATACTAGTGCCCGCCTTAACCGGCTCGAAACGCGGAGGTCAGGCTGCCCGCTCACAGGACTGGATGGATATAAGGAGAAAAGCATGGCGAAAAAGCTGGATTCGCCACAAAGCATTGCCAATGAATTCACCGAGGATGTGAAGGCCATTTACGGCGCGGATCTCGTCGCTGTCATGCTTTACGGCAGCGCCCTCAGCGGACACTGGGATCCCAAAAGATCAAATATCAATTTTCTCATCGTCCTCTCCGAGGTCGCGATCACCCGCCTCGACGCCGCCTTTCCCCTGGTGGAAAAGTGGCGCAAGCGCCTGCGCACCCTGCCCATCTTCATGACGAAGAATTATATCGCCGGCTCGCTCGACAGCTTTCCGGTCGAGTTTCTCCATATGAAACGCCGTTACCAGCTTTTGTACGGCGAGGATGTGCTCGCACCCCTCGTCATCCCTCATGCCAACCTGCGCCTGCAGTGCGAGGAACAGATCAAGGGCAAGCTCCTGCACCTGCGCGAAGAGTATCTCGCCACCCTGGGCAAGCGCTACCGGCTCCAGGCGCTTGTCACCCTCACCCTGCCACCGTTCGCCGTGCTCTTCAAGTCGCTGCTCGCCCTCAAGGATGCGGAGATCCCCGCCCTTCATCGCGACATCATCATGCGCACTGCCGAACTTTACGGTTTGGACCGCGATCTCTTTCAGCAGCTCATCCAGGCCTTCGAGCGCAAGGGCAAGTTCTCGCTGGTGGAGATGAACAGGCTCGCTGCGGCCTATATCACTGAAATCAATAAACTAACCTTGCTTATAGATCAAATGGAATAGCCAACGGAGGAAAAAATGAAAAAAGGATTGAAAACAGCCCTGATCGTGATCGGGATCCTGCTTGTTCTGGGCCTGCTCATCGCCAGCCCCTACAACAATCTGGTCCGCCTCGATGAAGGGGTCAAGAACGCCTGGGCTCAGGTGGAAAATCAGCTTCAGCGCAGAATGGACCTGATCCCCAATCTGGTCAAGACGGTCGAGGGCTATGCCAACTTTGAACGCGCCACCCTCGAAGCCGTCATCAACGCCCGCGCCAAGGCGACCAGCACCCAGATCAACGCCGGCGACATGAATCCAGCCCAGCTCCAGCAGTACATGGAGGCCCAGAACGGCCTCACCAGCGCCCTCGGACGTCTGATGGTCGTCGTCGAAAAGTATCCCGAACTCAAGGCCAACGAGAATTTCCTCCGCCTGCAGGATGAATTGGCGGGCACCGAGAACCGCATCGCCGTCGAACGCAAGCGCTACAACGACCAGGTTCAGACCTACAACCAGTCTGTGCGCAAGTTCCCGGTCGTCCTCATCGCCGGCATGCTCGGCTTCGGCCAGAAGCCTTATTTCGAGGCCCCGGCTGAGGCCAATGCGGCGCCCACTGTCGATTTCAGCGGCCTGAACAAATAGCCGCACCGCGGCCTGACATTAAAAAAGCCGGCAAAGGCTATGCCTTCGCCGGCTTTTTGCGTCTCTGCGCTCTTGGCCCTACTGAGTGCTGCCCGCGCCCGGTTTTTCGTCGAGTTTGGCTTCGTATTTGGAAGGGCATTTGAGCATAAGGCGAGTCGCCTCCAGCCGGCCGTCGGCCGTCAGCTTGCCCTCCGCCAGAACCCCCTGGGCATCAGCCAACTGGTCGGGGATCACTCCCTTGTAATGGACCCGCAGACTGTCGCTCCCCTCGAAGAGGGTGAAATCGAGTTCGATCTTTTCAGCGTTCCAGGCGATCGACTGGGGATCGACGTAGCCGCTCACCCGCAGCCCCTCGTTGATCACCTCCGCCTTTTGGCCGGACAGCTCCGAAACCGTCATGTAGTAGACCGAGCTGTCGCGAAAGCCGCTCACCATTAGATAGATCAGGGCGCCCACGATGACGACCACCCCGATGACCATTTTCGCTTTCATTTCCACTCCAGATGCGTAATATTTCTTTCAACGGCTCAATGTACATAATTCGCGGGTGAGAGTCAAGACGGGATATGAGCTGCAGCCGGGATCGGGTGCAGAAGCCTGCAGCCTCAATCCGGCGATCGGGCCGCCTGGCCGCACCCGGCCGTCTGCAGACTTTTACCGGCGACTCCGGGGCGCCCGACACCCTTGCCGCCCCGAAGGGCTGCAGGGATATAATTCCGCTTGTATTTGCCCTCGATTTGGCTAAATTTGGTTCAAACCAAGGAGGCTTCCATGCGCAAAATCCTGTTGATCCTGTTGCTGTTGGCGATGATTCGGCCCTGTCCTGCGCAAAGCGCCGATTTTGACGCGGCGGTCACCCTGCTGCGGTCGTGGATAGGCGAGAAGATGAGCTGCGACGGGATTCCCGGCCTGGCAGCCGGTGTCGTCGCAGATGGACGTCTGGTCTGGGCGGAGGGCTTTGGCTATGCCGACCTCGCCGCAAAGAGCCCCATGACCCCGCGGACCCTCTCCCGCATCGCCTCGATCACCAAAACCTTCACCGCCACGGCGATCTTGCAGCTCCAGGAACGGGGAAAGCTGCGCCTCGACGATCCTGTCGAGAAGCATCTGCCCTGGTTCAGGGTCCGCACCAGGTGGCCGGAGGAGCCCCCGATCACCATCCGCCAGCTCCTGACCCACACCTCGGGACTGCCCGGTGAGTCGGCTTTTCCCTACTGGTCGGATCATTCCTTCCCCACCCGTGAGCAGTTGCGCGAGGCCCTGCCGGGCCAGGAACAGATTGCGCCCCCCGGCCGGCGTTACCGCTACTCCAATCTTGGCCTGGCCATCGCCGGCGAGGTGGTCGCCGCCGCCTCGGGGATGCCCTATGAGGAGTATCTGCGCAAGAACATTCTTGAGCCTCTGGGGATGAAGGACACCCATGTCATCCTCCCCGAATCGGCCCGCAGCCGCCTGGCCGCCTCCTATGACTATCGCCAGCCGGATGGCCGGCGCAATCCCCTCACCTTCCCGGAAAGTGGTGGGCTCATCCCCGCCGCCAACATCACCTCCTGCGTCGAGGATCTTGCCTGTTATCTCCTCGCCCACATGGCGGGCGACAGTTCAGCCCTGCTCTCCGGCTTTTCCCTGAACGAGATGCACCGGGCCCATTGGGTCAACTCCGACTGGAGCAGCGGCCGGGGCCTGGGCTTCAGCGTCTACAAACGCGGCAGCCGCACCATGGTCGGCCACAGCGGCTTTGTCGCCGGCTACAAGAGCCAGCTAATTTTCTGCCCGGAGGAAAAGGTCGGGGTGGTTGTGCTCATGAACTGCTCGGACGGGACCCCCTCCACTTATGCCGCCCAGATTTACGACGAGATGGCCCCCCTTTTCCCGCGCAAAAAGGATCCGGCGGTGGCGCCCGACCGCTCCTCCTGGCCTCTCTATACGGGGGATTACAATGATCCTTCCGGCTGGGTGAGCAAGGTGATCCTCTGGGGGGAAAAACTGGCCCTCTATGAATACAGCTATCCCGCCAACAGCGCCCCGCGCGACGGTCTCACCGAACTGGTGCCCGAGGGACCCCACCTTTTCCGCATGAGCGGAGTCGGCGGCAATGGCGAGCTGGTCCGCTTCGAGGTGGATGACAGCGGCCGGGTCGTGCGCCTCTGGAAGGGAGAGAATTACATGCTGCCGGGCGCGAGGTGATCAGGCCATGACCCTCGAGGAGCTGATGCATCCCGCGGTTTCGGTCATCCTGCCGGTTTTCAACCGCCGCCACCTCATCGGACGCGCCCTGGCCTCGGTACTACGGCAGAGCTTTTCCGGCTACGAATTGCTCATCATTGACGACGGCAGCAGCGACGGAATCGAAACCCTGCTCCTGCCCACGGTCGCGGAACACCCCAACTGGCGCTATCTCCGCCACCGCAATCGCGGCCTCTCGGCGGCGCGCAATATCGGCATCCAGGCCGCCCTGGGGGAATGGGTGACCTTTCTCGACGCCGACGACGAATATCTCCCCGACCATCTCAGCCTGCGCATCGCCCATCTGCGCAGCCATCCCGGTCTTGATCTCATCCACGGTGGTGTGGAGCTGTGCGGCCCGGAAGAGAGCTTTTGGGTGGAGGATGCCTTTCGGCCGGGGGAGTTGATCCATCTCTCGGAGTGCACCATCGGGTCCACCCTCTTCGGCCGCCGTTCCCTCTTCATCGAGGCGGGCGGCTTTCCACTGCAGTCCTATTCGGCGGAATCGGAACTGATGAAGCGGCTCGAGGGCCGCTATCGGGTGGAGCGGGTGGACGATCCGACCTACCGCTATTACACGGGGCTGCCGGACAGCATCTGCACGATCAGAAAGTCAGGCGGAAGGGGTATTGAGGAAGGAGCGCCAGAGTGAGGCGAGGGCGGCGCCCGCATCCGGATGGCGGAAACCGTGGCGCTGGTAGAGGCCGGCATGGCGGCTGGCGGTGCGCTGGGAGAAGGTGAGCGACTCCCACACCCCGCGGTCGCGTGAAGGGAAATCGCGGCGGGTAATGCGTTTGATCGGCAGACCGCTGATCCGGCTCAGGGTCTCCGCCAATTCCGCCTGGCGAAGCGGCGCCCCGCAGAGGAGATTGTAGCTCTCTCCGGCCGGGGCCTCGCGGCTGAGAAAATCGATGAGCGCGGCTGCATCCTCGACATGGATGAGGGCCATCCGGTTGTCCCCCTCGCCGTAGAGGGGGACATGCCCCTGGCGCAGCATCGGGGTGAAAAAGAAACCGCGCAGCCACGAACGCGCGCCGTAGACCCAGGCCGGACGCATGACCTGTACCGGCAACCGCCCGGCTGCCATGGCGGCAAGGATGGGGGCCTCGCCGCGCGCATACTCGCGGGCGAATCCCGCCGGATGGAGGGCATGGTCCTCGTAAATTTCTTCGTCGGCGGATGGACCGTAGGCGAGGGTGCCGGCGATCAGGACCAGCCGCGGCGGCTGCGCGAGCCTCTCCAGCCAGGCGAGCAGGCGGCGGTTGGCCATTGTGCTCGCCAGGGCGGCCAGACGCCGCCCCGCTGCCGAGGGGGCCGAAAGACGGGCGAAATGGATGAT
>JAKPUX010000116.1 GCA_029554865.1 bacterium | reverse complement strand
GGCAGGGCGAGGGCCTCCGGGAAGAGGACGTCGTTGATCTCCCAGTTGCGCTGGCAGTAGACGCAGATCTGGCTGCAGGTGTTGTAGGGCTTGAAGATAGCGATATGGGGATAGCGCCGCGTGATCAGATCGACCGGGGAGGTGTCGGTCTCACGCATAAAATCGAAATATTCGGCGCGGTCGTTGTCGTGCTCGCGCATGGTATCGACATAGAAGGGTGGGGGAAGCACCTGGGCGCGGACGGCATGGTCATCCCGGCGGTGCGCCTCGAGGTCCATGAGGGAGGCATAGTAGGGGGTCACCCCGAAGGGCAGGCGGGACGCCCTGGCGCGGTCGACCGCACCCCTCTCCTCGTCGGTCAGTTCGATGAGGCTGCCGATGGTTGCGCTGTCGCGCAGGAGATGGCGCAGGTGCCAGCGGTAATCCCCCCAATCCTCCTCACTCCCGCCCAGGCGGGCGAGGATGCGCGTGCGATTCTCCCGGCGTCTTTCGATCACCTCCGGCTGCAGCCCATGGGCATAGCGGCCGATCCAGGCGAGGGTATGGGAGGCGAGCGTGTCCAGCTCGTTCGAGCGGGCGACGGCTGCTTCGTTCCCGCTCATGTGCATGAATTCCGGCAGCTCACCGGAGGCATAGACCGCGCTTTTACCGGACATCCCCGCCAGGATGTGCTCCAGATCGGCATAAAAACTATCGCTCAGGGGCTCTTCCCCGGGCGTCTCCCGGTCGTGAATGGCCTGCCAAAGCCGCATGATGATGCTGAAATGGCTGATCCGCTCGCTGCGAATCGAGATCATCTCCTGAAAGACGCGGAGACAAGTGATCTGCTGCGACCAGGCCAGGCTGCTGTCGCGATGGCTGCCCTTGGACAGAAAGCGGGAGTACTCTTCGAGATAGGCCTTGAGATAGTTGCGCGCTTTTTGCGGGGTTTCCGCCTCTTCGATCACACTGATGATGGTGGGATGGTTCAGGAAAAGGCGCTTGATGAATGGATTATGCATGAGGATACCTCCAAAAGGATGGATTATTCTTTCATGTGTTCTTGCTCTCCTCAATGAAGAAAGTGACTTGTCAGCCGTGGATAATAATTAAATATAGGTCATTGCAGGCAAAGATGAAAGCTTTTTCCGAGGCAGGCCAATCCGTGCCGCGCAGCATGCCCACAGTGCGCTTTCACCCGCAGGGCGTGGCTGAAGACCGCCTAAAGCACGGTCTCCTCATGTGTGTAGCGGACGCTGTGTCTGCCAAGGTCGGCCATGATGCGCTCGAAGCACTCACCCTCTGCGCCGAGGTATTCGGGCGGGCTGATGCCCTTGCGGACGAACCGTCCCTCCAGAACCAGCCGGGCCGCGGCTGTGGCGGTATAGCCGGTCGTGCGCGCCATCGAGGAGGTGCGGGTGGCCGGATCGTAGGTGTCGTAGAGGCGATAGATATGCCTCAGCCGCCGTCCGCCCTCCTCGCCTTCGAGGGTGATGCGCATGATGGTGAACTCGATCTCCTCCTCGCCCAGCTGCCATTGGGGCAAAAGCAGCCGGCTGGTCACCTCGCGCGGCGAGACCATGGCGCCGCCGACGGGGATCGGCTCGTCCGAGAAAAAGCCGGCTTCGCGCAGGATGCGCATGAGCTGGCAGTGGCCCGGGTAGCGCAGGGTTTTCTCGCGCATGTCGGGGATGTTCGCCGTGGTGAGCAGGGTGCGCAGCCCGTCGGTGTTGAAGGCCTCGAGGGTGCCGACCGGCTCGAGTTCCACCAGCTCCGGCTCGGAGAGGGCCGGTTTGGTGACAATGCGTCCGTTTTCCATCAGCCGGGCC
>JAKPUX010000158.1 GCA_029554865.1 bacterium | reverse complement strand
CCGGGGATCGGTGCCGATATGGATCAGCAGGATAAAGCCGTTGAGGCGGTGCGGATCCTCCCGCTCCCGGGCGATGATCTTTTCCCAGATCGCCATGGAGGAGCGATAGCCCACCATCTCCGGGGTGGTGTAATCGGCGTTGACGGAGGTGCCGGGGGTGAAATTGAAGAGGGTGAGACCCATCTCGGCGGCCCAGGCGACATGCCGGGTGTTGTACCATTCATAGGGGGGGATGAAGCAGTCAAGCCCATAGTCAGGCAGTCCGAAGGACTCCATGGCTGCCAGATTTTCGCGCAGATCCGCAGCGAACTCCTCCCGGGTGACCAGGGAGGAGTCGCGCTTATCCCAGGGGGCGTAAAGGAGGTGACGGCTCGAATGGGGGCCGAGATAGTGGTCGCCGCCGGCCAGGGTGTGGACGAGCTCCGCCTTGGCCGGATCCCGGTAGAAATCCCCGGTGAAGAAAAAGCCCGCCTTGACCCCCTTGTCCGCCAGGACGCGGGCGATGTGAGGGCCGCCGTCGGCGAAATCCCCGCCGGTGAAGACCAGGGCCAGATCACGGCGGCTGGTGTCGCCGCGGATGACAGCGTCATGGTCGAGGAGAAATCCCGGCCGCGGCGGAGAGCAGGCTGCAGCCGCAGCCAAAACCAGGGCGATGGACGCCGTACAGATCCGCCTCGCCAGGCGTCCAGCCGCCCGTTGCCGCTGGACAGGGAATCTCGCCGGCCGCAGGAGCCGGCGATACAGCTCAGACTGAACCATGAGTGTAATTCTGCCGGTTGAGAAAATTGGTTTCAAAATGGCTCTTGAGGATGGCGAAGGCGCTCTCCACATCGTCCACCTTGTGAAAAAGCTGCAGGTCCTCCGGACTGACCACCCCCCAATCTACCATCTTGTCGAAATTGAGCACCTCGTTCCAGTATTCGCTGCCGTACATGACCACGCAGAGGGTCTTGTGAATCTTTTCGGTCTGCACCAGGGTGAGAAGCTCGAAGAGCTCGTCCATGGTGCCGAAACCGCCCGGAAAGACGACCAATGCCTTGGCCAGATAGACGAACCAGAATTTGCGCATGAAGAAATAGTGGAACTCAAAGGCAAGTTCGTCGCTGATATAGGGATTGGGTTCCTGTTCAAAGGGGAGGCTGATATTGAAGCCGATGGTCAATCCCCCCGCCTCGATGGCGCCGCGGTTGGCCGCCTCCATGATGCCGGGGCCACCGCCGGAACAGACGATGAAGCGATCACGGGCGCTGAGGCCGAGGGACCATTCAGTCAGGCGGTGGGCCAGGGCGCGAGCAGCCTCGTAATACTGAGCCAGGCGCACGGCATGGCTGGCTTTGTCGAATTCACGCTGGAAATCCGCACCGGCGGTACCGTTGCGCTGCGATTGCGAGAGGACGCTCTTGAGCTGCTTCTGGGCGACATCAAGGGGCAGGACCCGCGCCGAACCGTAAAAGACCACCGTATTGCGGATGTGCCGGCGGCGCAGGCGCATCTGGGGTTCAAGATATTCAGAGAGGATGCGAATGGTGCGCGCATCCGAGCTGTTGAGAAAGTGTTCATTGGCATAGGCTTTGACGGGCAGTTTCCGGGCTGCGCCCGGTTTGGGGTTCTTTTTGGGGCTGTCGGACATGGCTACCTCAGTTAGGGGTGGTTCAGAGATTGCGTTTGAGCCAGATCAGACTCTGACGGATGGCCTGATGGCGGTGCGCCGGGAGCGCATAGGTATGGCTGGCGGCGGGGAGTTCCATGAAATC
>JAKPUX010000060.1 GCA_029554865.1 bacterium | reverse complement strand
GCCCCGGCTGCTCCGGTTCGTCGAGGCGGGCGGCACCCTGATCGTCCAGTACAATACCCCCTTTCGTCTGGTGACCGGCCAGCTCGGTCCCTGGCCGCTGCGGCTCTCGCGCGACCGCGTCAGCGATGAGCAGGCCCCGGTGACCCTGCTGCAGCCGGACCATCCCCTGCTCACCCGCCCCTTCCGGATCACGCCCGCCGATTTTTCGGACTGGGTGCAGGAGCGCGGCCTCAACTTCCCGGACCAGTGGGACGAACGCTACCAGACCCTTATCGCCTCGCACGATCCCGGGGAAAAGGATAAAAGCAGCGGCATGCTCTACACCCGCTGCGGCAAGGGGATCTATATCCACAGCAGCTACGCCTGGTTCCGGCAGCTTCCGGCCGGCGTGCCGGGCGCCTGGCGGCTCTTCATCAACATGATCCAGGCCGGAGCAGCCCCGTGAGCGTCCAGTTGAAAGATCCACACCACGAGCCCGACCAGGTGGATAACGCCGGTGGGAACAAACCGCTCCTTTTCAGGGCATGGCGGAGCTGGTACATCCTCGTCATCGCCGAACTGGCGCTGATCATCCTCCTGCTGGCCTGGATCACGGGGGTCTTTCACTGATGCGCGCCCTCGACTGGATCGTCCTCATCGCCTTTCTCGCCTTCATCGCCCTCTATGGGCTGTGGCGGGGAAGGCACAGCAATACCGCGAGCAACTATCTTCTCGCCGGCCGCAGCCTGCGCTGGTACACCGTGCTCTTTTCGATCATGGCCACCCAGGCCAGCGCCATCACCTTTCTTTCGACGCCGGGCCAGGCCTACGCCGACGGCATGCGCTTCATCCAGTTCTATCTCGGCCTGCCCCTGGCCATGGTCGTGCTCTCAATCACTGTGGTGCCTCTCTTTCATCGCCTCAAGGTCTACACCGCCTACGAGTACCTCGAGCAGCGCTTCGACGGCCGTGTCCGCACCCTCGCCGCCGCCCTCTTTCTCATCCAGAGGGGGCTGGCCGCCGGACTGACCATCTATGCACCCGCCCTCATCTTCGCCACCATCCTCGGCTGGGATATCTTCTGGATGAACCTGGTCTTCGGCGGCGTGGTCGTGTTTTATACCGCCAGCGGCGGCACCCGCGCGGTCAGCCATACCCAGACTGTGCAGGTGCTGATCATCTTCACGGGCATGGCCGTGGCCTGCGCCATGCTCCTCAACCTCCTGCCCGCGCAGGTCAGCCTGCTCGACGCAACCCGGCTGGCCGGCAAGCTCGGCAAGCTCGAGAGCATCGATCCCTCTTTCAATCTGCACAGCCGCTACACCCTCTGGTCAGGGCTGATCGGAGGATTCTTCCTGCAGCTCTCCTACTTTGGCACCGACCAGTCCCAGGTGCAGCGCTATCTCACCGGCAAGTCGGTAGCCCACAGCCGCATGGGACTGCTCTTCAACGGGCTGCTCAAGATCCCGATGCAGATCTCGATTCTCTTTCTCGGGGTGCTGGTTTTTGTCTTTTATCAGTTCACCGCCCCGCCGATTTTTTTCAACGCCGGGCAGGTGGCAGCCATCCGCCACGCCCCCCAGGCGGCCGCCTACGCAGATCTCGAGCAGCAGTATGCCGCGCTGCATGAAGAAAAGCAGGCGGCGATCGGCGGGCTGCTGACGGCGATGCGCCGCGGGGATGCCGCCGGGGAGGCGTGCGCCGGCTCCGGGCTGATGCAAACCAACAGCCAGATGCAGGCAGTGCGCGAATCGGCCATCGATCTTCTCGCCGACCGGCATCCCGGCATGGACCGCAAGGACACCAACTATGTCTTTCTCACCTTTCTCGTCCATTACCTGCCGGTTGGGCTGCTCGGGTTGGTGATCGCCGCCATCGTCGCCGCGGCGATGGGCTCGACCGCCGCGGAGCTCAATGCCCTGGCCGCGACCACGACGGTCGATTTCTACCGGCGCTTCAGACGCCGGCAGCCGCGAGCCGCAGCGGCCGGCAGCGCAAAAGGCGGCGGGAACGACTCCGCCGGCGCTCAGGCCTCTGCAGCGGAGGAGCGCCACACCGTCCGCTTCTCGCGCGCGGCGACGCTCTTCTGGGGGCTCTTCGCCGTCCTCTTCGCCGACTATGCCAGCCGCCTGGGCTCGCTGATCGAAGCGGTCAACATTCTCGGCTCGCTCTTTTACGGCACCATCCTCGGCATCTTCCTGACCGCTTTCTATATGCCCCGTGTCAACGGCCGTGCGGTCTTTCGCGCCGCCCTCCTCGCCGAACTATTGGTCCTCGCCTGCTTCCTGTGGAGCGATATCTCCTTTCTCTGGTATAATCTGGTCGGCTGCCTGGCTGTGATGGGGTTGGGATGGCTGCAGTCGGTAAACTTGCATGATGAATGAACAATTCCGGCCGTGTCGGGATTGGTGAAGCCTGAGCGCCGGAATGATATGAATCAAGGGGAAATGGTCTATTGTAGGA
The DNA here is from genome assembly GCA_029554865.1 of bacterium. Classification (GTDB taxonomy): domain Bacteria; phylum Zhuqueibacterota; class Zhuqueibacteria; order Residuimicrobiales; family Residuimicrobiaceae; genus JAKPUX01. The sequence continues at coordinate 4,390 of JAKPUX010000060.1, read as the reverse complement.
GGCACGATGAAAGGGCTATCGAAGTATCTGCTCGCCGGCATGATGCTGATTTTCACCGGCGTTCTCATCGCCTCGCCCGTTGAACAGGTGGGGGTGATCCTGCAGCCGATGGGGCTGCTCAAGGCTGTCGAGTCCGATTCCGATCTGGTCCCGGTTGAGTTTGAGTTCAAGTTTCTCAAATTCGCCACGGACTCGGGCGTCGGTATCAACGGCACCTTCAACAACTGGGGTGATGTCTTTCCCATGCGCCTGGCCATACCTCTCGATGGCTGGACTCTGACGATGAAGCTGGCTCCGGGCAGCTATGTCTACAAATTCGTCACCTACACCGATACAGTCGGACAGGCGGGAGTGACCGGATGGTACCCCGATCCGCTCAATCCCATCACCCAGGGTCCTTTCCGCGATTCTTTCATCGCCGTCAGCGACCCGATGATCTATTATCCCTCGCCGATGCCGGATGCGGATATCACCGATTCCACACCCCTGCTCTCCTTCAAGATCGCCCACTCGCCGCGGCGGACCCTGGATCGCGATGCCTGCGAATTGATCATTGACGGGATCCCGGTCGCCAACGCGGGCCGCTATTACAGCACCGTCACCCATCGCCTCTCCTATACGCCCAAAGAGCCGCTCTTCAAGGGGGCCCATACAGCGACCCTGCGCATCCGCACGACCGACGGCGCCACAGCGGAATATACGACCAGTTTCAACACCCTCTCCGGAGTGGGCGACACCCCGGTAACCCTGAGCTTCGACGGCCGCAGCCCCCACCTCGTTCTGAACGGGGTCCCCGCGGAGGCCACCCTGGAGTGGATGGACCTCCCCCTCTCTCATCCCCTCACGGATCCGGATGGTGATGGCTTCTTCACCCGCGAGATCCGCATGAAACTCAACGATCCGCACTATTACCGCGTCGTGGTCGACAAGCAGATCTATCTGGAATTCGACCCCGGCAATCCCCTGCTCAACGAGGAGTACCGCAGCGTCGTCGTCAACCACTTTGAACTGAAGGGAGCCTTCCGGTTTCTCTCGCCTCGGCCGGACACCCTCTTCGACGGCCGGCTGCAGGCGTTCACCATCCGCGCGGCGGCTGTGCCCGGGGATTCAGGCTTTGTGCTCGATGAAACCTCCCTGCAGGTGGAAATGGACGGCGCGGCAGTACCCTGGAGCTTGAATACCGGCAGGGATCCCGTCGAGATCGAAATCACAGTGCCCCTCACCCCCGGCCGGCATTTTGTCAAGCTGGCGGCGGGGGACCAGGGCGGCGAGCCTTTTACTCCGGGCTATCTGGCCTTCGGTGTTTACCCCGCCGGCAGCGGTCTGCACGTGGTCGATGCCGAGCGCGATGACGCCGGACCGGGAAGCTACCGCTATCCTGCGGGCGTCACGGAGGGATGCGCGGACATCCGCAGCGCCCATGTCGCGGTCAATGCCGGACTCGACAGCCTCCTCTTCGAGATCGAGATGCGTGCGGTTGCGGACGAGACCCGGCTCGGCTTTCTCCTCTACAGCCGGCTCGGCAAAAAGCTGACCGATGCCCCGGAAGCCCTGGAGCTGCAGATCCCCGCCTGGCAGGGCTGCGGGCTCTATGCCACCCTGGCGGCGCCGGGAGGCCAGTTCTTCCGGCCGGACCGCGATAATCTGCTCTTGGCGGAGGGTGCTGCGCCGGCCATCGCCCTCACGCTCAATGGCTCCGCGCAGGAGGAAAACCGCTTGCGGTTTGCGGTGGCGCTCGCCGATCTCGAGAAGCTGATCGGCAGCTTTTCCGGGGAATGGCATGTGACGCTTTATTCCTTCCTGCTCAATGCGGCCGGCAGTGTCGAACTCGATGGCGCCAGCGGCGGGGTCTCCGCTGCGGACGAGCCCGATGTCTACGACGTCGCCTTTTGCAGCAACGATGAGGTCCAGGCCCAGCTGCTCGCCAATTACATCTATGCCTACAAACTCGGCGGACCGCGCACAGCCGCCATCGGCACCGACCTGCGCGGCAGCTGGCCTCTGCAGCCCGCTGCCCTGCATCCCCAGCTGGGGAAGGGGACGCTGCTGCGGCTGCGCACCAATGGCGGGGATATCTTCCGCCGGGAAGTGCGGCTTGCCGGCGAGGTCAGCGATCCGGCCGTCACCCAGGTGCAGGTGCAGGTCAACGGCGCCGCCGTGCCGGCTGCGATCCAGGGCGGCCGCTTTACCGCCGATATCACCCTGCAGTACGGCGTCAACGAGATCTCTGCCACCGCAGCCGGCACCGGCGGCCATGAACTGCACTCGCAGTCCGTCCGCTTCACCTGCCGCCTCGATACCCTGCCTGACGTCCGCATCACCACCAGCGTGACCGAACAGCTGGTCACCCTCGACGGCAGCGCCACCAGCGATCCCCTCGGACGCGAGCTGACCTACAGCTGGAGCGCCGATCCGCGCAATCCGCAGGCCGTCGCCTGGAGCGGCGGGGATGCGGCCCTGGTCACCTTCGCCGCTCCGGCAGCCCCGGGCGAGTACTATTTCACCCTCACCGCCACCCCCGCCGGCGGCGCCGCCGCCTGGGCGCGGACCGTGGTGCTGGTCGAGGGCGGCCAGCCCCGTACGGCCGATCTGGAGAACTGGCATCCGGCCTGGATCGACAGCGCTGTGGCCTACGAGATCTATACCCGCGCCTTCAGCCGCACCGGCCGCCTCGCCAACATCACCAGCAAACTGGCGGATCTGCGCGATCTCGGCGTCACCGTCCTCTATCTGCGGCCGATCCATCCCTCCACCGCCATCCACGGCTACTGGATCACCGACTATTACGGCGTCAATCCCGAATATGGCACCCATGCGGATCTCGGCAACCTGGTCAGGACGGCCCACAAACTGGGCCTCCGCGTCGTCCTCGATTACGTCGTCAATCACACCGTCGACACCCACCCCTACATGCAGGATGCGCTGGCCTGGGGGGAGGATTCGCCCTTTTACGATTTTTACCGCTGGAACCAGGACGGCAACTTTCACTACTATTTCACCTGGGTTAATCTCCCCTCGATCAATTTCGAGTCCCCGCACACGCGCCAGTACCTGATCGATATGGCGTGCTGGTGGGTGCAGAATTTCGATATCGACGGCTTCCGCTGCGATGTCGCCCACCGCATCGAAAAGGACCGCCCCTCGGGGCCGCTCTTCTGGCAGGAATGGCGGCGGGCCCTCAAGGCGCTCAAACCGGACCTCTGGCTGCTGGCGGAAGCCGATGCGGACGACGCTGCCTATTACGACAAAAAATTCGATTCGGCCTACGATTACCGCTGGGTGAACACGGTCATCAACCTCAGCAACAATCTGGCCGGCGCCGGACAGCTGCATGAAGTGGTGCAGTATTATGACAGTCCGGAGTTTCCCGCCCATGCCCTGCCCAAACGTTCCCTGGAGGATTTTGACAACTCCCGCTTCCTCGCCAACACCACAGTCGAGCAGTCCATGCTGGCCGCCGCCCTGCAGTTGACCGCACCCGGCGTGCCCATGCTCTATGCCGGCCAGGAGGTGGGCGAGGTGAGCGACCGGGGTCTGGTGAGCTGGAGCGATCCCCGGCAGCTGAAAAAATATTACCGCAGCCTGGTGCAGCTGCGGCGCAAGAATCCGGCCCTCTCGGTAGGTGATTACACCCCGGTGCCGACCGATCAGCCCTTGGTCTATGCGATGATGCGCGCGGACAGCTTTCTGGTGGTGGCCAACTTTGGCAGCAGCGAGCTCACGGCCCGGCTTTCCGTACCCGCAGGCCTGATTCCCGGCGACAGCCTGAAGGTCTTTTATCTGAACGACCAGCTGGTCAAGCTGAACCTGCCGGTGACCGCCGCCGCCCTGCGCGCCTATGACCTGTGGCTTCCGGCCAGGACGGTGCGTATTTTCAAGCTCGGCGCCGCCGCCACCGGCATAGAGAAAGCGGAGGAGAGGCCGGAGGTGTTCGGATTGACGCCCAATTTCCCCAATCCCTTCAACAGCTCCACCGAGATTCGCTTCGCCATCGGCGGGGCGGGGCCGGTGACGGCTGAGCTCGGCATTTACAATGTGCTCGGCCAGCGCGTGCGTATGCTGGTGCGGGGAAAGAGGGGGCCGGGGCGCTACAGCGTGTTGTGGGACGGCCGGGATGACCGCGGCCAGGCGCTCGGCAGCGGGATCTATTTTTGCAGCTTGAAGGCGGGGGATTTTGCGCAGTCGCGCAGAATGCTGATGCTCAGGTGAGCCTTGCAGTTGAATCTGATGGGACCATCGGGTCAACTGGTCGTAATTGACCCGATGGGGATTTGTCGCTCCCGGTTTTAGGGCATTTCCGGATTATCGGGTCAGGCGCTTGTATTTGACCCGATGGGGGACGTCCGCGGCCTTGCCGAGGCGCTGGCGGCGGTTTTCCTGATAGTCGCTG
>JAKPUX010000059.1 GCA_029554865.1 bacterium | reverse complement strand
TCCCGCTCCGCTGCGAGTGTTCTGTTCGCTGCCGCCGGCGCGGTAATAGGGGGTGAAAATATCCTCCAGCTCATTTTCGGCTATGCCGATGCCCTGGTCTTCCACCTGCAGAACCGCGCTGTAGCCCTGACGGCGCAGCCGCAGCGCGATCTCCCGCCGGCTGCCACCATATTTGATCGCATTGCTGAGCAGATTGAGAAGGGCTTGCTTCATGGCGTCGGGATCGGCCTGGAGCTCAACGCCGACCTCAATCTCTTTGGTGACGGCAAAACCGCCCTCTCTTAGTGTAAACTGGAGGGTCTCAAGTGCGTCGGTTACGGTCTGCGAGAGATCGATCAAGCGCAGGGAATACTCTTTCTGTCCCCGCTCGATGCGAGCAAAATCGAGGACCGTGTCGATGAGCCTGGTCAGCCTTTCGCTCTCGTTGATGATGATGTTAAGGTATTCGTCCTGTTCCCGCCAGGAGCGGGTACGCCCGAGACGCAGGGTTTCAGCGAACATGCGAATAGCGGTCAATGGCGTCTTAAGTTCATGGGTGACGTTGGAGACAAATTCTGCACGCAGCTGTGAGAGAGCGCGTTCGCGGGTTATATCACGAAAGGCGAGAATGATGCCCAGAATCATACCCAGGATAAGAAAACCTAGGGTGATGCTGTAGGTCAATCGCCGGTTGCGGATGGAACGCATCACTTGCTCGGGATCTTGGGGAGCAGCAGCGATGCGCCAGTCCGGTGCGTAGATGCTTAGCTCCCGTATCTGGCTGTAGGGTTTGGGCGTATCTGCAGCATCCTGGCGTCTGATGATCTTTATTTGCAGATGGGGAATCACACTCGATGGATTATGTTGTGCAACCAGCATTTCGAACAGACGCGCCAGATTACAAGAGAATCCCAGAAACGGCGTTGAATGGGGATCAATAATGAGCAGGCAGGGAGTATCGGCATCGTCGCATTGCAGTACATCATATTCGTTCAAAGGGATAACGTTGTCGCGCTTGCCGTCGGCGTAATTAGCCAGGAGGGGATGGTATCGCGCGATGAATTCCTCAGCCGCTGTAATTTTCGCCAAGAGACGGGTAATATTTTCCCGCTCCTCCTCATCTGCCGGGAAGAGCGTTGGCAGTGCTTCTTCAACCTCGCCGCGCAGTACCGCAAATTGCGTGGAGATCGGCAGGTGGCCTTCGCTGATCTGTTCAAGGAGGACTCTGATCTCAGCAAGTGCAGCCGGGCGTCTTTCATTGCGCGCGATCCTCACCAACTGATGCAAGGCGTAATCGGCAAAGGGCACCCCGGTCTCATCCACGAGCGTTCCAAAATCCTGCACCAGCATTTGATAGTACTGTCCGGCTCGCACCCATTCGTGTTGTTTTGTCAGGACGCGTGCCAGGCCGTTCAGGGCCTGGGCTTTTTCAACCGGACGGCGTGCCGTCGCGAAAGCCTGTTGATAGAAACTCACGGCATCGGGGAGGCGGGAGGTGTCATACTCATATTGCTGGGCGAGGCGAAGCGTCTCGACAAAGGCTGAAGTGGGGTGGTGCCGTCCAGTCGTCGTCGCTACAGTGGAAAGGTAAAAGGGGTAGAGGAAGCGGCCCTCCGCGGAGATTTTAAACGCACGGACGAGAAAAGGGATCTCATGCCGCTGTTCGTTCAGCTCATGCGGGTCAGCGCCACGGGCAGCGGCGGCGAAAAAAAGCTCTGCGCTCTTCTGCAGCTGCTGATCGAATTGCTGCGAAATATTTTGACAGAATTCATTCTGGGTCTCCAGCACTCTTTTTTCGGTGAGCTCGCGCTGGTGGGAGATGGTCTGGATGCCAAAATAGGAGAGCAGCAGTCCCGGGACAAGAGTGGAGGCAAGAAAGAGGATGCTCAGTCGGGCGGTGGGTATGTGGAACCATTTTGACATTTTGAGGCCCCGCTTTTGTCCTAATTTAGTAAAATTCGGACAAAAAGTGTCATGAAAATGTCAAAAAACGGAGCACAATCTCCGAAGAAGGCAGGGCTCGCACCCAGCTGAATTTCGGGGGCGCAAGCGGCGCCAGGTGTCGGGTGGGAGCCAGATTCCGGGGGGAACCCTGGAAAGAATTGCCGTGGAAAAGAGGAATAATTTTGGCATATTGTCAGGCAATTCTTGTCCCAACTCTCACTATTCAATATTAGGCAAGGAGTTCAAACCATGAAACAACTGCTCTGTTTAGCCCTGCTGGCGGGACTCGCCGGTTGTGCCGGCAGCCTGCCCCCGGGCGCGGTTCCGGTCGAGAATTTTAACCTTGACCGCTATCTCGGCGACTGGTACGAGATTGCGCGTCTGGACCACTCATTCGAGCGGGGGCTCAGCCGCGCGACGGCCAACTATTCCATAAACAAGGACGGCAGCGTGCGGGTGGTCAACCGGGGTTATCAGGAGGACAAGAAAAAGTGGAAGGAGGCGGTGGGCAAGGCCAAGTTCGTCGGCGACCAAAGTGTCGGCAGGCTCAAGGTCTCTTTTTTCGGTCCTTTTTACGGCGGCTACAACATCATCGACCTCGATGAGGCCTATTCGCGAGTGCTGATCTGCAGCAACAGCACCAAATATCTCTGGATACTGGCCCGCGAACCCCGGCTTCCCGATGAGGTGTTGACACAACTGGTGGAAAAGGCGCGGGCGCTGAATTTTCCGGTCGACGAGCTTATATATGTCGATCAGAGCCCGGTCCCGGAGCCGCCCGCGCGCTAGCTCCGGGATCCTGCTGATCTCAGTTGGCGTCGGTTTCGCGCCGCACTGTGCCGTCGTCGCTGTGGTCGCGGACGCGGGTGTGGAGTTCGGCGAACATACGGCGCATGTCGATGAGGCCGCCGGTGGTGAACCAGATCACCACGATCACCGAGATCACCACGCCGACGATGATGTAAATGTACCAGAAACGCATCCAGCTGAGGTCGGATATGCCCCCGGTCAAGGTGAGCAGGGTGCCGACCACGAAGACGATGAACCAGAGGAAGGTCCAGGCGTAGGAGGCGATATAGATGAACTTGTCGCCGCGGGTGAAAAGCTTGTTCATGCCGAGCATGCGCCAGCCCTTGACCGGTTCGGAGGAGGCGGCCATGGCATCCTCCATGACTGCATAGCGGCCGCGGTGGAGGAGCTGGTCCATGTTGTACTCGTGCCTTGGCCCGAGCAGGGAGACCAGGATGTAGACGAGAATAGCGCTGGCCATGGCGAGGAACCAGAAGATCTGGCCGTTGATCGCCCCGAGGGCGGCGAGCCAGGGCAGCGAATCCCCGAGGCCGGGATTGGCCTTGAGGATCGAGGGGATGACCGTGCCGCTGACGGCGATGAAGGAGCCGGTGAGCATCGCCGACCAGGCCGCTGCCGCTGTGCCGCGCTTCCAGTAGAGTCCGCCGATGATGACCGCGCCCGAGCCGCCTGCATAGATGGCCCCGGTGACCGCGAAGAAGAGCAGGATGTACTGGGTCTGGCGGAAGATGTTGCTGAAGGCGAAGACGAAGAGGGCAACCCCGGCGATGGCGAGGCGCAGATATTTGATGTGCTGCTGCGGGGTGAGGGGCTTTTTGCGGATGGGCATCACCACATCCTGGACGAAGATGCTCCCCCATGAGTGCATGTAGGACTCGAGGGTGCTGATGGAGGCCATCAGCATAACCGCCACAAAGGCGCCCATAATGCCCCTGGGCAGCAGCTGGGTGAGCACCAGTGGAACGGTGAGCTGGCTCTCAAGGACATGGTCGTTGACGGTGCCAAGCACTCCCTTGACGTGGCCGGCCTTGGCGAGGAAATCGGGATGGTGCATCAGGGTGTAGGCGGCCACCGGGATGAAGAGCAGAAAAATCACCTGGGGGATGCCGCGCCAGTTGGAGAGCACCCCGGCCATCTTGGCCTCATGGGCGGTCTTGGCCGAGCTGTTAAAGCCCTGGGTTCCCTGCCATGATAGGACGCTGTAGATCGCCCCGAACACCCCGATAAGAAAGAACCAGAAATTGAAATCCTTGGCCTGGCTGGTCTTGAAGGGATTGAGCATCGAGGCGTCGGCGGGAGCGGTCTGCAGCCCCTGAAAAAGCTGGTCGAAGGAGAAGAGGCTGAAGAAGAGCAGGATGATGACCACGAAGACGATGTTGACAAAGGCTCCCTGGATGAAATCGGAGATGATGATGGCGATCTGGCCGCCGGTGAAGACAAAGTAGAGGGAGATGGCCAGGAGGAGAAAGACGGTGAAGGCGAAGGTCGAGATCTCCACTCCGAGAAGGGAGAAGGTATCGGGCAGGCCGCAGAAATAGATGAAAAAGCGCGCCTCGACCGCCGGAAAGATGCCGAAATTGATGATGCCAGCCATGACGCCGAGAGCGCCGGCGAAAATGCGAAAGTTTTTGCTATAACGCATCTCGAAGAACTGGGCCATGGTCATGGCGCGGGTCTCGCGGAAGCGGTAGACCACCCAGCCCGAGATGGTGATGAAGAGGACCACGACGCCCATGGTGAAGCCCCACCAGGTCATGGGAAAGCCGGCCTGATAGTTCATCTCAAAGTTGGCGATGACGGTGATGGCCCCGAGGGCGGCGATGCTCTGCGAGACGCTGATGAGGTAGCGCCCGGCGGTGCGTCCGGCGGAGAGATAGTCGGCGACGCTGCGCATGAAGGTGCGGCTGGCGTAGACGCTGGCGAAGATGAAAACAATCACCACAGCGACGATGCCCCAGTCCAGCCCGGTTAGATTCATGGGATATCCTTTCTCGATAGGGGGAGAGGCGCAGCCCCCGGCCGGCTGCGCACGCGGAATAGCTGCACATTAAGTTAGGCAAACGTTGGTTTTTTGTCAAGAAAAAATATCAACAAAATGGCCGCAGGTGTGCGTCGGCCCACGCGCTTGAATAAAAAAAAGGCCGCGGCATCCGCCGCGGCCCTTTTTCAAGACCATCACCTCCTATTTCACCAGGGCCATCTTCTTGACCGCCTGGAAACGGGGGGTCACCAGCCGGTAATAGTAGATCCCCGAACTCACCCGCTCACCCCTCTCGCCGCGGCCATCCCAATTCACCGCATGATAGCCCGCCTCCAGCTTGCCATCGGCCAGAACGCGCACCTGCTGGCCAAGGGGATTGAAGACGATCAGCTGCACCCGCTCCGATCGCGGCAGCTGGAACCGCACCGCGGTCTCGGGATTGAAGGGATTGGGAAAATTTTGCTCCAGGGCGTAGGTGGCGGGAAGCTGGAGCATCACCTCCACCGGCCCGTGCAAGGTGCGCACACCGCTGCGGTCGAGATCCTCGATCATATAATAGTAGCGTTCGCCCGCCACGGCGCTGCTGTCCTGGTAGTGGTAGCGCCCGTCCTCCCGGCTGGGAATGAGCTGGCGGGTGATGCGGATATACTCCCCGCGCGCGGCTGTGCTGCGCATGAGTTCGAATCCGAGGTTGCCAGCCTCGTGGCTGGTGCTCCAGCTCACCACGACCCCCTTCCAGGGTTCCGCGGCGGCAGTGAAAGAGCTCAACTCCACACTGGTCGCAACATCGATCTCCCACAGCTCGGATCTCACCTCCTTGATGCCGTCGAAAGCGGTGACCCAGATATAATGAGCGCCGTCGCCGTGTTCGTCGCTGCGGAACTCGAAGCGCGGACCGGCGGCTTTTTTGACGCCGTCGATATACCAGCTGAAGGTGAGCGGATCGTTGTCGTAATCGATCGCCGCGCAGGTGAAAAGCTGGCTGGCGGGCCTGGTGATCTTGACCTGCCGTTCGACCGGATAGGTCGAGGTGAAGACCGGGGCCGAATCGCCCACCACACTTACCAGCAGGGAATCGATGTCAAATCCGCCGCGTCCATCCTCGACGCGGAGGTTGATCTGGTACTCTCCCTTCTGGCGAACGGTCGGTTTCCAGGTGAAGGTCCGGCTGGCGGCCGAATCAAAGAGGGCATTCGCCACCGGCGGGTCCATTTTCAGGCTGTAGCGGAGGGCATCCCCGTCGTCGTCGACGGCCTGAATGGTCATGCTAAAGCTGCGGTTGTACTCGATACGCAGGGGCGAGACGGGCAGCTCTTTAAATTCGGGGAACTGGTTGAGCACGCCGGAGGCGGTGAACCAGACCGGACTGTCGCGCAGGCCGAAGCGGTTGGCCATCAGGCTGTTGGTTTTGGGCTGGGAGGAGAGCCGCCAGCGGCCGGCCGCCAGTCCTTCGTTGTCGCTGATGGCCGTGGGTGTCAGGGGCTCACCGTTGTCGCTGTTGGGCATGGTCGTGAACTGGACAGCCACGTCCGGCACCGGATTGTCGTATTGATCGCTCACCCGGACGATGACCGGGTAGATGAGTTCACGCCCGGCGGTCATCGACTGGTAATCATGGGCGAATTTGGCCAGGCGGTAGGCCGCATCCGGCCCGACCGTGCAGTAAAAGGCGGCGGACTGGCCCGGCAGCAGGGGTGAGGTGGCGATGTAGATGTACTCCCCGACCCGGGTCGGCAGCAGCGGCTGCAGGGTGGCGATGCCGCTGAGGTTGGTGCGCACCGAGTCGAGGATGACCTGGCTGCCCCCGTTGTTGTCGGCGAGGCGGAAGCTGACCGGGGCGTTGGCCACGCCGTTGCCGAAATCGTCGACGACGGCCACCTGCATGGGGGCGGGCGAGGGTTTGCCTGCAGTCCCTTTCTGGAGAGCGCTCGCCACCACCTTGAGCTGTTTGGGACCCTGGCCGGTGGCGTAGGCGATAAAGCTGGCGGTGAAGGTCGTGCCCGAGATCTGGGCGTCGATGATCTGGGGCGGTTCCCCGGCTCGGTAGCCGAGCTGGTAGCGCACACCCGCCAGTCCGCGATAGTCGGTCAGAACCGGCTCGGCGGGATTGATAGCTGCGCCGCTGTCCTGGGCAGTAAAGCGGACCGCGATGTTGGCCACCGGCTCACCCGACTTGTCGATCACCCGCACCTGCAGGGGGATGGGCAGTTCGCCGCCCGCCTGACCGGTCTGGCCGTCACCGGCATATTTTTTCACCTGGGCGGGCAGGCCCGGCACCACGGTGATGACATAATTGACCTGAACCTTCGCCAGCTGGGGGTGGCTGCTGGCGGCCTGGATCACGGTCGCTTCGCCGGGCTTGATCCCCGCCACAAAGCGTGTGCTCGCGATGCCCAGTCCATTCGAACGTGTGGTGAAGGCGGCGAGGCGGGAGTCGAGCAGATAGCCGCTGCCGTTGATGACTGTGAAGGTGACCGGGATGTCGGCTACCGGATTGTTCAGGGCGTCAGTGACCAGCACTGCCAGGGAGTCGCGCGCCAGGGTTCCGGCGTTGACCGTGATCGCGCTGCTGGAGTGGGCGGCCATCTGGCGGGGAGGCCCGGCCACAAAGACCAC
>JAKPUX010000152.1 GCA_029554865.1 bacterium | reverse complement strand
TTCAATCAGCCCCGGGGAGTCTATTATCCTACGGAGAATCCCTTTGCCTGAGGGCAGGGAGAATGCATAACAAGGAGAAGTGATGAAACGCAGTGTAATCCTGATCATCGCCCTGGCGGCGGCGCTCCTGCTGACGCTGGGTTCCGCCTGCAACAAGCCCGGCGAGGCTGAAGGGCCTTCCATTTCTTCCGCCCCCTTCGGTCAGACCGCCGAAGGCCAGGCAGTCGCTCTTTATACCCTGAAGAACAGCCGCGGCACCACCGTCAAGATCACCCCCTGGGGCGGGGTCGTCACCACCATCATCGTGCCCGACCGCAACGGCACGATGGGCGATGTGGCGCTCGGCTTTGACGCGCTCGCAGGCTACACCGACGCGGTCCCCTATTTCGGCGCCCTCATCGGCCGCTATGGCAACCGCATCGCCAAAGGCGCCTTCGCGCTGGACGGCACGGTCTACACCCTGCCGGTCAATAACGGCGCCAACCACCTCCACGGCGGCCCCAGGGGCTTTGACAAGGTGCTCTGGACGGCGGGACCGGTCCAGCCCGGCAAGCCAAGCCTCACTCTCACCTATGTGAGCAAGGACGGGGAGGCGGGCTATCCCGGCAACCTCACCGCGACGGTGATCTACACCCTGACCGAAGCGGATGAGCTGGAGATCGACTATACCGCAATCACTGATAAAAAGACGGTGGTCAACCTGACCAATCACACCTATTTCAACCTCGCCGGGGTGGGCGACATCCTCGCCCATGAGGTGCAGATCGATGCCGACCGCTACACTCCGGTCGACGATGGCCTCATCCCGACCGGAGAACTGGCGCCGGTCGACAACACCCCCTTTGATTTCCGCACACCGACTGCGATCGGGGCGCGCATCAATGACGAGGATGTGCAGATCAAACGCGGCAACGGCTATGACCACAACTGGGTGCTGAACGGCGCGATGGGGAGCATGCGCAAGGTGGCTGCGGTGTTCGAGCCCCTCAGCGGCAGGGTGCTTGAGGTCCTCACCACCGAGCCCGGGCTGCAGTTCTATACCGGCAACTTTCTCGATGGCACTCTCACCGGCAAGGCCGGCCAGGTCTACGGCTTTCGCTCCGGCTTTTGTATGGAGACCCAGCACTATCCCGATTCGCCCAACCAGCCCGCTTTCCCCTCCACGGTGCTCAATCCCGGCGAGACCTACAAGACCCGCACCATCTACAAATTTACGACCCGTTAGGAAATCTGCACAGGCAAGGCCACCCCTGAGGGCGGCAGTGGGATCCTCTTCCGATCCCGCTGCCGCCCTCAGCGCATCAGGATGAGCTTTCTGCTCTGAGCTGTTCCCCCCGCCTCGAGCCGGCAGAAGTAGATTCCGCCTGCTGCTCCGCCAGCGTCCCACTGCACCTTGTGTGCGCCGGCCGGCATGCTGCCGGAAATCAGCAGGGCGACCTCCCGTCCGAGCAGGTCGTGGATCCTGAGTGAGACCGGTCCGGCCGCGGGCAGGACGAAGGCGATGGTGGTGGAGGGATTGAAGGGATTGGGGTAATTGGGCAGGAGTTCCAGCCGCTGCGGAAGGGCGTTCCCCGCGGCCTCGACCCCGCTGCTGATGGCGGCGAAAGTGGCCGTCAGGCTCGAGTTTCGGCCGACGAGCAGGCTCAGGCTGGTGTCGGTGGAGGCGGAGGAGCCGCTCCAGCCGGCGAATTTCCAGCCCGGATCCGGGATAGCGGTGAGATGGATGGGATTGCCGGTGAAATAGCTGCCCGACCAGGGCAGCTTGTCCGCCGTGAAGGTGAGGGAGTTGAGCCGCACCCGCCCCCCGGTTGTGGTGTTGAGCGTGAGGGTGCCCGGGCTGCCGCATTTGAAGAAATCGCGGACAAAACCGCGAAGATAGTTCGGCCGCTCCTGGGCGAAGGTGGTCATGCGCTTGACGTGGTCGCTGGCGGTCTTTTCGCTGATCCCCCAGCGCTTCCGGTGCCGGGCGATATCCGGGGTGATCGCCGCGGCCATCTCGTTGATGGTATTGACCACCCGGGTGCTCTCGAAGTGGGTATTGAGCAGATCGGCGATGAGATTGATGAACTGGTTTTTGATCCGGGGATTCTCGACCAGCTTGCGCGGCAGCAGGGTGGACCAGGGGGGATTGGAGCCGGGGCGGGTCTCGATGCCCGAAAGCAGGTAGTAGAGGTGGTTCTCGGACTGGCCGGTGGTCTCGTACAGATTGAAGCCGAAATCGAGGTCGAAGAGGATCCAGCGCCATTTGCCGTTCTCGCTGCGTTCGCGCCAGTACTTGACATTGTTAGCGGGCCAGTCCTGGCTGTTGTAATAGACCTCCGCCGCCCAGTAGAGCAGACATTCGTCCAGATCGATCATGCGGTTGACATACTCCCAGGCTGCGTCGCTGGTCATGTCCCGGGTTGAGAGGTAATCGATCAGCTCCTGATAGTTTTGGGTGTCGCCGTGGATCACCTCCATGTTGCCCTCGAGCATGTCGATGTTGTCGGGATCGACGCCGTGGTGGTTGGCGATGTAATGTTCGTTGACCTTTTCGCGGATGTTGTAGACGCCCCAGTATTCGCCGTTAATAAAGGCGTTGGCGGGCCGGTACTCCAGATAGTCGATGTCGAGGTCCTGAATCAGGGTCTGCATCATGGCGTCGCGGAAGTGGGTATACTGAAAATCGTTGCCCGAGTTGCGCAGCACAAAGGCCTTGTGCCTTGTCAGCGCCAGGTCGGGGAAGAGCGGATAGTCGATGCCGTTGACGCCGTAGTCGCTCTTGAATTTTACCGAGATCGATTTCTGGGGGAAAGAGCGGGTATAGGCGCCGTAGATGGCGATGCCGCACTCCTCCGAAAAACCGAGCTTTTTGTCATCATCGAAGAACTCGACATGGGCCGGCTTTTCCCAGTCCATCCAGTAGTTCGCGCCATGGTGGGGGGCCGCCGGCGTCCAGCCGGGTCCGTCGGCGTAGATGCCGGTGTTATAATCGAAGAGGTTGGCGGGATCGCTGGTCAGTGAGACGACCGGCAGCTTGCTGGTTTCGTTGATGAAATAGGTGGCGTGAGCGCACCGGGAGGGTTGGTGGCCGGTTTCGACGCTCACCGCCTTGAGCACCGCGGTTTTCGCCACACTCACCGGGCCGGTGTAGAGCGCCGAGGCGGAGTCGGGATCGCTGCCGTCCAGGGTGTAGTAGATGCGGTTACCCGCGGCGGAGAGGGTGACGTTCACAGCCGCAGGATAAAAGCCCGCCGGCGGGGAGACTGTCACCGGGTCGGCGTAGGGGAGGATGATTTTGCCGATGTTGGCAGCGCCGGGCGAGGGCGTCTGGAAGGCCCACGCGGAGGCGCCGTCGCCGGTGCGGCCCCAGGCGATGTCCCCGCTCGAGGTCGGCACATCGATGCGGTCGACGACCGCACCGGCGGCGTCGGTCAGCACGACGGTTTCGCCCGAGGCGCTGATCTTGAAATTGGTATGCCAGTAAACGCCCTTTTTGTCCTTGTCCGAGGCGAAGACGATGAGATGTTCGCCGGGGGCCAGAAGGGCGGCGCCGAAATGCCACTTGACGGTTTTGGGATCGTCGCTCAGTCCGTAGCCCTCGAGCTGGAGCGCTGCGGCGCCGCTGTTATAGAGCTCGATATAGTCGGAGGCATCTCCGTCTTCATCGTCGATCGTCTTTTGGTTGGAGGCGACGATTTCGTTGATCACCACGCTCTGCGCAGAAAGGAGAGCGGGGATGAGCAGGAGCAGGAAGAGCCAGTGTCTGTACATGGGGGAACTCCGTCGGCTGATCAGGGAGAGAGTACATGATGCAGGGGCACCACTGTGAACAGGGGAAGTTACGCAGATGCACCTCCTTATGCAATATTTTTCTTCTCCCTCTCCCGGCGGAACGCTACTCCTTTTTGCTTGAATTTGGCCGCTTTAATGGCTAACTTGGCTGCGAGCGGTCATCATGGTTTCGGCCGCCGGGGGTGATTTGCATTTCAGTGAACTTTCGGAGAGTGTATGCAAAAAGTGCTGCTGTATTCTATCATCCTGCTGAGCCTGGCGGCCTCCCTGCCCCTCGCCGCCCAGGAGATGCCCCTGGTCTACGATGTCGAAAATACCGGGGCGGAGTGTCCTCCCCCCTTTCTGCCCGCCTTCGGCGATCTGCCGGTCATTCCCGCTCTTCCAGATCCCTTCGCCTGGTCCGACGGCCGCGGCCGTGTCGCCCACAAGTTGGACTGGCGTTGGCGGCGTGCTGAGATCAGCGCCATGCTGCAGCACTATCAGCTCGGGGAGAAACCGCCCGCGCCGGACAGCCTGACAGCCTCCCTCTCCGGCAACCGCCTCACGGTGACGGTGGTGGAGGGCGGCAAATCCCTGACCCTGACGGCGGTGATCACCCTCCCCGCCTGTGGCAGTGCCCCCTACCCGGCCGTCATCGGCGTCGGCGGCGGCACCGGCAGCCTGCCCGCCGAGCTCTTCACCAGCCGCTGCGTCGCCACCATTAGTTACAACTTTGGCGAGGTGGCGCCCTGGACCCAGAGCGGCCGCGGCCAGGGGGGATTCTACACCCTCTATCCGGATACCAAAGTGGGCTACTTCACGGCCTGGGCCTGGGGGATCAGCCGCCTCATCGACGGACTGCAGCGGCTGCCGGAGACGCAGATCGACACCCGCCGCCTCGCCGTAACCGGCTGCTCCTTCGCCGGCAAGATCGCCCTCTACTCCGGAGCGCTCGATGAGCGCATCGCCCTCACCCTCGCCCAGGA
Organism: bacterium; assembly: GCA_029554865.1. Classification (GTDB taxonomy): domain Bacteria; phylum Zhuqueibacterota; class Zhuqueibacteria; order Residuimicrobiales; family Residuimicrobiaceae; genus JAKPUX01. The sequence goes on along the minus strand of JAKPUX010000152.1, from coordinate 8,607 downwards.
ACCGGGCGGCGGCGGCGATGCCGCCTGGCGCGTCACTGAAACCCTGAGCGGCAGCCGCGAGACCCTGCGCAACGCCCAGAGCTACGGCTGGTATCATCAGGATCTGACCCAGTTCAACAACGCCGTAACCCGGCTGCCCATCGACCAGCACGAGGTCATGGCCCTGATCGCCCCCCGCGCTTTTCTGCTGCTCGGCAATCCAGACATGGAGTGGCTGGCCGAAGAGTCCGGCTACGTCAGCTGCATGGCCGCCCGCGAGGTCTGGCAGGCCCTCGGCGTGCCGGAGCGCTTCGGCTTCTCCAAGGTGGGCGGGCACAACCACTGCAATCTCCCGGACACCCAGCGCCCCGAGGTGGGTGCCTTCATCGACCGCTTCCTGCTGGGTGTGGAGGAGACCCCGACCGACTATGCCATCCATCCCGGCTATACCACCAGCCTCGCCAACTGGATCAAATGGAATACGCCGGTGCTCGGCAGCGGCGCCTCCTTTTTCGGCCGTGCTCTGCTCCTCGAACCGCCCGATCAGCAGACCGAGCTCGGCGCCGAGGTCACCTGCCGGTGGAGCCGGGTGGAAGGGGCGGCGCGTTACCTCTTTGAGATGTCCGACGACCCCCTCTTCGCCGCAGTTGCCGTCCGCGATTCCACGGCGGATACCCTGAAAATCCTCACCGGGCTGCCCAGGGGGATGCGCTGCTACTGGCGGGTGCGGGTGCAGGACAGCGCCGGATCCGTCGGGCCCTGGAGCCCCCAGTGGAGCTTTTCCACCTACATTCCCATGCCGGGGGAGACCCGGCTGGTCGCCGCCACGCCCCTGCCCAACCGCGCCGACTATATTCAACTGAAATGGAGCAGGGCGGAAAACGCCACCGAGTATTGGCTGCAGCTCTCCGCCCAGGCCTCCTTCAACCGCCTGATCTCCTCCGCGGTGACCTCGGATACCAGCCGCAATCTCAACGGCACAACCGAGGGGGTACACTACTACTGGCGGGTGCAGCCGCGCAATGTTGCCGGCACGGCCGCGTGGAGCGCGACCGGCGACTTTACCATCATCATCGCCCCGAGCGACCTCGCCGTCCAGGTTAACAGTGCCTATCAGGCTGTGCTCACCTGGAGAGACCGTTCGAAGGTGGAAGGGGGCTATGTGGTCGAGCGGAAGGCGGGTGCTCAGGGTGAGTTTGCGATGCTCGTTACGCTCGCGAGCGGTGCGACCACCTGGACCGACAGCACCGTGCAAAAGGGGGAGAGCTACACCTGGCGGGTCAGGGCGGCCAAAGATTCGCTCACCTCACTGCCCGGCAACGAGGTCTCGCTGACCCTTACCTCTGTGCGCGGTGAGGGCGCGCTGCCCCTGGAATACTCCCTGAGCCAGAACTGGCCCAATCCCTTCAATCCCTCGACGCGGATCGCCTTTTCCCTGCCCAGGGCGGAATGGGCCAGGATCGCTCTCTACGACCTGCTCGGCCGCGAGGTTCGGATTTTGCTCGATCAGGAGATGGCGGCGGGCCATCATCAGGTCGGGTTCGAAGCCGGGCAACTCGCCGGCGGGGTCTACATCTGCCGGATGCACTCCGGCGATTTCATTGCCGCCCGGAAGATGATTCTGATGAAGTGACCTCAATCCGCTGTAAAGAAAAATGCCCTCCACACCGGAGGGCATTTTCATTTTGGGGATGCTGCTCTGTTCACTCCCGAGCCGGCTCAGCGGCGCCTGGCCGCTGACTGCCGCTTGCGTCGGGCGCGCTATGGCAGCCGTTCAAAATAGGGCAGCACATCCAGCCCGGCCTGGACGGTGATTCGCTTAGGTCCCCGGACGATCCGGCCGTCGAAGCTTTTCCAGCGCCCCGTTGGGATGACCACCTCTCGCGTCACTGCCCCCCTGGTCAGTATCGGCGCCACCAGCAGCCGCTCACCAAGCAAAAATTGGTCGGTGATCGTCGCACAGCCCTGATCCGGATAGGCATACTCGAGTGGTCTCATGATCGGCTCGCCGGTTTTGGCCGCCCGTGCGGCCAGCTCCAGAATATACCCGCTGAATCGTTCCCGGATCGCCACCGCTTTTTTGACAGCGGCGAGGTGGCTCTCACCCAGAACCCGCCAGGGGGCCACCGAAAACTGCATCATCGGCATCAGGGCATGACACTGCGCGGAGCGGACGATCGATTCCTGATCAAGGATTGCATCATCCAGAAAGGAGGTGAATTCGCCGCCGCCGATCATGTCTGGACAGGAAAAATAGTAGCCCATCAGTCCGGCGGTCAGCATGTTCGGGATCAGCAGCTGCAGATCGCGAAAGCCATGCTGCTTGTCCCGCAGCCGCTCCGCCAGCGGCTGGCCGCCCATTTTCCACATCGCCCGGTACTCATTCAGGGGATAAGCCAGGCCGATTTTGCCGAACAGCTCCGAGTGCTCCTCCGGCCGGGCATCCGCCTTCCAGGAATGCACATCCTGGTAATACTCGAAATCCCCGGCGTCCAGTTTAAAGCCGTCAACCCCGTACTCGTTCATCAGACGGTCCAGTTGTGAGCGGAACCAGCGAAAGGCATCGGGATGGGTCAAGTCGAGCAGGGCACTGGCGCCGTTCCACCAGCGCACAATTGCCGGCTCTCCGTTCTGGTTGGTGACGAGATACTTCTTGCTCTCCAGCTCCCGGTAGACATCGCAGTCCGGACTGACAAAGGGGCACACCCAGACCATCACCTTGAAGCCCATCGCGTGCAGTTGATCGACCATCTCTTTGGGTTCGGGGAAGCGTCCGGGGTGAAAATTCCATTTGCCGTAATCCTCCTGCCAGTTGTCATCGATCATCAGCACGCCGGGTGGAAACCCGTTGGCGATGATATGGCCGGCGTAAGCCAGGACGTCCCGCTGGTTTTGATCATACATCAGCTCGATCCAGGTATTGTACTGGGGATGGCTGAACAGCAGCGAGTCGGGCATTTTGCCGGAAGGCGGATAATAGTTCCGGCTGGCATGGAGGTAGGCCCCCTTGAGCGTGCCATGCCCTTTGGAATACTCGACCTCACCCGTTATCTTCAGCTTGCCCGGGGCAAAATCGATCTTGAAGGGGCGGTCGGACCAGATCACCTCGCCCTTGCTGGAGAGCATCAGCGGCTGTGCCTGATTGCCATAGTTACTGTTCAGATCTGCCTGCCAGGCTGCGGTCAGCGGCATCCTGTTGCCTTGATTGATCACCCCCGCCCACCAGTAGGCGTCTGCACCGACTTTAATGCTGAGAGTGTCCTGCTGCCCGTACGCTGGGCCAAACAGCCATAAGGCGGAGAGCAGGATTAGTAGCGGAGATGATGAAATGGCTTTATTGTTCAGATTCATGGTTATCCTTTCAGAGTCGGCAATCTGCCTGGCGTTGACTCGGTAGAATAAAACACTTCCGTTACAAAGAATAAAAAGGCTGGTGATATTTCGTGAAGGGTCAATCTACTTAATTTGTAGAATAAAATAACTCAATATATTGAAGAAAAGCAAGACCTGTTTAATAATGCGCGGGTCCCTTGTCCGGCTTGATGCCGTGCATATCACCCGGGGGAATAGGGGGAACAGATCGATGGCGGCAGGATGGGCATCGCTTGTAAATGGCAAGTCCTGCAAATCGTCCTTCCTTTAATTCCGCAGGCAAGGTTGATCCTGTCGGAATTTCGCGTGATTCGATGTTTCTTGTTACATTTAACTTGATTTTCCTTTGCTGTTTGGCTAATTTTGCGCAAGTCGGCAGCGGCAAGACCAGTCTTTGATGGTCCACTGGCTCAAGGAGGGGCGCTGCATGGAACTCCCCTCGAAAAGAAAGGTGAATCCGCCGATCCCGGGGACAAATAGCAGAGTATAGGAGCACTTTATGGCTCATCTCGCCTCCCGTTCCGCCTACCAAGATCTTGTTGAACGTCTGAACCGGTTCCCGCAGGGGGCTCCTCCCTCGGAGCTTCTCTACAAAATTCTGCAGCTGCTCTTCTCCGAAAGAGAGGCGCAGCTGGTCGCCCTTCTCCCCATCAAACCCTTCCGGGCTGCCGCTGCGGCCAGGGTGTGGAAGCTTACGCTCGCCGAGAGCAGGGCCGTCCTTGATCAGCTGGCTGACAAGGGGATTCTGCTCGATGTCGACAAAAACGGTGAGCCGGTATACACCCTTCCCCCGCCGATGGCGGGATTCTTTGAATTTTCGATGATGCGGGTGCGAACGGACATCGATCAGAAGGTTCTTGCGGAACTTTTCTATCAATATCTCAATGTTGAAGAGGATTTCATCAAGGCGCTCTTTACAGATGGGCAGACGCAGCTGGGACGAACCTTTGTCCACGAGCCGGCACTGACACCGGAAATCTCCCTGCACGTGCTGGAGTACGAGCGGGCGAGTGAGGTCATCCGCAGCGCCCGATTCCGCGCTGTGGGCGTCTGTTACTGCCGCCACAAGATGGAGCATCTGGGCAAGGCCTGCAGCGCCCCGCTCGACATCTGTATGACCTTCAACGGCCCGGCCGAGTCCCTGATCAAGCATAAGGTCGCCCGGGCGATCGACGTCCCGGAGGGTCTCGATCTGCTGCAGCAGGCCTATGAGCACAATCTGGTTCAGTTCGGAGAGAATGTCCGGGAATCGGTAGGGTTCATCTGTAACTGCTGCGGGTGCTGCTGCGAGGCGATGCTGGCGGCGAAACGGTTCGGGGCGATGCACCCGGTACATACGACCAACTACATCCCGGAGATCGAGGAGAGCAGGTGCAATGGCTGCGGCAAGTGCGTGGAGGTTTGTCCGGTTGAGGCGATGGCCCTGGTCTCGGCCGGTGATCCGCACCATCCGAAGAAAAAGAAGGCTCATCTCCTTGAAGACATTTGTCTCGGCTGCGGCGTGTGTGTCCGGTCCTGTCCGTCAGCAAGCCTTCACCTCAAGCCCAGGGCCTCCCGCGTGATCACGCCGCTCAATTCCACCCACCGCGCGGTGGTCATGGCCGTCGAGAGGGGAAAGCTGCAAAACCTGATCTTCGACCAGGGTGCGCTCACCAGCCATCGGGCGATGGCTGCAGTACTGGGCGTGCTGCTGAAAGTGCCTCCGATCAAGCAGGCCATGGCCAGCCGGCAGATCAGGTCGAGATACTTTGAATGGCTGGTCTCCAAACGAGCGAGCTGAACGCCTCACTGATGGAGGAGTTGGACGGACTTGCTCTGTCCAGAGATCATTTTCGAATAATCCCGTTTCACATGCGAAGTGGTGCAATCGGTGTGGGTATGCCCGCACCTGGGCTCCGGCTTTGACAGCACAGTGCGGATTGAGGTTGGCGATGAGGAGGGGATGCAGCGGCGACTTGTTTCCTGTTGTTGGCCAATCCATACAAATCCTTTGAAGCCCGGTTTATCAGCAGAGCATTGTTGATCATGGAGCGATACAGACTGGTCAGGTTGATCCCGCAGCGGTGCAGCCAATTTGCATGTTTTCAGGAATTTTCCTTGTTTTTCAGTTCTGCATTGGTTATTTTTCGGCAAGTTGGGGGCGATGCGGATGCCGGCTTTGGCATGACGCTCTGAAAATAGGGAAATGATTGGGTATCAAACCCTTGACACCGGATGATTTCTTCGATTTTTCTACCTCCCGCCAAACTCAATATTCATATCCATTCCAAGCCTTGCGCAAACTGGTTCTCTAGGAATAGAAGATTGGCTGCATCCGGCGCAAAGTTCAGCCGCAGGGACTCTGATTGACAACAACCACCCCTGGGGGATCACCAGTCCGGGTGCTCAGATCTGAAAAAAGATGGCGTCAACGAGACCGGATTTCATTTTTTATTCATCAAGACCAAGCCATGAAATTGAAACCGAACAGCCCCATCGGGCGACTCTTGCAAAAAGCCAGACAGAGCTATTATCGTTTGCCAGGGTTTGTACAACTGACCATCAGAACGGCATCAAACCTTCGTTGGGCTTTTTCTGCGCTGCGAGTGGAGCTCTGGCTCATCACCCGGAAGGGAGATGCACAGCAAGAGGGGTTAAAAATTTATTATAGCGGCAGTGAAAAGACCCGACAACTCATTTCGCGATTAGCCTTTGACGACGATTGCGAGGCCAGTTTTATCAGCAAAACGTGGTTGTGGCGGGCCAGCCGAACTCTTTCTCGCTGTGAGGATGAAGATCTGCTCTCTGTAATTGAGATGCCGTTCTTTATGTCGCGAGTTTTCAAAAAAGAGCAGCGCTTTTTTATACCCAACTGGATCCATGCCGATGTCGATATCTCGATAGAAATGAACCGGTTGTTGAAAAATTCCAGCCTGCAATCGGATCTTCGCAGGATTCGAAAAAACAACCTGACCTTTGAGGTTGTCAATGACGTGCAGCACCTGCAGGAATTTTATTCCAACATGTACGTCCCGCTTATCACCCAAAGCCATGGATCAGAGGCGATCATTGATCCGTACCTGACCATGGAGAGAGAATTTTTAAACGGTGCGGATCTTTTGCTGGTAGCTAAAGACGGCAAACATCTGGGTGGCATGTTGATCATCTATCCTTCATCGACTGCCTATCTATGGCGTATCGGCATCTTGAATGGTGATGTGCAGTTTATTCAGGAAGGCGCGATCAGCGCGCTTTATTACTATTCAATTCTCTTTTTACGGGAAAAAGGATATCGCCGGGTGCACTTTGGCATGACACGCGCTTTTCTCAAGGATGGGGTGCTGCAGTACAAGAGGAAATGGGGATTGACATTGGTTGGCAAACCCAACATGGGAATTCTAATCGGTATGAACCCGCGAGGCCAACAGGCAAGACAGTTTCTGCTGGACAATCCTTTCATTTTTATGCAAAACAAGAAATTTTACAGCGGCCTTTTCACTGAAAAGCCCCTGTTGGATGAGGATGATTTCCAGCAGTTCAATAAAGAGTATTACTATGACGGCATCGAAACAATGGTGATCCATCGCTTTGACGTTGAAAATCCTCAAGTGGGCTGTTCCATCCCGGAAGAGCTGGTTGCCCGAGTCAGGCTCGTCTCGATAAAATGCGGGGACTGAGGATAAATCCCTGGCTGTGCTCCGCCTTTCCATACTACCCCCGAGGACATCCCGGACCAGGACCGGCGAATCTTTTATGCCATCCAAATCATCGGGCTTGCTTCTGATTCAATGGCTCTGTCGGCTGCTTTAGCTTCACAATGCAGTTTTATCGTCTCAGATGCAATAGACCCAAACGGGCCGATTCAGCTAGCCATCTTTCCCGGCAATATCCACAACCAGTTCCCTGCTCAGCGCCATCAACCCGGCATCCTGAAACGTTTGATTCTGCAACAGGACGGTTCCATCGAGAACTATTGTGGGATTCTTTATGATGCCGTCAGTGTGAAATGGAAAAGTTCCGACCCCCACCCCAAGATGGCCAAAAGCGCGCTCGGTTTCGACAAGGTTTTTTGACAAGTGAGCGCCGGGATTAAAGCCAATGCAGAAATGCTTGATCTGCTTATCGCGGCCCTGCAACCATTGATTCAAAATTATGGCCTTGTCACTGGATCCTTCGACGGAGATCATCGAGCCCTTTTCAAGGCGAAGAAGCAAGGGGTGATCAAGCTTGCCAATCGTATCCGGCGGCCAAAGAGAGCCATCGATAACCGCTGTCCCCTGAATCGAATGGGGCATGCCAATGAAGGCCACCTGCCCACTCATAAAAGTCGCATGAATGCTCGGCGTGAACATACCGGATGGCGTCCAAACGTGCGAGTTCGCCTGGAGGCCGAGTTTCCTGCCGATTCGACTGATCAAGCCATGTGAACGCGAAAGTTGGCAGCTGATTTTGGCCCCCGCATCGGAAAAAATTTCCACCCAACGCGCTTTACGCAGCAGGTCGGACAGCCGCAAGCCAAACTCATAAATCTTTTCATGGCCCACCTTGCCGACACAACGGACAAAGGCCTCTTTGTCCATCGCCCCCAAGGCTAAAACCCGGCAGCCCTGTCGAACAGCTTTTCTCCAGACCGGTGAAGGATAAAAATACTGGGAAGAAAGTTCGCAGAGGGCTTGGTAATTCCCATGTGCAATTTTGTCCAGCAAGGCGGCTTCTTTTTCCGGGAGGTCGCGGAACTCTTGCAAGGGGACCAGGTCTGCGCTTATTTCATCAGCCAGGGATATCTCCTGGATGGCTTTGGCTGTACCCTGCCCATCGCTCTCATCGGTATACAGTAACAACTTGTCGCCACGCTGCAGACCCAGAATCGTGTGCAAGAGATAGCGACAGCTTTTTTCCAATTCGCGCATCATCCGTTTCCTCTTTATTTGGTTCCCATCATCAGACCTGGCAGCATGGGGCGAGGTCCAGCCTGCGACCGGGCTGCTCTTGATGTGAAGGAGACCGGGTGTCAGCGTCGCCCCGGGACAAGTGAGTAAGATATCCTCTTCAGTTTTGAAGAGAGGAGACCGAACGACGATTACATGCTCATGCGAGAAAAAAAGTGGAATCTGAAAGCCGTACTGCGTACACTACTTAGTCGTCGCTGAAAAAGTCAATTTTCACAAAAGTGGGCCGGTCGGTACTCGATACCTGCCCAGATAGTGATCGAAGACTCAATAGATTTCAGAAAATATCGCATAAGAAATTCAGGCAAAAAGAAAACTGCGAGCAGTT
>JAKPUX010000390.1 GCA_029554865.1 bacterium | reverse complement strand
TTGGCGGCGGAAAGCGCCGCATTGAAAAGCAGCATGCCAAGGGCAGTCTCACTGCCCGTGAAAGGATCGATTTGCTTCTCGATCCCGGGAGCTTCCGCGAAATCGGCGGCATGACCAGCCAGATGAATCCGGCTGAAGGGGATGATACCCTCGGCGATGGCGTCGTGACCGGATACGGCAGCATCGATGGACGCACCGTTTACGTCTACGCGCAGGACTTCACCGTCCAGGGCGGCTCGCTTGGGGAAATCCACGCGCAGAAAATTTGCCGCGTGATGGACCTCGCCGTCAAGACCGGTTCCCCCATCATCGGGATGATTGATTCCGGCGGCGCCCGCATTCAGGAAGGCGTGAGAAGCCTGGGCGGCTACGCTGAGATCTTCCGGCGCAATGCCATTTATTCCGGCGTTGTCCCCCAGATCAGCCTGATCATGGGTCCCTGCGCCGGCGGAGCCTCCTACTCCCCCGCAGTGACCGACCTGATCATCATGGTCAGGGGCAAGTCTTACATGTTCCTGACCGGACCTGCGGTGATCAAAACCGTCACGGGCGAAGAAGTGGATTCGGAAACACTCGGCGGCGCTGATGTTCACCTCACCAAGAGCGGCAACTGCCACATGGTCGGCGCGAATGACGAAGAAGCCATCGCCCTGGCGCGCAAAGCCCTTTCGTACCTGCCTTCCAACAACGTGGATGCACCCCCGGTGCAGGAAACGAAAGACCCGCTGACCCGCAGAGCCGAAGAGCTCAACAGTCTCGTCCCCATCGACCCGACTGTACCCTACAGCATGCGCCCGGCAATCGAGGCGATCATGGATAAGGGCTCCTTCCTTGAGCTGCAGGCGGGCTTTGCCCCCAACGCGATCGTTGGTTTGGCGAGACTCGGCGGTCGTCCGGTGGGTGTCATTTCGCAGGAACCAATGATGCTGGCAGGCGTAATGGATATCGACTCCGCGGATAAAATTTCGCGCACGGTGCGCCTTTGCGACGCCTTCAACCTGCCGATCGTGACCTTCATCGACTCGCCTGGCTTCCTGCCGGGT